>JAYVEF010000307.1:0-8778 GCA_043748965.1 Burkholderiales bacterium
CAATTATGTCACAAGCAGCAGTTCCACACGCCGCGAGCGCGGAAGCCGTGTCGCGCCCGAATGAATTCAATCTGGTCTGGCTGGATATGGAAATGACAGGCCTAAATCCCGATACCGATCGCATCATCGAAGTCGCCGTGGTGGTTACCGATTCCGACCTGAACATCATCGGCCAGGGTCCGGTCTTTGCGATCCATCAGTCCGACGTCGCGCTCGATGGCATGGATGCGTGGAACAAGGGTACGCACGGACGCTCGGGCCTGATCGAACGGGTCAAGGCGTCGACGGTAACGGAACAGGACGCTGAAACTGCGCTAATTGAATTTTTGAAAGCCTATGTGCCGGCCGGCAAGTCGCCGATGTGTGGCAATTCAATCTGTCAGGATCGACGCTTCATGGCGCGCGGGATGCCCAATCTGGAAGCATTTTTTCATTACCGCAATCTGGATGTTTCGACCCTGAAAGAATTATGCAAGCGCTGGAAACCTGCGCTTGCCAGCGGCTTCAAAAAGCATCAAAAGCACACGGCAATGGCCGACATCATCGAATCGATTGAAGAGCTGCGCTACTACCGCGAACATTTCATCAAGCTTTAATCAGCACAAAATTTCCGGTAGCGGGTGGCCGGTCGTTTCCAGCATTTCAGGATCCCCTTAAAAAAATCATGATTATTCAAGCGTATATCTGTGATGCCATTCGTACCCCGTTCGGACGGTATGGTGGTGCCTTATCGACCATTCGTACCGATGATCTGGGTGCGATTCCGCTGGCTGCGCTGATGGTGCGTAACTCGTCGGTTGACTGGGAGCAGGTCAATGATGTGCTGTACGGCTGCGCTAATCAGGCCGGCGAAGACAACCGCAATGTGGCGCGCATGGCGTCTTTGCTGGCAGGCCTGCCGGTCGGCGTGGCGGGTGCCACCATCAATCGGTTGTGCGGCTCCGGGCTGGACGCGATCGGCACGGCGGCGCGGGCGATCAAATCGGGTGAAGCCGGATTGATGATTGCCGGCGGGGTCGAATCCATGAGCCGCGCGCCCTACGTCATGGGCAAGGCCGACATGGCGTTTTCACGCGATACCAAACTGTTCGACACCACCATCGGCTGGCGCTTCGTCAACAAGCTGATGAAGGCCCAGTACGGCGTCGATTCGATGCCCGAGACAGCCGAAAATGTCGCTGCCGAATTCGGCATCGACCGGGCTGCGCAGGATCGCATGGCGCTGGCTTCGCAACAAAAGGCGCTGGCAGCGCAGCAACGCGGTTTTTTTGCTGCCGAAATCACGCCAGTTATGCTAGCGCACAAAAACAGCGACCCGCTGATCATCACCGATGACGAACATCCGCGTGCTACCTCGGCCGAAGCGCTGGCAAGACTGAAACCGATCGTCCGGCCCGATGGCACCATCACCGCCGGCAATGCCTCCGGTGTCAACGATGGCGCCTGCGCCTTGCTGCTGGCAGATGAACGTTGTGCTCACAAGAATGGTCTGGTGCCGCGCGCGCGCGTGATCGGCATGGCCACCGCAGGCGTGCCGCCACGCATCATGGGCATTGGCCCGGCGCCCGCCACCCGCAAGGTGCTGCTGCAAACCGGCATGACGCTGGATCAGATGGACGTGATCGAACTGAACGAAGCGTTTGCCGCGCAGGGTTTGGCGGTACTGCGCGATCTGGGTCTGCAGGACGATGATCCACGTGTCAATCCGAATGGCGGCGCGATCGCGCTGGGCCATCCGCTGGGAGCTTCCGGTGCCCGCCTGGTGACCACCGCAATCAATCAATTGCAGGACATCAAGGGGCGCTTTGCGCTGTGCACGATGTGTATTGGTGTGGGACAGGGAATTGCATTGATCATCGAGCGTATCTGAGGAGAGGCGTTTGCATCCACGGGGTGAACCTGGTGTTCACCATCCTGTGCTTTACTGATTATTTATTTGATTGCTGAATCGATCCGCGCCATGACCTTCCGTACCGCTTACTCGCCGATTTTTTATGCCGCATCGACTCTGTGCGCCGTGCTGATCGGCGTCGCCTCACCGGCATTGGCACAAACCAGCAGCGGTGCCCAGGCCGTCGATACCAGTACCCTGCTGCGCATTCGTGATGCAGCCATGCATAGTAATTTTGCGTACGAGCGTCTGACCGACCTGACCGACCGGATCGGACCGCGTTTGTCCGGTTCACCCGGTGCAGCGGCGGCAGTCGAGCAGGTTGCTGCGGCGCTACGGGCGTCCGGGCTGCAGGTGACGCTGCAGCCGGTCAAGGCACCGCACTGGGTGCGTGGCGTTGAAACCGCGGAACTGGTCGGCTATCCAGGCCGGCCTGGCGATCTGACCCAGCGAGTTAGCTTGACCGCGCTAGGCGGTTCCAGCGCGACCCCTGCAAACGGTCTGACCGCGCCCGTGGTGGTGGTGCATGACTTCGACGAACTGCAGTTGCGTGCTGCCGCAGTCAAGGGCAGTATCGTTTTGTTCGACGTTCCCTACGATCAGATACTGGCCGATAACGGCAACGCCGGCGCCGCTTATGGGCAGACCGGAAAATATCGATTCATCGGTCCGGCACGGGCGGCCACACTGGGCGCAGTCGCTGCACTGGTGCGCTCGGTCGGCGGCGCCAACTACCGTCTGCCGCACACCGGTGCGACCAATTGGGACGACAGTGGCCGGCATATTCCAGCCGCCGCAGTCAGCGCCGAAGACGCCATGCTGATGACCCGTCTTGGCGCAAAAGGCGCGCTCACCATGCATCTGACGCTGACACCGCAAACGTTGCCCGATGTCGACAGCTTCAACGTGATTGCCGATCTGCCCGGTAGCGACAAGGCCGATCAGGTCGTGATTATTTCAGGCCACCTCGATTCCTGGGATTTGGGGCAGGGCGCCATCGATGACGGCGCCGGCGTCGCAGTCTCGATGGGGGTGGTCGATCTGTTCAAGCGTCTGGGGTTACAGCCGCGTCGTACCGTGCGAATGGTCGCATGGATGAACGAAGAAAACGGCCAGCGTGGTGCAAAAGCCTATTTCGCCGCGAACCAGCATGCCATCGCCCACCATTTCGCAGCGATCGAAACCGATAGCGGCGCCGGTCGTCCGCTCGGCATTCTGACCAGCGCAGCTTTGGTCGATATGGCGCGGATCGAAGCCGTCATGCCGGCACTGCAGAGTTTTGGTGCATCTGTGCTGCAGCGGCGTGAGTCGCTCGGTACGGGAGACCTCAGTTTGCTGGAAGCGGCAGGGGTACCGTCGTTCGAGCCTCTGGTTGATGGACGCAGTTATTTTAGTTATCACCACACCGCTGCCGATACGCTGGACAAGGTCGATCCCGATAATTTGCGTCGCCAGGTCGCCGCGCTGGCAATGCTGACCTGGTACCTGTCGGAGATGCCGGACTCTCTCGCCAGGCTGTCGGTCCCGGCAAAGTAGCCGACATTGGGAATACTGGACTGAATCGGGCGCTCTGATGACGCTGACATTTGCGCGATTGCGCGACTTTCTGGTACTGACGTTTCTGATGTTCGTCGGTGCTGGCAATGTGCTGGCAAAATCGGCTTACACGCCGCAGGGTGACTGCGCCGGTCTACCGCGTCTCGTGGTCGTCACGCCTGCTGGATTTTGTCTTGGCCTTCTGGCGGAAGGCTTCGCTTTTCCGCGCGGCATTCAGCCGCTTGCAAACGGCGACCTGGTACTGATTGATATGGGCGGCTGGATGCATGATGGTGGCAGCGTCTGGCTGCTGCAAAAAGGTCCGACAGGATATCGCAGGCGGCAGTTATTTGCGCACGTCGACCGCCCTAACGGCATCGCCCTTGGTCCGGACGGTCTGGTGTACGTCGGCGCGGTCAAACGAATTTTTCGCTTCGATCCGCGAGCCGCCGTGCCGATAGCAGTCGATGTAATCGGCGGGCGCTCCGCAGTGGCACCATTGCCGGGAATCGGCCGCCATTTACTGACCGCAATGCTGTTCGACCAGCGTGGCGACCTGTTCGTCAATGTCGGTTCCGGCACCGACCATTGTGAACACGCCGACGGTAGCCCGCCCGATAGCAAGACGCCGTGTCCCGGATCCAGTGGCGCAGAACCGCTCGCCGTGATCCGCAAATACACGATGCAATGGCCAGGAGGTGCCGTACTGCGCTGGGAGAATTTTGCACGCGGTCTGCGTAACTCGATGGCGCTGGCATTCCAGCCGGTCACGGGCGAACTGTGGCAGGGCGAGAACGGACGTGATGCGATCAATCTGGCGATTCCCGGCATGAAGGACGACGAAGAATTGCCCCATGACGAGTTGAACCGTATCGTGCGAGGGGCCGATTATGGCTGGCCGTATTGCTACGATAACAACCGGACGAGCCCTGAATATCCGGGCCGCGACTGCCGTGGATTCCGGGCGCCTGCCTCGCTACTGCCAGCCCATGCTGCACCACTCGGTATGACGTTCTACACTGGACGGGGATTTCCGGCGTCGTTTGCGCAGAGTCTGATCATCGGATTTCACGGGTACCGGCAGCATGGGCATCGGTTGGTGGCGTTACTGTCGGATAAGACGGGCGCACCGCTGGGCAAGATGGTTGAGCTCATTAGCGGCTGGGGGGCCAAGGCCGGGCAAGCGATGGGGGCGCCGGTGGCGGTGGTGGTCGGCGGCGATGGCGCAATTCATCTGACCGAGGATCGCAATGGGACGGTGTTGCGGCTGGCATATGTCGGGCAGTAGAGGGGGCAGGCGCCTGTACGTATGACGGTCGTGGATCGTTGGCAACGCAGTTGTTCGGGGGTCAGTGGTTTTTTGGCGTGGCGTATCGCGCAAATTACTCTGCCCCCGGAATGATGGCTATTGGACGCCGACAATTGCGATGGCACGCTTTTGAGCGCCACCAGGGACGCCACTCACAAAACCCCGTCATCAATTCGGTATTTTCCCAGCCCGATCAAGGCGACCGCTGGACTTCGTCTACGCAGCCCAACAGCGCTGTCGCCACCACACCAGCGATTTTTTCGCGGGTTGCTGCCAGCGACAGCACACCTTCTTCAACCGGATTCAAAATCACCCCCGCTTCAAACAGAACCGCTGCCTGCTGCGCAGTTTTCAGAACCACCAGCCCATCAAAATAATGCACACCATTTACCACGTCGGCAAAAGGTCGTTGCTCGCCCGGCATCGCGTCGGCGTGATACAGCGATGGGGTGAAGCCACCGCCCCGCAGCCCGGTCCCAAGCGCCGACGCGCAGCGCAGGCTTTTCTCCAGTGCAAAGTTTGCATGGGAAACAAACAGCGCAAAGCCGGCATATTGATCTGTATAGCGACGCCGCATCGCGCCATCCATCCACGGCTTTAAAAATTGCTCCTGTACCGAATCGTGATGCACTGACAGAAAAAAACTGGCTCGTTGCGCCTGAATCGTGCGCGCGCGCAGGTCAGCGGCGTTGCCATCGGCGCCGATCAAAATCACGGCGCAACCGCGTTGCTCAAGCGCTTGCCGAATTGCGTTCGCCAGCGCCAGATTGAAATCGAATTCCGCCACACCGCGCGCACTGATTGCCCCGGGTCGGTCGCGGTAGTGCCCGACGTCGATGGCGATCGGACAGGCCGCGGCTGGTGTGGCAAGCCAGAACAGGCTTGCCAGCAGTGCCATGCTCAGGCCTGGCCGAATGGTCGGCACGCTCACGTTCGATAAGTTGTTCACTGCACCGACCCTGCTGCCAACAGCGCCTTGCGACTTTCGGTAAAGGACCACCACGGCAGCGCGTCTCCACCTTCCATGAAGGCAACGACCGACATCAGAACGTCGATCATGCAGGGATCATGGCGCGTTCCGGTCCGGTCGCACAATATTTGATAAAGTTGCAGTGGACGCTGTCCGATCAGTTGTGCCGGTGCCGTGATGCCGATCAGACGTAGGTCGGCCGCGCACGCCTTGCCGATGTTAGGCAGGTCTTCGAGGCAGCGGGTTTCTGTGCGGACGACTTTGTCGGGGTGCATGCAGCGGTCTTTCTGGTGGGAAGGCAATCAGGACAGCACACCACCGGCCGGGAAAGCGCGCTTGCCGAGCCGACTTGATCCTATTACTGCGGTCAGCGCACGTGTGTGCTGGAATGGCGCGGTGCCTCACTCCACCCCACAACACTTCTTGAATTTTTTTCCACTGCCGCACGGACAATCGTCATTGCGCCCGGTTTTAGGCGCATCGCGTTGCACTGTCGTCACCCCGGACTTGCGCAGCGGAGCCCAAAATTTAAACACATGCGGGATTGCCGCTTCGATCTCGACCGTCATCTTGTGCGCCTTCAGGGGCGTATCGACCAGATGCATTTCTTCTTCTTCAATTTCTTCGGCGCCAAGCAGGTAGATCGGCCGCATCATCTCTGCCAGGTTCGAACTCCAGATCGGCTTCCATGCGTCGGCGCGCAGTTGTATCCCTGCCCAGAAACCCCAGGCCCATGCTTCGCCGTCCAGCACACGCTGGCCTTCCCATTCGTATTCGCAAAACAACGGCTCGAATTCCTTCGGGGCGACTTCCATGGTGATGGCGATTTCGTTCATGAAGCGTGCCATCAACCCGACAATGTGATCGAACTCCTTCGGCGTCTTGAACGCCGGTCCGTTTTCACCAGTCTCGCCCCACACCTGCGGCAACCATTCCGACGGCGCGATGACCTCGGGCCCGATCACGATCGCGGTCAGGTAGCCGTGTAGCGAATCCATCGTCATGCCATCATCGGCACAACGATCCGACAGCAGGAACTTATCCAGTTCGTCGAATTCCTTTTCCGACAGCGGCTGATCGAGATGCATGGCATTGCTCCGGCAAAATTAAACAGGCGTAGTGTATCGTCTGACGGGTGCCAGCGGTCGCCTATGCTGATCAAAGTCGTCGCGAGCCGCCGCCAGGCCCGTACAATACAGGTATGACAATCGCTCCCTCATTTGCTCGGCTCGGTCCGGAGCTGGTACTCGACGCGCTGGACAGCATCGGCTTGCATGGCGATGGTCGCCTGCTGGCGCTCAATAGCTACGAAAACCGCGTATACCAGATCGGTATCGACGACGGCCCTCCGATCATCGCCAAATTTTACCGGCCCGAGCGCTGGAGCGACGCGGCGATTCTCGAGGAACACGGGTATGTGGAAGAGCTGGTGGCGCGCGAGATTCCGGTGGTGCCGGCGACCCGGCTCGGCGACGGTCAGTCGCTGCACAATCTGGATGGCTTTCGGTTCGCGGTATTCGCCCGACACGGCGGGCGCGCGCCCGAACTGGAAGATCGTTCTACGCTGGAATGGCTGGGCCGTTTTCTGGGCCGGATCCATGCGGTCGGTGCGATCAAACCGTTTTTGGAACGTCCCGCGCTGGATGTTGTCAGTTTTGGTGAGGAACCGCGCAGCTGGTTGATGGAACACGATTTTATTCCACCCGACATCGCCGAAGCCTGGCGTACGATTACCGCGCAGGCACTGGATGGCGTGCGACGTTGCTATGACCGCGCCGGCGATATTGCAGTGTTGCGCCTGCATGGCGATGTGCACAGCGGCAACGTGCTGTGGACTGATGCGGGACCGCATTTTGTCGATTTTGACGATAGTCGGACGGGACCGGCGATACAGGATTTATGGATGTTGCTGTCGGGCGAACGTGGCGACATGGTGCGGCAGTTGTCGGACCTGCTGGCCGGCTATGAAGATTTCTGTGATTTCGATCCACGCCAGCTGCATTTGATCGAAGCGTTGCGCACATTGCGTCTGCTGCACTATTCGGCATGGATCGCCCGGCGATGGGAGGATCCGGCGTTTCCGGTGGCGTTTCCGTGGTTTAACACGCAGCGCTACTGGCAGGACAGGGTGCTTGAAATGCGTGAGCAGGTGGCGCTGATGGACGAGGCGCCGTTGTGGGTGGGATGACGAGGCTGGATGCTGTTGCCGCAGAGGCATGCTGAACGGGGCGTTCGCTTCGGCAACGGTGCGATGATTTTAAACAATGGCTTGCTGCGGCGAGCTTTTTTGTCCGACCTAGCCGTTCGGCGCAAGATGCGGCGGGCGCGCGGTTCCGATTACAATCTGCCGTGTAAGTTTTTTAATCGCTCCTTTCTACAGCATGCAAAAAATTCGATTCGCAATCATCGGTGGCAGCGGCCTATACAGCATGCAGGGTTTGCTCGAAGCCTGCGAAATCACCATTCCGACCCCGTTCGGCATGCCGTCGGATGCGATCTTCGTCGGTACACTGGATGGCACTCCGGTGGCGTTTCTGGCGCGACATGGACGTTCGCACGAGTTGTTACCGTCGGAAATCCCGTTTCGCGCGAATATCTGGGCACTGAAAAGTCTGGGCGTCGACTATCTGATCTCTGTCTCGGCAGTCGGCTCCTTTCAGGAAGAAGTCGCGCCGCGCCACATGGTGCTGCCGGACCAGTTTATCGACCTGACCAGACAACGCGCGCAGACTTTTTTTGGCGCCGGTGCCGTGGCACATGTCAGTCTGGCCCAGCCGGTTTGTCCGGCCTTGAGCGGCATACTGGCAGCGGCCTACGCCGACGTAGCGGCAGGCCCGTCGTTTGCCAATTCAGCACTGCATCGCGGCGGCACCTACGTCTGCATCGAGGGTCCGCAGTTTTCCACGCTGGCCGAATCTACGCTGTATCGTTCATGGGGTGCGTCGGTGATCGGTATGACCAACATGCCGGAAGCCCGACTCGCACGCGAAGCTGAAATCGCCTATGCAACGCTGGCGCTGGTGACCGATTACGATTGCTGGCATGCGGGCCACGCTGCGGTTACGGCCGAGA
>JAYVEF010000308.1:0-2610 GCA_043748965.1 Burkholderiales bacterium
GATCAAATGATCGAATGCCCCCAGCGCGGCTTTCGCACCGTCGCCGGCAGCGATGATGATTTGCTTGTATGGCACGGTGGTGGCGTCGCCAGCTGCGAAGACGCCTGGCAACGAGGTCCTGCCGTGATTGTCGACAATAATTTCACCGTGCCTGGACAGTTCAAGCGCGCCTTTTAGCCAGTCGGTATTCGGAATCAGTCCGATCTGGATGAACACGCCTTCTAGTGCGACGGTATGCAACACGTCGGCAGCGCGATCATTATAGATCAGGCCATTCACGGTTTGGTCTCCGGTGATTTCGGTGGTCTGTGCGTTGGTAATAACCGTCACGTTTTTCAACGATTCCAGCTTACGCACCAGCACGGCGTCGGCGCGCAACTTGGTGTCGAACTCAATCAGGGTAACATGGCCGACCAGACCGGCCAGATCGATCGCCGCCTCAACGCCTGAATTGCCGCCACCGATCACGGCAACGCGCTTGCCTTTGAACAGCGGGCCATCGCAGTGCGGACAGTACGCGACGCCTTTGTTCTTGAATTTTTCTTCGCCGGGTACATTAATATTGCGCCACCTGGCGCCGGTCGAAATTACTACTGATTTACTCTTCAGTGTTGCGCCGCTTTCGAGCTGGATTTCGATCAGATTGCGGTCCGGGCCAGTATTGACAACTAGTTTTTTAGCGCGCTGCAAATTCATGATGTCGACATCGTAGCTGCGTACGTGTTCTTCCAGCGCGAACGCCAGCTTCGGACCTTCGGTTTCTTTCATCGAAATAAAATTTTCGATGCCGAGTGTGTCGAGCACCTGGCCGCCGAAGCGCTCAGAGGCGACGCCGGTACGTATGCCTTTGCGCGCCGCATAGACCGCCGCGGCCGCACCTGCAGGGCCGCCACCGACGATCAACATATCGAACGGTGCCTTGGCGTCGATTTTTCGGGCTTCACGCTCTACGCCGCTGGTATCGATCTTCGCAAGAATTTCTTCCAGTAAGATGCGGCCCTGACTGAACTCGGTACCGTTTAAAAATACGGTTGGTACCGCCATGATCTGGCGCTCCTCTACTTCGCTCTGGAACAGCGCACCGTCGATCATCGTGTTTTTGATGCGTGGATTCTGTACCGCCATGAGATTCAAGGCCTGCACGACGTCGGGGCAACTGTGGCAGGTCAGGGATACATAGATTTCAAACGTGAAGTCACCGTCGAGCGCACGAATTTGCTGCAGCACGTCGTCTTCGACCTTGGGCGGGTATCCACCAACCTGTAGCAGGGCCAGAATCAGCGACGTGAATTCATGCCCCATTGGCAGGCCGGCGAAACGCGGCCCGTGATTCTCACCAGGTCGATTAATCGAGAAGGATGGCTTGCGTTGCAGGTCATCACGGCTTTCGGTGACTGTCACCAGTGGCGAGCAGTCGGTGACGTCGCGCAACAGCGATTGCAATTCGGCGGAAGCCGCACTGTCGTCCAGCGACGCAACGATTTCGATCGGCGCCGTCACGCGGTCGAGGTAACTCTTCAATTGGGCTTTTGTGCTGGCGTCAAGCATGGCGTACTCGCATTGGTTTGAGTGGGAAATAAAAAAAGCCCGGTAGCAGCGCTACCGGGCTTTGCAGCAACGGTAGTATTAAATCTTGCCGACCAAATCGAATGATGGCTTCAGGGTTGCAGCACCCTCGTTCCACTTTGCCGGGCAGACTTCACCGGGATGCGCGGCAATGTATTGGGCAGCCTTGACGCGACGCATCAATTCGCGGGCATCGCGGCCGATCCCGTCCGGGTGCACTTCAATCGTGCGAATACGGCTTTCCGGATCGATGATGAAGGTGCCTCGCAGCGCCAGACCGGCATCGTCGCCTTCTTCGATCAACACGTCGAACGCGCGAACGAGCTGGTGGCTCGGGTCGCCAACCAACGGGTACTGCACCTTGCTGATTTGCTCCGAGGAAGCATGCCAAGCTTTGTGTGTAAAGTGCGTATCGGTCGAGACGCCGTAGATTTCCACGCCCATTTTTTTGAATTCAGCATAGTGGTCAGCCAAATCGCCCAATTCGGTCGGGCAGACGAACGTAAATGCAGCTGGAAAAAACACGACGACCGACCATTTTCCTTTGAAGTCTTCGCTCGTGACGGGGACGAACTTGCCGTTTTGGAACGCAGTTGCCTTGAACGGGATGATTTCGGTGTTGATAAGAGACATGAAGTGCGCCTTTAATGAGCAATTAATGAAAGTAATAGTGTAAAGCTCTAATCCGATGCTCTCCAATCGTAATATTCTATGGCCTCCCGAGGAATATCCTATTGCACTGCACAAAATAGCCAAACCCGTAACCGTTCCGTTTTTTTGCACAACCGTGCACCCTCGAGGCAGCAACGGCCGGACAGCATAACGCCGCGGCACGAACACGCTTTTTCGCTGCCCTGTGCGATTTTTGATTGAAAAACCACGCGGTGCACTAGGGTGGCTTCCCGGCTGCACTCCAGAACCTTCCATGTTCCGTACCTGACCGGCTGCGCGAAGCGGCGTTCGCTATTAATTTGCAGCAGGCGCTTCCTCTGCTTTGCGGGTGCTTTTACGCACAGGGTGCTTCCACCGCACGCGCATGTCCGC
>JAYVEF010000309.1:0-2607 GCA_043748965.1 Burkholderiales bacterium
ACTCCAGAGATCGCTGCTTTGACGAACACAGACTGATCAAATAGCGCCGCGATCTGTACGCCGGACGGTAGGCCGGGCGTGATTTTTTGCAAAGAATCCTTGATCGCGGCGACGATATCCAGGGTCGATGCGCCGCCGTTTTTCAGGATCGAAAGCAGCACCCCGCGTTGACCATCCTTCCTGGCGATATTGGTTTGTGGTGTGAAACCGTCGCGCACGTGGGCGACCTCACCGACATAGGTGGTCGCGCCATTAACGGTGCGAATCGGTAAATTATTCAGTTCATCCAGTACCGCTGGCGAACCGTTCAAATTGATCGAAAATTCGGTGCCGCCAATCTTGGCGGTTCCGCCCGGCAGAATCAGGTTTTGTGTATTGATCGCGTTGACGACGTCTACCGGTGCCATACCCTTCGACTGCAATGCCTTGGTATCGAGGTCCACCGACACCACCCGACTTTTGCCGCCGTAGGGATAAGGAATTGCCACACCAGGAATAGTTACCAAGCGCGAGCGAATCGCATTCAGCGCCAGATCGAACAATCCCTGCTCCGACATGGTCGCGCTCGACAAACCAAGCTGGATAACGGGGATGCTGGAGGCGGAATATTTGATGATCAGCGGCGGCGTGATCCCCTGCGGCAGTTGGCGCAAGATCGACTGTTCGACCGCAGTAACTTGGGCGATCGCAGTTTGAATATTCGCCTGCGGTTGAAAATAAATCTTGATGACCGCTACGCCAGCCAGTGACTGCGATTCGATATGCTCGACGTCGTTGACCGTGGTGGTGATCGTGCGCTCATTGTTGGCAGTAATACGCTGCCCCATCTCTTGCGCCGAAAGTCCGGTGTAGTTCCAAATGATGCTGATGACCGGGATGTTGATCTCGGGGAAAATATCGGTTGCCATTCGCACCAGTACCAACGGTGTCGCGAGAATGATCAACAGCGCCATCACGATAAACGTGTACGGCCTTTTCAAAGCGATATTTACAATCCACATCGACCGGCTCTAGCCTTTACGCCACAATTTTTGATCAACCATAGGCTTGGAACGAACCATTGCCTTGCAATAACTCCGGCGACGCGCCGAGAGCTTGTACATTGATACGCTCGCACAACCGAAGCGGCCCAGTCTTCACGGGATCGGGAGGTGCAGCAGCACAAGGACGCTTCGCGAAGTTTTTCGCTACAACCCTTGCCTGCCTTCCCTTTCTTCATGTACGACGCCGGCCTTTGCGTGTGGCACCTGAGGAATGACCGGCGCGCGACACGCTCTTTAAACTTAGTCTCGTTGCCCCTGCACTCGCTCGTCGGGACACTGCAGGCCGAGTGAAGGCAGCGGTATGCATGGCATAAGGTCGTCGCGGCTTCCACACTGCACAGGGTAACATTCCTCGCCTTTGCGCACCATCGGAAGTCCTTTGGCCGCTATTGAAGCACAGATAACCTGATAGTAGAACGAAGCTAGGGGAACCCCGATGACGTCAACGAGTCCAGTTAAAACCGGAGGCACGGCTACGCAACATCTCGCGCGAGTCGTCCCCGTTTTTGCTTCGCCGCCGCCAGCACCGCCTTCGATCCGAGCTTCGACCAACATCCACATGGCAGCGTGATAATTTGATCGTAATGCCTACCTGTGTTACGAAATTCGCACCTCGAGCTGCCTCCGGCTTTAACGGTTCTGTCGCAATAAGATCAAGATGATAGCCTTGGTCGATGTAGATTGATCAAAAAACGTTGAACGAAACTTTGCGCGGCGTGTTCCTGCGGCTGCATCATCCGGCTGAAATCATCCTGATGTGCGTTCGCTGGTCCGTGGTCCACCCGCTCAGCCTGCGGCAGATCGAAGAAATGATGGCCGAACGTGGCGTCGAAGTCGATCACGCAACCATACATGGACGGGCCATCAAGATGCTGACCGTACTGGCCGCCGTGTGTCGTTGACGTTAGCGACCGGTTGGTAAAAGCTGGGGCGTGGTTTAAAAAGGGGCTTTTTCGGGTAACAGGGGCGAACGAATTACGTCCAACTGAACAATAAAATTTCAGTGTTCCTGGAGTGACTCCAGGAGGCGACATGCCTCCGGTTGGTCAGGATCGCTGTGGCTGAAGCGGACCCAGACCGAGGAGCGTGAGCCAGTGGGGATGGTCTTGGCCGGTCATCAGCCGGGTCGGGCCTTTACCGACTCGCTCCGGTACCCGGTTGCGCAGGAAGCGCCGATGGTTCAGGAAAAACTGCAGCAGGTCCAGATACGAGCCACCAAGCTGGCGGCGCAGCGTAAAGTAGTTGCGCAGCCTCGAGTTCAGGTTCTCGACCAGTACGCTCGAGCGCGGTGTTTGCGCCATGGCCTGTGCCACGGCACCAAAGACGGCCTGGAATTTGCTGCCCATTTTGGCGCGCAGCCGGTTCCAGCCTTGCCAGTATGACGGCGATGTGCTCGGTTTGCGGTGCAGCACGCAGGCCGCGCGCACGATGTGTTCCGGTAATTGGTGGTCGCGCCCGATAGCGGCCAGCTTGTTGTCGAGTACGCCGGCGAACGCGAGCAGGTCGTCGCGCTGGTTTTGCAGCGCGATGCGTACCGGGCGGATGCGGCGCGGATCGGCAGGCT
>JAYVEF010000310.1:0-23507 GCA_043748965.1 Burkholderiales bacterium
CGCACGACGCACACGCCTGGCCACCTCCCGGCCATTCTCGTTACACTATACCGAGTTCCACTAATTCTCAGAAAGTCTTACCCCATGATGTACCCCACCGTTGACACGCAGATTTCGCCGGAAGGCCTGCTGGAAGTGCTGTCCAAAGCCGAGGTCAACAAGCTGCTCGACCGCAGCCGTAGTGGCATGTATCAGTTATTTCGCAATTGTTCGCTGGCAGTCCTGAACTGCGGTAGCGACATGGACGACGGCAAGGTGCTGCTGGAACGTTACCCCCAGTTCGATATCGGCATCATCCTGCGTGAGCGCGGTATCAAGCTCGATGTGCGCGGTGCGCCGGCGAGTGCTTTTGTCGATGGCAAAATGATCCGCGGTATTCGCGAGCATTTGTTTGCCGTGCTGCGCGATATCATTTATGTAGATGAAGCGATTTATGGTAGCGCGGCGCTTGATCTGGATACTTCGGAAGGCATTACCGACGCGGTGTTTCATATCCTGCGCAACGCCCAGGTTTTGCGACCAATGCAAAGCCCGAACATCGTCGTGTGCTGGGGGGGGCATTCGATCGCGCGGGGCGAGTACAACTACACCAAAACCGTGGGCTACGAGCTTGGCCTGCGCGGCCTGGATATTTGCACCGGCTGCGGTCCTGGCGCGATGAAGGGCCCCATGAAAGGTGCCACCATCGGTCACGCCAAACAGCGCATTCAGCAGACCCGCTACCTGGGGTTTTCAGAACCCGGCATCATCGCGGCCGAGTCGCCAAACCCGATCTGTAACGAGCTCGTGATCTTGCCCGATATCGAAAAACGCCTGGAAGCGTTCGTTCGCGCCGGGCATGGCATCGTAGTGTTTCCAGGCGGGCCAGGTACTGCCGAAGAGATATTGTATTTGCTCGGCATCCTGCTGCATCCTGCCAATGCCGCGATACCGTTCCCGGTCATTTTTACCGGCCCTGAAAGCGCACGCGATTACTTTACTCAAATCGACCGGTTTATCGCCGACACGCTCGGCGCCGCAGCACAGGCACACTACCAGATCATCATCGCCGACCCGGCACAAGTGGCACGCAGCATGGAAGACGGTATCCGCCAGGTTCGTGAATTCCGCAAGACCCATGGCGACGCATATTACTTCAACTGGTTGCTCAAAATCGATCACGCGTTTCAGTATCCGTTCGAACCTACTCATGCCAATATGCACCAGCTGTTGTTGCACAAGAATCAGGAGCCGCACGTGCTGGCGGCGCATTTGCGCCGCGCCTTCTCCGGCATCGTTGCCGGCAATGTCAAGGACACAGGGATTCGCGCCATCGAGGAGCATGGCCCTTTTGACCTGCAGGGCGATCCGGCGATGATGGCATCAATGGACGCGCTGCTCACATCATTCGTACAGCAGCAGCGCATGAAGCTGGCGGGCAAGGCGTACGTGCCTTGCTACCGGATTTTGCGCTAACGGGCGCAATCGCGCGGCGCCCGTTAGCGGGCCGCAACTATGGTTTAACGTGACACAGCGTGCTGCCGGTGTCCTGCAAGGTGCCGCCGGCCACTGGCAAATAGTGCCACGTATAGCCGGTGGCTTTTAGGGTCAGCTTCAATACGCCGTAGGTTTTGTTGTCGCGCACCAGACTGTTGTCGCGCACGATTACAAAAGGTGACAATTCGGCACCGCCCGTACCCACCACAAACTGGCGCATGCCGTGCGCGGCGTCGGCGTGCCCATCGAGATCCTGCAACGCAAAACGCTCATAATCGTGATCGTGGCCGGACAGGATCACGTCGGTACCGGCGGCGGCCAACAGTTGCCATGCCGCACGCATTTGCTGGTTATTGCCGTGCCCGCCAGAACTAAACACCGGATGGTGCCAGTAGGCCAGGGTGCAGCTTCCATGGTGCGCAGCCAGATCGGATTTTAGCCAGTCCAGCTGGGTTTGCTGCGGCGTGTCTTTCAAGTTGCTGTTCAATGAAACGACATGCCAGTTGCCGAGCTCGACGCTGTAATAGCCGCGTCGATCCGGTCCCGCGAGAGCGCCAAAATAATCATAATATCCGCCCGCCCCCACGCTGTAATACTCGTGGTTGCCGGGCGACGGCAGGGTACGTGCCTTGAAGCGTCCCCATGTCGGCGCGTAGCAATCGGCGTGCTCGGCAGCTGTGCCGGCCTGATATACGTTATCCCCCAGCGTCAGTACCGTCGCTGCCGGGTCCGTGTTCAGCGCGCCCTCGATCAGCGCGGCTGTCTGGGCGGCCATCGTCGCAGCAGCGATTTGTTTGCGACAATCGGCGATATCGCCAGCGGTGTAAATGGTAATACCCGCGCCGGGTAACTCGGGGTTTGTCTGCACGATAGTTGCTGTGTGCGTGCTGCAACCAAGCTGCATTGCACTCAGCAAAAGCACCAGTGCAACAGGAAGATGGTGCGTTGGGTTGACACGCAAGCGGATCATGGGGGGCTCCTTTTGCTGGTAGGTTAATAGGTTCTTGCTGCGATGGCAATCTCGACGGGACGCTGTCGCCGCGGCCATTGACCAACTAGGGCAAGCGCGGCGCGGCGCTGAACTTTCGTGATCAGTGAGACGCCCTCTCTGACCGGTTTAAGAGGACAGCGCAAGGCTGGGCCGATGAACTATGCGGCCGCGGCGCGGCTTTCAGCACCAAGCGTTTGTCGAGCATGCCGCCGTAAAGACTCGTTAAATTACCTCAAAAATCCATTGTCTATCAAGATAAATCAAACGAGCGCCCAGCACGGTGGGGGCGTCGGCGCCGGTCATTCCAGCAACGTACTCGCGCCCAGATGTGGCGTCTGTAGTAGCAGGCGCTGTTCCAACAGGGCCGGGATTGCCAGTGCTGCCATCGGCCGCGCTACAAAGTATCCCTGCACTTCATCGCAATCGAGCGACTGCAAAATCCGCAACTGTACATCGCTTTCGACGCCCTCCGCCACCACGGTCATGCCCAGCGCATGCGCCATTGAAACGATCGCCCTGAAAAATACTTCGCCCTCTGCGGTGCGGCCCAGTTCACTGGTAAATGCCCGATCGACTTTGAGGCCATCCATGTCGAGCCGCTGCAACTGCGACAGTGAGGAATAGCCGGTGCCGAAATCATCCACCAGCAGCTTGATACCCAACGCGCGGATCGCTATCAACTCTTCGCTCAATTCGATTTGCTGGCCCATCATCGACGATTCGGTAATTTCGATTTCAAGCAGAGCGCCGTCGAGTTGATGGCGTGCCAGCAACCCGGTAAACAACGCCTTGATCTTGCCGTGGTTGAACTGGTGCGGCGACACATTGATCGACAAGGGAACGACCTGCAAACCGGCATTGCGCCACTAGACCAATTACCGGCAGGCGAGTTCGGCGATCAATTCGCCCAACGGCAAGATCAATCCGGTTTCTTCTGCAACCGGAATGAATTCCAGTGGCAGCACCATCCCGCGCTGCGGATGATTCCAGCGCACCAGCACTTCCAGAGCCAGCAGCATGCCGGTATTGGTATTCACGCGCGGCTGATAAAACAGCACCAGTTCGCCGTGTTCGATGGCTCGCTGCAGGGCACGTTCGATGGCTAGCCGGCGCTGCAGCAGTTCGCCCAGTGCCGGTTCATAAAACTGGAAATGATTTTTGCCAGCACCCTTGGCGTGATACATCGCGATATCGGAATTTTTAAGCAAAGTTTCAACATCGTCGCCATCATCTGGAAATATGCTGATGCCAATCGAGGTGCCGACGGTATCGGTGCCACCGCGCAGTTCGAACGGCTTTGAAAACGCGTCGGTGATGCGTTGCGCCACCTGCGCGGCGTCATTGCGATCGAACAATTTGGTCAGGATCACGGTGAATTCGTCGCCACCCAGTCGCACCACGCTGTCACCTGGTCGCAATACGGATTGCAACCGCAACGCAGCGATCTGCAGCAACTCATCGCCAGCCGAATGTCCGAGCGAATCGTTGACGTTCTTAAAATCGTCCAGATCGACAAACAGAATAGCTACTTTGCTGTTGCCGTTGCGTGCCTGTTCCAGCACACCCGGCAAAAATACCTGGAGCCAGTGGCGATTCGGCAACGCGGTCAACGCGTCCTCGTTGGCCATGCGCCATAAATCCCGTTCATGCGCCTTGAGCGCAGAAATGTCGCGCATCGTCATTGCCAGACCGGTACTGGTGCGCACCAGCCGGCGGTGGACCCAGTCGAGCTGTACCGGGCTTTCGGGCGGGATTTTTAGTTCGTCTTCATAAAAGCCATGTTCGAGTGCACTGCAAAACGTCGCCAGTACCACATCAAAATAGGGTTTCGGATACAGCTGCGACAAATGCTGTCCGATAAATTCATGCGCCGTGACACGATTGAAGGCGGCGCCACGTTCGTTACAATCGATCACCTTGAAATCAACCACGACGCCGTCGCGATCCCGTATCGTCTGCAGGCTGTAGAAGCCGTCCAGCCCCCCCTCGGTGGCGACGCGGTAGGCTTCTTGTGCTGCTGCGTGTTGATGACGTTGCCATGCCGCGCGCCACCACAGCCACATGACCAACGCTGTAAAAGCCACCAGCAAAGCGCTACTGACGGCAGCAATCTTGAGCGCCAGCCGCCTTGAGGTTCGCAGTGGTTCCATTCGTTCGTCGATCGCCAGTCCGACGATCGCGTTCAGGTGGTAATCGGGTACCGCTTCCCAGCCAATATAGCGCGCCTTGCCGTCAGCGAACCAGGCTTGCCCCGGCAGCTCGGCCTTGCCGCTTGGGGTTATCAACCTGGGCACGGCGATCAGCGCCGGCGTCGCCTGGTCAAGATTGCTGATCGCGGCCATTCGCACTACGCCGTCGTTACCGATTACCGCCAACAATCCGGATGCACCCAGATTGGCACCGCTTCGAAACATTGCGAACCATGACGGCTCGATCGATACCAGGGCGACCCCATCGAAATTGCCGGCGGCGTCCTGCAACCGCCGGGTCAACTGAATCACGCGCTTGCCAGAAATGCGGCCAGTTGCCGGTTGACTGATGCGCAGCCCGCCATCGGCATGGTCGCGATGATATTTGAAATACTCCCTGTCTGTTACCGATATTTCGGTAGTCGGCACGGGCAGCCCGCTGAGCGGAACACCGTCGCGATCGATGATCACGACGATAGTGAAATTGGCATTTAACAACGCGCTGTTTTGCAGCATCCATTCCAGCCGGATCGCATCATGCGACTCCTCCCACTGGTGCTTGATCAGCAGGCTGACCTGATCGATCTGCTCGACACTGCGTTTCAGGTACTGCGCGTAACCGCGCGCGATAGTGGCAGCGTCTTCTTGTGCGCCGCGTTCCTGCACTGCCTGTTCGTCATTGAGCCGTGTCAGTAGCACCCCCCACGCCAGCCCAATCAGCACTGCCAATACCAACGCCCACGCGACCAGCGTCCTGGCGTGGGTCACGGCAAAGCGAAAACGGCTCGAATCGCGCAAGCGTGCCGAAAATGCGGTTGTCGCCATGGTCTCCTGCGAAATGGGGATGGCTCGCTGCCAGGGGAGCAATCAAACCGAGGGTCCGATACGTCATAGTACGCCTTCAAGTGCCGTGCGGAAATATACTGTGGGTCGCGGCACAACAAAACCTGAAATCCAACAGCGTCTTCACAACGTTGCATTCAGGCCTTGGTCGCCGTGCCTGGTTCGGGACCGGAATCTATCGCAGTGCTGAAGTCCAGCAGATTGCGTCAACTGGCGTGGCGTGCCTGCTGGCAGGCGCCGGCAGCGCGCCCAGCGCATCCTGTACCTCTGCCAAGCTGATATGCTCTTGTTCAAGACGAAGGTTCGGCGCTAGTCTTTGGTCGCGCAGGTCGTCGTAAAGCGCTCGCTCGGACCCTGCCAACGTGCTCAGATCGCGCGCTGAAGGGGACTCTTCATGGCCCCACTGCGAGCGAAACGCCAGCGGGATAGCGCGGTCTATCAACAGCGATTGGACGTGGGCAAACTGCCGCCGCAATTGATTCAGGATAGCGAAGCCGTACGTATCGATATCAACTCAGTAATACAGCGCGCGTTCGCGCAGCCAATTCGTCTGCGGCAACGCTTCGAAACCATACCCGCTGCCAACAATAATCAGACTGTCCGAGCGTGCCGGAAACGCCAAAAAATTGATTTCAATTTCGGTGATGAACACCCGTTTTGCCGGTGTCTCCAGCGGCACGAAACTGTCGGTATCCAGCGTAAAGCTCTGCTCCGCCAGCGTTGATAGCCCTCGCCGGCTTGTCGCGCAAGCCATACCGCCGCGCAAATCGACTGACCTCCTGCACACCGGCATCGAACGCTTCGCCAGGCAGCACCACATCGAGCAGTCGCTCCCATGCATCGGCCAGTGCCAGCGCGCGCAACGGACGTTTTTCAAGCAATCCGATTAACGCTGGTTGCGCTGCGCGGGCGGTATCGACGATTCGCTGAAAGCGCACCATATCGCGCTGCTTGCCGAGCAGCTTCAGCGCATCGTCCAGCGTGTCGATCCAAATTTCAGCCGGAACCGTATTGGTACCGAGCACGCGGTGGCGGAATTAACGGATTTCGACGCGGACGTGCGGTGCCGCGCGCAGCGTCGCGATCCACTGGCGTGCCGCGTCGAAGCACCCGGTCATCTCGCGCGGGTCGGGGTCCTTCAGCACCAGTCGGCGGTCCATCGGTCGGTCCCGCATTCGGCGGCAGTGGTGCGCTGCTCTTTCAAGGTACAAATTCTACCGTCACTTCGCGTACATCGGCCCGCCCCTCGCGGTCGATCACGCGCAGTTGATAAGTGCCCGAGGTCGTGGGAACCCAGTCCAGCGCGGCGCCGGAACGGCTCTGTCCGATCAAGCCGTTGTTGGCAAACCAGAACAGTCCTTGCTGCGCGCCGGGAGCATTCGCGCGCAGGGGTATCGGTGTCATTTTCGATAACCGCAGCGTGTAGATTGCACCCTGATTCGGGGTATTGATGCGGGGTTGGTCCTCGGGCGCCGCACTCTGACCAGCGCACACCGGCGCTACCGGTGGTTGCCGGCGCGGCATGCCGGCTTCGCGAAACAGGCGCTGCAAATCTGTCGGCCAATATTCAAAAATCTGCGTCATGACGAACGGGCCGTCGGCGCATGTCGGCAGGCCCGAGCGGAGATCGATCTTGATGGCGCGATGCAGTGTGCTGACCCGGATCGGTGATTTGCCGGGGATGAACCAGGTACTGCTGCGCTCCTTACAATAGGTATTGGGGAGGTCACCGCTGGCGCTGCAGACTTCCACGCGGCTCACGTTGGCGGGGAGTGGCAGTACCGCCACGTTGCCCGCCAGACCTTGTGCGCGCAGGCTATCGACGATGCGAAAAAAAAGTGGTGCGGCAGTTTTGATACCGATGAAAGCGGGGTTGTTTTCGCCATTGAAATGCCCGACCCACACGACCAGTACATAGCGACCGAACAGACCTGCCGTCCAGGCATCGCGAAAACCCCATGACGTGCCGGTCTTCCACGCTACCGGCGGTCGGGCCGGTTCGCCGGTGTCGGGTCGCGCGTTAGTCTGCAACATCTGTTCGGTGATGAACGCGGCTTCGGGCGATAGAAGTTGCGTGGGCGCGGCGGAGGGTGCGGCCTTCTGATACGACAGCGCCAGTAGTTTGCCGCGATTAGCCAGCATCAGGTACAGCCGCGCCAGCTCTTCCGGGGTCACTTCACCGCCGCCCAGCGCAAGGGCCAGACCGTAGTGGCGCTCCGAAGCCAGTTTTCCGACGCCGCCTTGTTTGAGAAAATCGTAGAGCGATGGTCGCTTCAGTTTTTCGACCAGTGCTACTGCCGGCACGTTTCGGCTATGCACCAATGCATCCTGCGCACTGATCGGTCCGACAAAACGGCCATCGAAATTTTCTGGCGTAAAGGGCCCGAAACTGGTCGGCGTGTCTTTCAAAATCGTTAGCGGATGCAATAAACCTTGATCGAGCGCTAGCCCATAAATGAACGGTTTCAGGGTCGAGCCCGGCGAGCGTTTGGCCTGCGTTCCGTTGACCTGGCCATCGATGGATGCATTGAAATAATCGGCAGAGCCGACCAATGCGCGTACTTCACCGCTGTCACGATCGAGCAGTAGTACGCTGGCATTGTCGACGCCGATACCGCGGTTGGCAGCGACGAACTGGCCGACCAGTCGCTCGACGGATTTTTGTACTCGCAGATCAAGACTGCTGACGACATTCCCGGACGGGTGAGCGGCCAATAGTAAGTCGGTCAGGTGTGGCGCCAGAAAAGGCAAACTGCCGGTGCCAAAAAATTCGCTGCGCGCTGTCAGTTCGGCGCGATAGCGTTGCGCTTCAGGATGCGTACCAAGCCAGGCTTGCCACAGTCGCAGGCGTGCGGCGATCAATTGCATCGACCATGCATGATCGGTGCCGGTGCCGGTACCGCGCTTGCGCGGGTTTTGCGGGATCACCGCCAGCGTCAGCACCTCCGGCAATGTCAGTTGCTGCGACGGCTTGTGAAAATAGATCAGGCTTGCCGCCGCGACCCCTTCGACGTTACCGCCATAAGGTGCCAGGTTCAGATAAGCCTCGAGAATGTCGCGCTTGCTGTAGCGCGCTTCTAGCCAAAACGCCGCCAGAATTTGACGAAGTTTCCCTGCCACGGTACGGCTTGGAATCTGGTACAGGCGCCGCGCCAACTGCATCGAAACGGTCGAGGCGCCGCGTTGCCCCGCGCCATTGCCGGACGCCATCGCCGCCCGTACCAGTGCAACCGGATTCAGACCGGGATGCCAGCGGAACCAGCGGTCCTCATAAAGCAGCACTGCCTGCGCCAGACGTGGATCGACCTGCGCCAGCGGCACCCACAGCCGATACTGTTGATCTGACGCCAGCGCGAGCCGGAGCAATGTACCGTCGCGTGCATAGATCGCGGTCGATCCGGCGAAGCCGGCCGATAGTGGGGCATGGGGCCAGTAGCGCAACGCCAGCAACAGCAACGCTACGGCCAGTGCGACGGCCAGAGGTAACTGTTGCTGGCGTAAATTCAAACGCACCACATTACTTCGCCTTGCTTACCGCATCGACCTGCAGAGTTTGGCCACCCGCCGAACGCGCTTGCACACCTTGCACATACATCGATTCTGCGTAGGCCGGAGGCACGATAAAGCGCCCGCTGTTGGTGGCCTTGATGCGGTAGGTGATTTCGCCGAGTTCCGCAGTGATGGCACCATAAAACACGACACGATCTTCGCGCACGTCGGCGTATTCGATGTTCCAGCTAGAGCGCGCCCCAGCCAGCCCCACTAGCGCCGTTGGCGGTTTGGGCGCGGCACCGGCCGTCGCCGCCGCGTCGCCCGCGACCGGTTCGGATGCGGTATCGAGTACCGGCTCAAAGCCACCTGGCATCAAGTCGACCAGTGCCACATCCGGCACTATGCTCTGATCGACTGCGCGCATTTTCAGTCGCACGGTAATTTCATCACCCACCTTGACGCTGGTGACCGGCTTGCCGTCGGCGCCGACAAATTCACGCAGGACTTCGATACCGGCGCGCAGCTCGGTCTTTGGTACCTGGCGGTCATAGCCAGTCTCGGTCACCGCGTAATAAGTCGTCAGGTGGCTGTCGTTGGACAGACGCAGCTTGGCCGTGCCCGACGCGAACGGCACGCGTGGTACCAGATTGGCCGGTAACGCCAGCGCCACCGATTTACCGCTGGTGTCGATCTGCTCGACGCCGAGCTTGCCAAGTTCCTCCGGGCCGATCGCACTGGCATACGCGTCCAGTCCCAGAATCAGATAAGCGCTCGACAACGTGTTGAAACGCTGCTCGCCGAGGGGCTTGACCAGTCCCGCCATCACGTTGGCCGGTAGGGCTCTGGCGCGCGCGGGGAAGTGACGCGCCAGCAGATACAGCACCTGCGCGTCGCGGATCAGCGGGTCGTAATAATAGTTGTAGCGAAACGACTCAGGACGCCGCACCAGTTGTTCGACCTGCCGGTCCATCAACTTGTTGGCGGCGCCTTCTTGCTTCTGCAGCTGGTAGGCCGCCGCCAGATAGGCACCGGCCAGATCGTCTTGCCATTCTTTCGGAAAGCGATTTTCCAGGCTCTCCCGAATTGCACTCAGGAGCGGCGTAGTGACTACCATTTGCCGCGTCAGCAAATAGGCCGCGTAGGCTCTGGTACGCAAATCTGGCAGCGTCGAGGCCGGGCTCGCAGCCAGTTTGGCGGCGTAGTCGAGGGACTTTTGCAGCAGGTCCTGCGGCACCGCTTCACCATGTTCACGCGCTTCGAGCAGCAGGTGCAGCGCATAGATCGAGGCGAATTCATTCGGCTGTACCGAACCGGTCCAAAGACCGAAACCCCCTTCGTCATTTTGGCGCGTACGCAATACGCGCAAAGCCTGCTCGAAGGTGCGCGCCTGCGGCAGTCTGGTATCGCTTTTGCCAAATTCGGGACGCTTCCCGAGAATTAAAACCGGCACCGCCTGGCTCACTAGTTGCTCGGTGCACTGATGATCAAAATTGGCCAGGTACGCAGACAAGCCCGACGCCAGCACCAGCGGCAGGGGCGACACTGCCGCCTCCAGCTGGCGGTATTTCGGATACAGCGTGCGCATCACCGGCACCGTCGCGGTGCCGGTGAAACTGCCGATCGTGATTTGCGTGCGCCGTTCGACCGCCGGTCTCACTGCGACATCGGTAGCCAGCGTCGCACTCTTGCTGCCCGAGGTTGCCGTGAAGCGCAACGCGGCTGATCCGAGCGCGGCGGTGCTACTGGCGGCGACTCTGATACGGTAGCTGGCCACGCCCTCGCGTTGCTCGGAAATTTTCAGTATCTGGGTACTGGCGCCGACCACTTGCAGATCGGCCGAAGTCTTGAGCGTCAGCGTGATCGGCGCATCCTTGCCCGACCCGATGGCATTGTTCGACACCCCGACGCTGACATCGAATTCGTCGCCCGGGGTTACCGCCACCGGCACGTTCGGTGACAGGACAAAGTCGCCGCGCACATTGGTCTGGCCCTGCGTCACACCGATTGCCCCATCGCTGACAGCAACCGCCATTACGCGCAATTTGCCATTGAAATAATCCGGCACCTGATAGGTAAATTCGCGCTCGCCTTTCAGATCGACGATCCCCGACCAATATGCTACCGGCTTGTCGCGCTTGCGCTTGAAGGGGTTCAAATGTTTGCCCAATGCGCTGTCACCATCGCCACCGGGCGCGCTGGCTGCCATCAGCTTTTTGAATTCCGGCAGGATCAGATCAAGAATTTGCGAGGTTTTTACTTCCAGCATGCGCTTTTGAAAAAATAGTCCGAGTGGATTCGGCGTCTGATAGCGGGCCACCTGCAAAATCCCTTCATCGACCGCAAACAGCACGACGCGGGTGGGCTGCGCGGTTGCTAGTTTCATTTTCAGGAGCTGGCCCGGCTTGACCAGCTCTGGCGTGGTTAGGGTCAGGACATGGGTGCGTGCCGCCAGACTGGTGGCGAACGGGACGGTCCCGTAACTGAGCGGGCTGGTGAAGATTTCGTCCGAACCCGGGTCGCGAATGAACTGCATGCTCACATAGCCATTGCCCTCGAAGTCCTTTGGCAACACGATCTTTTGCACCGAGGCGATGGTATCGGTCTTGAACCATTGATGGGCGAAGACTTTTTCGCGCTCGATCGTGATCAAGCCAGCGCCAATATACGGGGCCTTGATGCTGACCTCGATCTCGTCGCCCGGTTTGTAGTCTTTTTTGTTGAGCGTAAGCTGCAGCTCGGCGTTGCGCTCCAGACTGCGGCTGACATTGCCTCGCCCGGCCACAGCGTACTCGATGCGGTTGTATTCGAGTCCCTGTGCATCGCGCATGACATACGCAAAATTGCCCGGCGCATCGGTAGCTAACGGCAGCGATAATCCTGCAGCCGGGATCGACAGCGCGGTTTCCTTCAACAATAACTCCTTCTTGCGCGATTCGTATTTATAGTTACCGTTGCTTTGTTTGGTCAGCACCGACACAAATTTACGTTCGATGAATTGCAAGGTCAGGCCGGTGACCGCGGTTTTGGCGCCCTGTGGATTGATTGCAATCACCGACACGCTGCGCTGGGTACTGCGCGAGACGAAATCGAGCGCCCCATCCGCCTTGAAGCCAACCAGATACGGTAGTTCCGACACCAGCGTTGCCGCTTCGGCGGCGACGCCGCGGCCACCCTGCGCTTCGAATACTCGTGCGACGAATTGCAGGCGATAGGTCGCCTTGGCGTATTTCTCCAAACCCAAAGTAAATTCGGCGTCACCGTGCTCATCGGTGCTCTGATCGGGAGCCTTTTCATTCAATCCTTCTTTAGCGCGCTGCGGGTCATAGAAGCGATAATCAGGATAGGCGCTGAACGCGGGGAAAGCCGGCGTCAAGGTCAATTCGCCCGTCACGCGGCGATTCTCCGCCGGCGTGCCGAACAGATTTTGCGCATTGACCAGCAGCTTCAGTGCTTTCGGATTGACCCACCCCTGCGCCGATTCGCTTGAAAAACGCGCGGTGAGTTTCATCCGGTCTGGCTGGAATTCTTGCACCTTGATGCTGGTACTTCCCAGCTGAGCGCCAGAATGACCGTCCTTGACCAGATACAGATTGACTGTATACGCACCGGTCGGCGCGCTCTCTTGCGTGGTGTGTGATAGCTCGATAAAGCCACCGGCCGGCAGCGTCAGTTTTTCGCGTCGCAGCGTCAGTCCGCGCGCATCGATCACCTCGGCTTCCAGCGGCAATCCGACGATACTGGTCGCCCAGTTGGCAGGCTTGACCACCATTCCTATGTGGAAGGTGTCGCCCGGACGATAGATGCCGCGGTCGCTGAATAAATAGGCGCTGAGCTGGTCGGCTACCGCGGCATTTTTGGCGCCACCGACATCAAAGCGCGACATGTCTAGCCCCCGATCGGTATGGTTCAGCGGCATGAAGCTCAGGTCCGCAGCCTTCTTGACCAGTACCATCAGCGGGGCGCGTTCGCGCGTCAAACCGTCGATCTTGGCGAATCGGGCATGACCAGCGGCATCGGTGGTTTGCGCAAACAGCGTCACGCCATTTTTGCCGATGACTTCGACGCTGGCACCTTCGACCGGCTTGCCGCTAAAAATCGACTGCACGTACATGTCCTGCGAGCCATCCATCGATTTCTTGATGACGATGCCCAGATCGGTGACCATCACCAGGCGCTTGACAACATGCGCTTCGCCGTCGCCGCTACCATTTTTTCCTTCCGATTGCGCGCCATCAGCGCAGTCGCCACCGCACTCGGCGACGTCACCCTCGCCGCTATCGACCGGCGGCGCCCCGGGTTGGCGCGCTTCGCTGGCGATACGCTTGCGTCTTTTGGCGTCGGCGGCCGGATCGTAACTGCTGACGGTCAGCAAAAATACACCACGCTTGTCGGCCCCAGCGCCCGTCAGATATTCGCCCAGATCGACCGCCTCGTAATGTGCCACGCCCGGGACGAGTTTTGCCAATGGCACTTTGCGCTCGAAGCGTTCTGTCAGGTTGTCGGGGCCGAAACGGTCATAAAATTCGGGATTCGCAAAGTCGCCGCCTGATTGTGAAACCAGGTGCTGCAATTGCGATGGCAAGACCCGCCCGATTTCGATTTTTACGCCGGCCAGATCACGCGTAAGCAGCGCCACCTTGCGCTCGCCGCTGAGTGCCAGCAACGCGCCGTCACTGAGTATTTTCAGCTCGGAAGGAAACACGGGCACCTGCACAACGTCGCTGGTGCGCTTGCCGATCACATATCCGCCAAACGATTTAACGCCGGCTTCGACCTGTACATACAGATGCTGGCCGACTTCGGCCCGGTAGCGAAAGCTGTGGGTGCCGGTAAATTCATGTTCGGCCGGAATTGGATCGAGCTTCAGACGCTTCGACGCCGCCAGCACTGCCGGCGTGACTTCATCGACGCCCCAGCCGTAAGGCGCATCATCCTCGCCCGAGGCCGGTTGCGGATCCGCTTTGGTAGGACGCTTAAATTTTGGCAGCACCCAGACCTGTATTGCACTGGCCATGCTGCGCTCGTGCACCGTCATCGAGGTGGCCAGCAGCAGTACCTGCTCGGGTTCATTGCGGTCATTGCTGACAACATGCGGCGTGATCGATTCAACTTTCAGGCTGTACAGGCCGGGTACGCTGATCTGGCTAACCAGATCGGTATCCGTGGCCGGGCCACTGCGAGCCGCGCTCAAGCCTTTGCCTAGCAAAAATTTGATGGTCGTTGCGTCTTTGGGAATCGGGATCGATTCGGACCGGATGTAAGCGTTCAGTTTGAACTTGTCGTAGCCAACGGTGAAGTGGGTGGTTTCCTTGCCGAAACCGAGTACGCCATCGGATTGCTTTTCGAGCTGTAGCGTGATGCGCTTTTCCAATTCTGCGGGCGTGACCGGATGGCTGAAGTTGAGTTCAATCACTGCTTGCTTGATGGCCGGCGTAATCGGATCTTGATAGAAGGTTGCGCTGGTCAGCTTGACCAAGAACCCGGCGCTCGAAAAATTCGCCGCGTACTTTTCCAGCAACGTAGCCGGCTTGAACAATTCCGGGGCGAAGTCGACCGAATAATCGACGCCTACCGGCCAGTCCTCCTTGGGTGTAAAGCTTAGCGTTTTGTCGTCATCCCAATGCCAGGTGCCAGCCACAGACGGTGACACGCGGATGCCGCTGGTGACATCCTTGCCGCTGTTTGCCAGTGGCGCGACGGACTCACTGAATTCGACAATGAGGCGCTTGGGAGCGCGTTGCGCGACGTCTTCGTTTTCAATTTCAGTACGCGCCGGCGGCGTCACCTTGAAGGTCACTTCGACCGGTTTCGGCCGTGCCTGCCACCAGTGATAGGCGGACCAGCCGCTGACCGCCAGCGCAGTCAGCAGCACTACACCGATCAAAGTCTGGCGTGGCCGCGTCCGTACTGCCGTTACCGCGCGCAGGGTATTGCGTCCACTCCAGCCCATCCAGACCGGCGCTTGCCAGTGCAGTTCGCCCACCAGCGCATGCAACACCCAGCGCAGCATTTTGCCGAGCGCCATTCGCAGTATGCCGATGCGTGCCCACACGCGACCCACCGCACCAGTCAACTCCGCCATGCTATTTCCCCTGATTTTTTTATGTAGGTCGCTGCGGGAGATAGCTTACTGGCAATTTGGCATGATGAAAGTTTTTTAAGGCGGGTAGGCTATGACGACGCTCGGAATACGACATTCGTCGGTGGTCCTCCCGGTCTGACGACCCAAGGGCTGCTGGGTAGCCTCGATTTTAGGCTGCGATGCCGATCCGGCGCAGTGCGATCGGTCTCTTTACTGAAGCCGGTCTTAAAACCGAACTGTCGTAATCCCGCAAGAATGTTTGCTTTTCGATACGTGAGCTTTTGGCATTGCCCCCAGGGTTGCAGCATCTGTGCGGAATTAAATTTGACCGAAATTGCACTGGAAGACTTCCAGACATTTCACGGTTAGGGAACAATTTCGGTGCATCAGAAAATCCTGAAAATGATCTGCTCCGAGGCGGCATCAACTGCTGGCCTGACGTCTTGTTGGGGGATACTTCCGCCGGAAACAAAGCCGCCGCCCGATCCGCTTCAGTCAGGCTGGCTGATCTACCGTACCGAAAGCTCAAGCAGAACGTGTAACTTATCAGTTATATTTTGAGAATCATGACTTACACTGATTCCAAAAATCCCTGGCACCTTGCATAAGCCATGGCACTTCTCGACAACAACTAACAGAAACAAACATCCGCTTCTCGCGCCGCCAGCTGTGGCGGGAGCTGGGCATCATGTTCGCCCTTGCCGCCAGCTATCCAATCCGCATGTTTTATCCTGATCACGCGAATGGGATGGCTGCCTTGTACATCATGCTCGTCGTCGCCTTCGCTGGGTAGTCGTCCACGATTAAGTGGAATACGCGAGAAACTAGGGGGGCAATAAGCGCCGTGGAAAACGATCAGCTCCGCAAGTTCGCTTACACCAAGGCCCTCCGTAACGGTTTCTTTGTCCAGTTGGTCTATCGCTGCCGCCAGCGTCTTCGTGCTGCTCGGGCTCGGCATGGCTGACCCGTGGCCGCTCGTCGTCGGCAGTAGCGCTTGGCTTGGCTTTGTGACATTCCTAGTCAGCGTCTTGTGGTACGACCGCTGATGCTGGCATAACGTATGAGCGAGAGACTATCCACCACGATAAAGCAGCACCGCGCCCGTCTCGACCTGACCCAAGCCGGGCTGGCCGATCGAGCCGGGATCACGCGCAAGTCGATTAATGCGATCGAAGCGGGGTCAATGGTGCCGTCCACGGTTCTGGCATTAAAGTTGGCCCGCACGCTAGGCGTGACAGTGGAAGAATTGTTCGCCATTGAGCCCCGCTACAGCTAAGTCCTAACGTGTTTCTTCGCCCCGTTGCACCTGAGGTCTGAGGCGCAGTGAGGGGAGATTCGCGCTTTCGACGCAGGTATGCTCGACTATCATTGCTCTGGCCCTGTGAAGTCTTGATCCGCATAGTGAACTCTGCGATCCTGGAAATAGGTCATAACGCGCTGAAGGTTTTGCTCCAGCATCACCATGTGGTCGTTGGCTGCCTCACGTAGTTTGGCCTTGGTCGTGATGGGAGCACGTTTGCCCATCTCCTGTTTCAAATCTGCTTTGAGAAGCTCCTTGGGGGCGAGTTGCGGGCTGTAACTGGGCAGGTAATATAATGAAATCTGTCCTTGCGCGCTGCGCCACCCACGCCTTCACCAATTTGCTGTGATGTACCTGTAGGTTGTCCAGGATCAGGAAGACTTTTTGCCTGCGTCTTTGATCACAGCTTGCAGAAATTCGATGCGCTTGTCGGCATCAAACGCCTCGTCAATGATTATCCAGCGCGCCTTGCCCTGGTTGGTTACCGTGGCGATCATCGAGAGCTTCTGGCGGGTGCCGCCGATAGCCATGGTCACAGGGGTTTCCCCCGCAGGCGCGAAGCGTCAGCCGGGTAACTCAGGCCCTTCATCACCACGATCTGCATGACCTTTATGCCTTGTCTGTGCAGCCTCACGACCTGCTTGCGCCTCCCGTAGAGCTGTTCCAGTATTTGCTTTCTTGCGCTCGCGTTTTCCACAAGCATCCGACATCGTCGGAAATTTGAATAAGTTCAGGCTCTATAGGACCTTATCTACAGGCAGGTACCGTGTGACGGCATCGCCAGAATTGATCGTCTACAGCGCATAAGGTTCATCCGGCGCTACCAGGCGAATAATCACCCGTGTGCTTCCGATGAATGTGAACGGCGATAGCAAATGCATGCAGTACGGCCGCTTTGAAAGTGGGGAACGTAGAAATAGTACTGTGTTACGGCAATACAGCGAAACGTAATTTACGTACCATGTCGGATTTAAAATTGCTTATGATTTTAAAGGTACTTCTTAAAAAATTTTGGCTATAATAAAAATTACTAAAAGTAAAAAACTGAAACAAAAACCATTAGCTATACTGGATTTTTATCAATTAATTTATTTATTAATTCGGCAGGAATCGGCTGTCCGCTGGCGCTCAGAATGCGAACTGTTTCATGCAGTAAATTAATTTTCGTAATCTTCAAAATGGCTGCTGAAACGATCCATGCAATTGGAATGAGAAGTGCAATGATTGGGACTAATTGCGGTGACAGATCACTCAATAAGTTCATATTCTTCTTTTCGGTTGGGCCGTTCAAATTCTTTAATTTTTACTGGAAAATCACTTGGGCCGGATCTCGAGCACTGATTACCGACACGGTCGTATGCCGTGACAGAAAATCGACAACACGGTTGCTCATTGCTTGTTCCTGACTCGTCCGTTGTAGTCCCCGGGGTCGTGTTTTGAAAGATCCTATCCTTTCACAGAAAAATTTCTATTGCAACAACGATCGACTGCCCGGCGCGGCACTAATAACGCAGCGGTATAGCTTTCTGGACGGCTCCTGCCTGCCCGCGGTCGGCCGCTCGCCACCCCGAATGGGCCTTGCGCTTTGCCGGCGGCGTGATGGCACACCGCAAATCGGAATAGGTATGCAGGCACGCGTGCAGGGCAATCGACCGGGGTCGATCGACCAGCTTTGGTCGCTGGACTTGATGCGCGACTGACGGAAATGCTAGTTCGCCGGCAGTTTTTTCATGATCGCTGCGACGCGCGGCATGACAACGCGCTGACCCATCTGCATCGACTCGTTCATCACTTGCGGCATGGTCGCGAGCAACTTGGCGCCGACGGGAGTCTTATAAAACGCAGCGATCTGCCGCAGTTCGTCCGCTGTGTAATGACGCGCGTACAAGTTTGCTGTCTCCCGCATCATTTCATCGAGCATGCTGGCGTCGGCGAAAACGCCGTTGATCAGATCCATGGCCTTAGGCAGTTCCGTATTCATCTTCTCGAGCGCAGCTTTTTTTTGTGCAGGATCGATCTGTGCGTTATTGTCGATAGATATGGTGGCAGCCTGCCGGATCATCGCGGGCATCGACTGGCGCATTTGCTCAAACATACTTTGGGCTACGCTGCGGAAATTCATCGAAGCGAGCATCTCGTTGGCAGCAGCGAGAGCGGCGGGATCGGCCGCCACAGTGGCAGATGGCGCCACAGTGGCAGATGGCGCCACGTTCTGCGCGAGTGCGGCCAGGCCGGTGAACGCCGAGGAGATGAACAAGGCTGCTAGGAGTTTTTTCATTTTGTGATTCTGTTTAATGGAGGGTTGGTCGACCATCTTTTTTCTTGATCAATATCATTCTCGCATGATTTCCTATTAAAGCGGAAAAAGAGAATAGTGCGTCGGACCAGCAGTGCCAGATTTCATTCGCGCAACTATTTGCGCATATCTTTTCCGTTTTTTCGGTGATTTTTCCACGCCTTTGCGAGCGTAGGTAAATATTTTCCAGGAGTAATTGAATCCGCCACCGCCGCATGTTGACCTATTTGGAAGTCCCGAATTTTCATACATGTTTAATATAAATTATTATATATAATGTGATATATTAATTTATGAGTTTACATCACTTATTGCTCGGCGTTACACGTGACGGTGCGACGGGATACGACATCAAACGCGCTTTTGATGAAGGGTTGCAACACATCTGGGATGCCGAACTCAGCCAAATTTACCCTGCCTTGCAACGGCTTGAAAAACAAGGGCTTCTGACAAGTGCAAAAGTCGCGGGCGAACGCGGCGCGGCAAAACGTATCTACAGGCTCTCGCCTGAGGGTGAAAATGTGCTTCGCCACTGGCTTCGGTCCGACCCGCTGCTGCATGACGAGCGGCACCCATTTTTGGTGCAGCTCTGCTTGTTGGGTGACGTGGCCGAATTGCCGCAAACGCTGAAATATTTCAATGCGCTGCAGTCGGTCGCTCTTGCCAGGCTGCAAACCATGGAGTGTCTCGAAGAAAAATGGCGTCGGGCCGATCCAAGCTATCCCGAAGTCCGTAGCGCAAGAGACTTCCACATACAGATGACACTTGAATTTGGCTTGTCTAGTACCAGAGCGATGTTGCGCTGTTGCAAAAGCTGCATCAAACGAGTCCGTCAACGTCTGGAAATCCTATCTACCGAGGCAGAAAAAGATGAATGAAACCGGAAAAGGAAGCGGGGAATGGTGCGGAAAGTGGGCGCTCATAACTGGATCGAGTTCCGGCATAGGCCTAGCAATTGCAGAACAATTAGCAGCCTCTGGTGCGCATTTGGTGCTCACCGCTCGTCGCGCCGACCGCTTGAATTCGCTTGCTGAGACGCTGACATCTCGCCACGATATACGCGTTATCGTGGTCCAGGCCGACCTGAATGATCCGCATGCACCCGCAGAAATTTTCGCGGCCACTCAGGCGCAACGCATCGAGGTCGACATTCTCGTCAACAACGCCGGTTTGGGTGATTACGGCGAATTCTGTACCAGCGACTTGAGCCGGCAGCTCAGTATGGTGCAAGTGCATTGCCATGCCGTCATTCATCTGACCCATCTGTATCTAGCCGAAATGGTAAAGCGCCAGCGCGGCCACGTATTGATCGTTGCCACTACAGCGCTGGTTCCTGCCCCCTACCTGACTACTTATGCGGCGACGAAAGGATTCGATTTGTTGTTTGCCGAAGGATTAGCCGAAGAAGTGGCGCGCCATGGCGTGCGGGTCGCTGCGTTATGTCCGGGTCCTACCCAGTCGGAATTAATGGGAACACCAGACATCCTCCCCGTCGAAGAAAATCACGGTGCGCAGTCGGCGCAATCGGTCGCTCGCGAAGCGCTGCTGGGATTGGCACGCGGTCCTACGTGTATCAGGCCCTCATTACTCGCACGGTTGATGGCGAATGTGCCAAGATTCCTGCCTCGAGCGACTATCAGCGGTATGACCGAAAGATATTATCGACCACCACATCTCTAACTGACCCGGCAGAAGCGGCTGCTTGACAGCAAAATCAAACCCTTCACACTGTTCTGGCGTGATCGGCCCCACTTTATTTTGATTCGGGTCAATCAGGACGGTAACTCGATCTTCCGTGCGTACACGACGCTCGTCAGCGTCGTTTTTGTAGCGATTGCGGTCACGACCATATCAACAGAGGTAGATTTTAAGTATCGACCCCGGCACGATGCGAAATTCTGTACGTCAAAAAATTTTCCAAGTCGTTCGCGATGTTTTTGATCGAGAACGCGCTTCACCACTGTGATGCATCCTAATGGAGTCGTGTGGGAGGCAGGGCGGCGCGAACAGTGGAAGTTTTTCCAAAGATATCGATGGCGCGCGCCTCGCCGTATTTCGAGATGTCGCTCCGAGGCATCGCATCGATGGAAGGTGACTTACCCGTTATTCCCTGCAACACTAGTCCGGAAACACCGTCAAGACGTGTTCGGATAGCAAGGACAATGGGTCCTCGCAGAGCCAGTGTTTAAGTCCTGAATTAATTACAAATCGGTAGGTGTGTTCCGCAAACACCAAAAATTTGGTGGTTCGCCCTGAAAAAGAAACGGCCGGTCAGCGAAGCCGACGGCCGCATCTTAAATTAACAATCCGGGTATCATAAAGTCATTGACACTTTCAAAATTACCCATTATGTTTTACTTTCGGCAACATCTGGCGGTACTGTCCAGCCAGACGAGAGCCGTTATCATAAACAGGAGTAATCGAGTGCGTAATCATCGAATTTCGAATCTTTTATTGAGCTCTGCCGCGTTGGCCATCGCGACGATCGCCGCTACGCCAGCAGCGCACGCCCGCGCTCGCCCAGATGCCGTTATGCAAGACCTGGGCACTACGCCGGACGCAACCCCGATTACTGTATCAATTATTCTGAGGCTGCAAAATGCCGGTAATCTCGACGAATTTATTGCTGCCACCGTTGATCCCGGCAGCAATCGTTACCACAAATTCCTCAATGTCGAGCAGTTCCGTAGCCGCTATGCGCCCTCGAACGGCCAAATCCACCGTGTAACACGTTACCTCCAAAGCCAGGGCATCACCGTCAACGAAGTCTACGCCGACAATCTCGTAATAAAAGCCACCGGCACGGCGGCGCAACTCGGGCAAGCATTTTCGACAACGATGCGCGATTTCGCTGACAGCGACGGCCGCAAATTTCATCGGCCAGATCGGGAGCCTCGCGTGCCTGACCTGCTGCAGGACGTAGTACTTTACGTTTCCGGCTTTAACACGCAGTCCGGACAGTTCCTGCCTCACTATACGAAAGGACTGCCGTTGCGTTCCAAGATTGCTGGCGCTACGCCAGCGGTCGTGCTTCCGTCTGGCGGCAGTACCGCAACGGGCAGCCCAGGCAACTACACCACAGGTGACGTCGCCAACCTGTACGGCGTGAACCCGCTGTACGCGCAAGGCATCACCGGTAAGGGAATGACGGTGGGTATCGCAACATTGGCTAATTTTTTGCCAGATGATGCTTACACTTACTGGAGCAAGATCGGTCTGAACGTTAAACCAAACAGGATCACGCAAGTCCACGTCGATGGCGGCGGTGACTTATCGGCTACGGCGGGCTCAGGAGAAACCTCCTTGGATGTCGAGCAGTCGGGTGGCCTGGCACCGGATGCCAAGGTTATCGTCTATGACGCACCGAACACCGAGGCCGGGTTTATCGATGTGTTCTATAAGGCAGTCTCGGACAACCAAGTAGACACGCTGTCTGTAAGCTGGGGCTCACCCGAGATCTTCAGCTATGCAATTCCGGGTATTTCCGCCGACACGCAGGGCGTACTCGTGGCCTATCATCAGGCTTTTGCCGAGGCAGCAGCCCAGGGCATTTCGACCTTTGCAGCGGCGGGCGACTCCGGCGCCTACGACACGCAGCGCTCGTTGCCCGCGCCCAGCTACTCGAGTGTTCTCACCGTCGATTCGCCTGCGTCCGATCCGTACATCGTGGCTGCCGGCGGCACCACCGTGCCTACAAGCTTTTCGCTAAGCGGCTTCCCGATCAATTTGCCGACCGAGCGAGTATGGGGCTGGGATTACCTGACCGGGTTCTGCGCTGCGATTGGTCTCGACCCTGTTGGCTGTGGGATCTACTCTGTCGGTGGCGGTGGTGGTGTCAGCGTGGTCTGGCAGCAGCCCGCGTATCAGAACGGCGTGCCCGGGATACGCCTGAGCGAACCGAATCAAGTCTTGACATACACGCCGGATCCGGTCGGCGCGCCCTCCGCCCAGACCTACCTGTACACAGTGCGCGCAAATGTAAAGGGCCGCAACCTGCCTGACATCTCGCTTAACTCCGACCCCCAAACCGGCTATCTGGTTTATTCGACCCCGGATGGCGGCATACAAAACTTTTATGGCGGTACAAGCTTCGCGGCTCCCCAGCTCAACGGCATTTTCTCGCTCATTGCGCAGGCCAAGGGTTCGCGACTGGGTCTGCTACAGCCTCAGTTGTACGCCTTGAAGTCGAAGGGAGCGCGCACCCAACTTTCGGGTCTGAACGACATCAGTGCCGGCGACAATTGGTTCTACTCCGGTGTCCCGGGTTACGAGCCGGGTGCCGGGCTTGGCACGATTAACGCCGCGGCACTAGCGCGCGCTATTCCGTAACCAGCCGCTTTGGGGCGGTGGCTATCGCGCCGCCCGTCTTCGCCTACAGATCAAGGCAGTCGATCTGTAGGCGCTCAATTTTTCGGACATTCCGCTGCCGGGTGGTTAAAAATACATACCTGCTTACCAAAGACCGCCGACCTGCCTTAGTCATGCGGCGTACTTTCAACACGGTCGAGCAATAGGATTATCGCCGGGTCATGCTTGGGTGCCGGATTAAATATGACTCGCCCCGACGGCGCGCCGTAAGAAGCCCCGGCCCCTTAAAATCAACCGCTCACAGTGATGTTGGTGGGACAGGTGGAGTTGCATCACCGACCTCAGCATTCTGAGCAAATCGACGATCAAAAGGGCCAGGTATTTTACTGCGACGTTTCGGAACAAGAATGTGCACCACCCAAACGGTGCACCCTAGGGAAACGCGGATTTATTCGTCAATACCGGCCAACCTATTTCGAAGCATAACCGTTATAGCAAGATAGCCATCAACACTTCCCCCAAGATGAAGC
>JAYVEF010000311.1:0-2599 GCA_043748965.1 Burkholderiales bacterium
TGCGCGATACGAAAATTTTCGCGTGTCATGCCATCCAAAAAATCGCCGGCGATCGCTTCGCGCGGTGCAAATCCGATCGCATGTACCAAGCCGTCGAGACGGTCCCATGACTTGGCCAGATCGGTGAACAACCCGTCGATCTGCTCGTCGCTACCGACATCACAATCAAAGATCAGACTACTGTCGAATTCTTTGGCAAAGTCGACGATGCGGTCCTTGAAGCGCTCACCGACATAGGTAAATGCCAGTTCGGCACCTTCGCGCTTACAGGCCGCGGCGATGCCGTACGCGATTGAACGGTTCGACAGCAAGCCAGTAATGAGAATTTTTTTGTCTTGCAAAAACGCCATGCTGAACTCCTGATGAAAGTAGTGTGTAGATCGCGCGGCGCTTCGGCGCACCGATTTTTTCGCCGCGGGCGCTGTTAGCGCATGGTCGGACCAATCGCAGCTAAAGCGGTGCCGACTATCGGACTGAGCGCGATTGTAGGGGGTGCGTGCGATTACGGCAAGACTGCCGCGAACCGATGGTGCGTGATATCGGGACGCAGGCGATCAGGGGGGCTTCAGGGTGACGAAGCCAGCGTGATCGCGGTGCCGTGTTCGCGCGCCACATGGGCACTGCTTTTGTGTGCGACCAGCAGGGCTTTGGGGTGGCGACCATGAGCGGCAACGCGCACTACGCGGTGACTGCTGTGATGGGCTGCCAGTCGGTAGGGGACCTGCACTTGCAAGACCTGGCCGCGCGTGACGCTGTCCCGACGCAGATTATTCCACCCTCTAAGTTGCGCCACGGTGACTTTGTAGCGCTGCGCGATCGACGCCAGATTGTCACGCCGGCCGACGCGCACCACGAGGCGACGAGTGTCAGGCACGTCCGGCTCAACTGCCATCACTGCATGCTCGGCGACCTCGGTGGTGATATCGGTTTCCGGTGCTTTGGCAGTTTTCGGTACCAGAATTGTCGAACCGGCTTTCAGGCGCATATTCGGTCCGATATGGTTCACTTCACGCAATAACTGCGCATCGGTACCGAACATTGCTGCGACAGCTTCGATGCGTTCGCGCTTGACGGCGGTGTGCGCCATCCACGACGACAGTGGGCGGTTCCACTGTGCCAGATTGACCTTGAATTTTTCAGCATTTGCCTGCGGCAACAAAATTCGCGTGCTGGTGCTGCCGGTAATGACCGGTCGGTTGAACTGCGGATTCAATGCCTTGAAATCGCTCAGCGGCATCTCGGCCAACTGCGCGGCGACTTTCAGATCGATATCGTGGGTTTTTCCAATTGTCACGAAGTACGGCTGATTGTCGGCCTTTGGCAGCGTGATGCCGTATTCGGCGGGCGCGGCGATGATATTTTTGACCGCTTGCAGCTTCGGTACGTAGTTGCGGGTCTCGACCGGCATCAATGCAGACAGACTGTTGAAATCCGTCGGCAAACCGGCTGCCTGATTTTTTTTGATGGCACGGGCCACCGAGCCTTCGCCCCAATTGTAGGCTGCCAGCGCGAGCTGCCAGTCGCCAAACATGCCGTGCAGTTTTTGCAGGTAGGTCAACGCGGCATCGGTCGACGCCAGCACGTCACGGCGTTCGTCCTTGAACATATTTTGCTTGAGATTGAAATCAAGTCCGGTGGACGGAATGAACTGCCACATGCCGGAGGCCTTGGCCGACGAGAACGCCTCCGGATTGAAGGCTGATTCGATAAACGGCAACAGCGCCAGTTCGGTCGGCATGTTACGTTTTTCAAGTTCCTGCAACACATGAAACAAATAGCGCGAGGCACGCGTGGTGGTGCGCTGAATATATTCAGGGCGAGTGCTATACCAGTTGGTTTGCGTCGCCACTAACGGATTCTCCAGATTCGGAATCCCAAAACCATTACGGATCCGTTGCCAGACATCAAGCTCCTCGATCGACAGCACCTGCGTCGCCGGATCGTTCGGGTCGTAAGTCTGATCACTGATGGCGGGTGAGATCGACAGGTCGTTGGCATTCGCGATGATCGGCGACCCAATCAAGAGAAAAATTGCGAGGGTGATGGCGTGGAGTCTGGATGGTTGCATGGGTGTGTGCTTTCAGTTGCTGGCTTAGCGACGGCCAGGTAAGCAGGATTAACGGGTTAGTGTACGTAACCGGGTTTTCAGCCGTCAAGAGAAATTACGTCCAAGAATGTTTTTCATGCAATAAAACTGGGGCATGCTTTTGATCCTCCATTCCAATTATCAGATTATGCCAAGCCACGCTACGACCTATCGCCGCCGAAAAGATTCGCGGATCATCGAAATGAATCGCACTCGTCGCGACAAAAGATGCGTTTTACGGCTATCGATACGTATTTTTCCAGAGGCGCAGGGCGGCAAACGCATCCACCCCCGTATTCCCCACAAGCTTGCCAATATCTTGTAGCCGCGCCACGACAGCCGGCTCCCGCCAGCGTAAAAACGGGTTGGTGGCGCGTTCGATGCCGATGCGGGAAGGCAGCGTCGGCTCCGATTGATCACGTTTGGTTTGATCAACCGCCAACCTTTGTCGCAATGCCTGGTTGTCTGGTTCGACTTCACGCGCAAAGCGCAAGTTGGCCAACGTGTATTCAT
>JAYVEF010000312.1:0-2577 GCA_043748965.1 Burkholderiales bacterium
ATTTGGCAACCGAGGTTTCGATGTAGTGATTTCGGATATCGGCTTGCCCGACATTGATGGCCTTCAGCTGATCAAGCGCATGCGCGCAGAGTGTAGCGGCGGCATGCCGCTGATGATTGCAGTATCGGGCTATGGCAACGCCAGTGCGGTCAGCGATGGTTTGACCGCAGGCTTCGATCATTATTTTGTAAAGCCGGGCGATGCGGCGGCACTGCTGGCCGTGATCGGCAGTCAACACGCTTGAAGCCAGCCGTCGTCGCGCCCGAGCTACCCGCCGCCGTGCAGTATGTGGTGGCAGTACGGGCACTTTGCGAGTTCACCGCCAAGGTCGGAGATCTCGACTTGCGCTTTACTCCCTCGCCATCCGCGCAGGAAGGTATTGCCGGCCACGCCGTGGTTGCTGCCAGGCGCAGCCCCACCTATGAGCGCGAAATCACCGTGACGGGCACATGGCAGCATTTGCTGGTGCGCGGTCGCGCCGATGGCTATGACCCGGACCTGCACCGGCTAGAAGAAATCAAAACCTTTCGCGGTGAACTAGCGCAGATGCCGAACAACCACCGGCAACTGCACTGGGCGCAACTGCGCATTTATGGCTGGCTGCTGTGCCAGCAACGCGGCTGGTCCGAATTGACCCTGGCACTGGTCTACTTCGAAATCGGTAGTCAGCAGGAGACCGTTCTCACCGAGACAATCTCGGCACTCGCACTACGGGCCTTTTTTGCCGATCAGTGCGGGCGCTTTCTGGCGTGGGCAGAACAGGAACTGGCGCACCGCGCAGCGCGCGATCTTGGCTGCAACGCACTGGTGTTTCCGCATCCTGCGTTTCGGCGCGGGCAGCGCGAGCTGGCTCAGTCGGTGTACCACGCCGCTACTGCCGGCCGCTGTCTGCTGGCGCAGGCGCCCACCGGCATCGGCAAAACCATCGGGACGATTTTTGCGTTGCTGAAAGCCGCCCCCGCGCAACGTCTCGATAAGCTGTTTTTCGTGACGGCAAAAACCTCGGGCCGACGCATGGCGTTAGAGGCTGCCATGCTGATCACGGCCAGCGCCCCCCAACTACCGCTGCGGGTACTGGAACTGGTCGCGCGCGACAAGGCCTGCGAACACCCTGACAAGGCTTGCCATGGAGATTCGTGTCCGCTGGCGCAGGGTTTTTATGATCGGCTGCCAGCAGCCAGAGCCGCCGCAATTCTGCAGCCCGTGCTGCACCGTGGAGCGGTGCGGGAGGTAGCGTTGGCGCATCGGGTCTGCCCGTACTACCTGAGTCAGGATCTGGTCCGCTGGAGCGATTTGGTAATCGGGGACTACAACTATTATTTTGATGTCAGTGCAATGATGTACAACCTGACGCTGGCCAACCAATGGCACGTCGCAATCCTGGTCGACGAGGCGCATAACCTGCTCGAGCGCGCCCGAAAAATGTATTCCGCCGAACTCGATCAAGACGCCTTTAACGGTGTGCGCCTGCTGGCCGCCGCGACGCTGCGCGCGCCGCTCGATCGCCTCGGCCGGGCATGGAACGCGATGGGCAAATCGCAGGTTGCCAACTACCAGATCTGGCCCGAACCACCGGAAAAATTTTTGCAGGCACTGCAAACTGCCACCAGCGCGATCACCGACCATTTCAATGAACAGCCGACCCGCATCGACCCAGCCCTGCAGCGATTTTATTTCGATGCACTGCTTTTTGCGCGATTGGTCGAATCGTTCGGCGACCATTCATTGTTCGACGTTACCCGAACCACCACTGCAACAGTACGGCTATGCCTGCGCAATGTGGTGCCAGCGCCGTTTCTGGCTGCTCGCTTCGGTGCCGCGCGCAGCGTAGTGCTGTTCTCTGCGACGCTCAGTCCCTGGCATTTTTATAGCGACACGCTGGGTCTGCCCACCGGTACCGGGTGGATCGATGTCGACGCGCCTTTTTCAGCGACACAATTACAGGTACGTGTGGTCGACGCGATCTCGACCCGATTCCAGGACCGTGATGCTTCCGTGGCACCGATCGTAGCGTTGATGGCGCGGCAATTCGATGCGGCGCCCGGCAACTATCTGACTTTTTTCAGCAGCTTCGAATACCTGCAAAAAGTCACGTCGGCGTTCCAGGCAAGCCATCCGCACATCCCTTGCTGGGAGCAAAGTCGGAGCATGGATGAAGCGGCCCGCGATGGCTTTCTGACGCGCTTCGCAGCGGGCGGTCAGGGCATCGGCTTTGCGGTGCTTGGCGGTGTGTTTGCCGAAGGGATTGACCTGCCCGGCGATCGTTTGATCGGCGCCTTCATTGCGACACTCGGCCTGCCGCAAATCAATCCTGTCAACGAACAAATCCGGCAGCGCATGGAACAGAAATTTGGCAATGGCTATGACTACACGTATCTGTTCCCGGGCCTGCAAAAAGTGGTTCAGGCGGCTGGCCGTGTGATCCGCACGGATACCGACCGAGGCGTTGTGTACCTGATCGATGACCGCTACTTGCGCAAATCACTGCGCGCCCTGCTACCGAACTGGTGGCATATCGAACGCTACCAGCCACGTATCACAGGTCAGTCCATTCGTGAAACCGGGCCTCTGGTGGGT
>JAYVEF010000313.1:0-2565 GCA_043748965.1 Burkholderiales bacterium
GAGCTCGGATAGCGCCGCACCCATGTGATCCATCGTCATGCCGTATCTGTGAAACAGCGGCTTGGATAGATTGCCGACCATCCCGCGTGAGTTCAATTCCTCCGGCGAGAATTGCATCCGCATCGCGGCGCTCTCGCGCTGAATGCCGCCCAGCTTGGCGATCGCGCTCGACATGCTATCCGTATTTGGGTCGATACGGCGTGCTGTGGCCAAACGTGTTTTCGCGTTGACCGACAATTTCTGACGCATATTGGCATCACGATCGGCAAATAACTTAGCCGCTTCGTTCTGCATGTAGACGCGTTCGTGATTCGCAGCGATGTCGCGCAACGCGTTCATGCTCTTGGTCTGCAACGATTCGAGGTTGTTAGCGCGTGCCGCAGCTTGCGACACGGCGGGTGCCAACGCATCTTTTGCGCTTTCTTTGTAATGCGCAGCATATAGATCGGCCACTGCGTCATGTACACGATCCAGATTGTTGACATACTCGCCGGCGATATCGCGACTTGTTTTCCCTGCGGAGAACATGCCGCCTTTTACCAGCGCGCGAACCTTGTCAGCCGCGGTCGAAAGCGCACTGATGACCTTATCCATCATGCCTCTCGCAGCGGCGTTACCGTACCGCGCGCGCAGCTTGTCGATCACCTTGCTCCAGAAGTCAGGGATGTTGCGACTGGCGTTGCCCGCGATGTCGCTGCCGATCTCTTCAAACAACTGCGGATCGGTGAGGTTGGCGCCGTGCTGCTCTCGCGCGGCGTCCAGCGCGCCAGGCTTTGCTTCTTCCCGAATAACGTCCATGTACGCCTTGTATGCTTCAGGCACGGACTGCTTCATCAAATGCGTGATCTCATGGTGCGCAACGACATCACTACCGCGCGAGGTCTTGTCACTTATGAAAAGGCGATCGGGATTACTTGCGTCGACGAACGCATCCGGCAGACTTGGATGATCTGCGAATACTGTTAAACGCTGGCCAGTTATTCCGAGGAGTTCTTGATAAGCCGCAGCCTGCTCATGGGAGAGGTAGGGCGTTCCGGCTTCTGAATGCGCAGGGAGGGCTTCCGCGGAAACAGCCACCACGGGTACTCCCCGATAAGTGGTATTCCCGTTGCTGTCAGTTCCTGCATCTCGGGCACCGTCGAAAGCGGTGGCGATGGCATTGTTGTGTTCACTTAAATGCTCCAGTGGTACCGGCGCGAGAGGTGTGGGTTCGACCGGCTGCGCAGCGGTATGCGCGTCAATAATAGCATCGGTCTGCGCGCGGCCAAAGTCGGTCGGTGGATTTAACAGCAGTGGTTTATTTGAGGGTGCTGCTTCTTGTGTTGCTGCGGCGATGGCATCCTGCACGTTATCGGTGGCCATGACCGGGCGTGCTTGTGCTGCGGGCTCTTGCGATACCGCGTCGTCGATCGTGTTGTTTTTCGCAGCCTCAAAGCGCGCGAGTGTTTGCTCCAGCGTCTCACCTTGCATGGGCGCGACCGATGGTTCGGCGGCACCAGCATCTGTAACCTGCTTATCGTAGCCGAGTTGCTGCGTAGGCTCGACGTCACTGATACCCTGATCGGCCGAGCCGGGGCGTCGAGCTGATCCGGCATCATTGGCCGCATCAAGTACCGTTTGCGGGATAGGTGTACCGCTCATTGCGCGATGCGCGACTTGCGTACCGATATGGAATGCGGCCATAAATGCCGCGCTACCCATCGTTTTGTCCATCGTTGGGGCCATCTCGGCGGCCAATTTGTTGTAGCCATTCGCTTTGAGAACCGCCGACTTAGCCGCATCCGAAGCAACCGACTGCACGGCGCCGCCCGTCCCGGCGGCAGTAGCAGCCTTCAATGTACTCGCGGCGATCGCTGAAGCACCTTGTCCAAATGCGACTCTCCCGTAGGGGATCATGCCCACGACGGTTTGCGCTACACCGTCAATGCCGCCAACGAGATTTGCGGTCGCTTTGTCGACGCCTTGGTCGATCAGGTTTTGTGTTGTGGTGAACCACGCGCTGCCGCCGAGCGATGCGATTGCCGGCAGAGAACCGAAAGCGCCCGCAGCAATATACGGCACGGCTCCGCCGACACTTCCTGCGGTACTGGTTGGCATTTCTGCGCTGGCCTGTTTGCGAAGATTGTCGCCAAGTACATTCTCATCGAACTGCGACGTTGCTTTGTTGTAATTAGCAGGACGTAGGGACTCATCCGGCATCATGCCGGTGTTATCAAGCCAGTGAAGTGCAGCGATGGCAGTCGCGCCCAGATTCTTTGCCGTTGACTTTGCGCCGGCTACGAGATCACTGCCAATTTCAGATAACTTTTCGGTGGTGGTAAGAGGTGCTTTTTGTGGTGGCGCAGCATCTTGACGCAGCAACTTATCGCCTTCGATTTGCGTCTGATCAGGGTCGTCTGCTAACTGCGCAGTCGAGGGATCGAACTGTGCAGCGTCGACGGGCTTGGCCGTAGCTGGATCGAATGCACCCATACGCGACACGACGCGCGCAGCGTAGGCTGCTGGAGTTGTACCCAGCGCATCGGGATTGGCATTGCGGATCGTGCCATCGCGACTTACCGCGCC
>JAYVEF010000314.1:0-8586 GCA_043748965.1 Burkholderiales bacterium
GAAGACGGCGAAGCGGCACTCGACCAGATCGATCAGGAAGACTTCGATGCCGTCATCGTCGACATGAACATGCCGGTCATGAACGGGCTGGATGCAACCCGCGCCCTGCGCGTGCTGACCCCGGAGCGCCATTTGCCGATCATCATGCTGTCGGCCGACGTGACTGCCGAGACGCAGGCCGAATGCCTTGATGCCGGCATCGACCTGTTTCTGCCGAAGCCGATCCAGATCGAAAGTCTGCTCGACGCCCTCGACGCGCTGATATCGCGCCATGGCACAGCACCGGTGCGGCCGACTGCACGCCGCATGCCTTCGGTGACGCCGATCATGCTGCAGCCACTGGGCGGCGAAGTCGTGCTGAACTTTGCCACGCTGGCAGAACTCGACGCACTGGGTCAAGATCGGGGTTTTGTGGATGGCGTCGTGGCCGGTTTCATCAGCGACAACCAGCAGTTGATGAAGCGACTGCTGCACGCGCTGCGGCAGCACGAGGTGGCCGAGGCAAGGGATCTGTTGCACGCCATCAAAGGTTCTGCGATGAGTATCGGTGCAATCTCGCTACGTACCCATTGCGGTTTGATGGAAGGATTAACCGACGCCGAATTGCGCCATGATCCGACGGGCACCGTAGCGCCTTTGCAGGACGCCTTCGGACAGTTACTGATTGCCTTGCAGAGCTTCCAGCTCCAGCGCAGCCAAAGCATCCTCCATCAGGTCTGACCATCGCGATCCGGCCGCAGGCCGCTTTCACAAATTTCACCCAAAACAGTACTGAATAACCTATCCTCAACTCTGGAGTGAATCCATGTCTTTTTTTATCCGCCTGCTCGAAGCCACCGATACCAACCGACGTGAAATGGAAGCCATTCCCAAAGTGCAGTCCATGTTGAACGGAAAAATGACGCGTGAATCGTATCAGGCTTTTTTGATGGATTTGTATCACGTGGTCTGGCATTTTTGCCCCATCATGGCGACTGCTGCGAGTCGCTGTCCCGATAAATTCATCGATGTTCGCTACCACCTGTATCACAACATCGACGAGGAAAAGGGTCACGAAACTCTGGTGCTGAACGATCTCGCGGCGTTCGGTGTGGGGCCCGAGCAAATCCGTGCCAGTGCACCGTCATACCCGGTGCAGGCGATGATCGCCTACAACTACTACGTCTCGGAGCGGGTTCATCCCTGCTGCGTGATCGGCATGCTGTACGTGCTCGAAATTATTTCGTCCGTGTATGGCGGCCAGGTTTCTGGCGCAATTTCGGCCGGGCTCGGGATGCCGTTGCCGCTGGGTTTCAGCTTTCTGGATTCGCATGCATCAATGGATCTCGATCACATGGAAAAGCTGCGTGAGCTGCTCCAGACCATCGACGATGTCGCGGTACAGGAACTGGTCATCAACGCGATCCAGACCAACTTCTATCTGTTCACACAATTTTTGAATCGCTGATCAGCGCGTTTTGATTTGCCGCGCCCGGCATTCGGGTCCGGCAAGCAGTCCTAGCCGACGGCCAGGCTCAGATCTTCCTCGATTACGGTTTCGTCATTGCGCCGTGCTTCTTGTTGGCGAAGCTGCGAGCGCACCAGTCGTCCCATCATTTTCAGGTCTTTGTCCTTCAGTCGCAATGCGGCGTCGACCCAGACTTCGGTGATGCCCATCAGCTCGGTGTAGGTAATGGCGTCGGTATGGCGACGACATTCGAACATCGCGCGCATGCCGTTGCGCCGCCGGCTGTTGTCGCGCACATAGTCGTTGACGGCAGCGACTCCTTGGCCGGCCGGAACCAGCACGTCGATCAAGCCAAGATCGAACATCTCGTGGGCGGAATAAATTTTGCCGGAAAGAATCAGTTGCTCGGCCTTTTTGGCCCCCAAGCGCCGACTCAGCAAACTGTAGGCGCCCATGCCTGGAAATAAATTGAACAGGATTTCCGGGAAACCCAACCGGGCATTTTCTTCGGCAATGAGCACATGGCTGGCAAGTGCGCTTTCAAAGCCGCCGCCGAGCGCGTCTCCCTGAATCAGCGAGATGGTGACGACGTTGGTATCAAAGCTGGTGAGTCGGCCATACAGCGTATCGACGCAGAGACGGGCATAGTGCAGCAGTGCCTCGCGATCGCGCGACTTGATCAGCAACACGAACAGTGCCAGGTCACCGCCATAATTGAACACATCGGGAATCCGTGAAGCGCCCACGTGAAAATCTACCGGATGCAGGCTGCCGTCGATTTCGATCTGACCATGATTGGCGCTGAACAGTTTGTCGCTATTGCGGATTTCATTGAGCAGACCCATATTGAAACAGGGGGTGCCGCTCGGCTTCATGAAGGTCCAGAGTACCTTGCGGTCGTGATCGTAAGTCTGTTCGATTTGGCGCCAGAGGGGGGCAGGCTGGGCAGTGGCGGGCGGAAGAACCAAGTTTTTGCATTCGGTCATGGCGTTCATCGACGATTCCCCTTGAACTGATTTTTGAGTTTCAGCCAGCACCACGCTGGGCGGTAAGGCACGGCACAGTGTACCGATGACAAGGTTACATTGATCCATGGAAAAGAAGAGGTTTTCTTCCAGTTAACAATCTTTCGGGAAATGTTATTTGTGAATAATAAAACTTTGGCCGAGACAGGGCTCCTAGACTGCATGCACCATTGCCCGCACAACGCCCCATGGTAAGGTAGCGGTCCATTTTTGCGCGAGCGATTACGTTGAAAATCATCCGAAAGCGTCTGCTGCTGCTCGGCGGCGGTCACGCCCACCTGTTTGTTCTGGAAGCGCTGCGAAAGCAGCCGGCCGCGTTGCGAGCCGGGTTGGAAGTCACGATGCTGTCGCGCGAGCTGGAAACGCCGTATTCAGGCATGTTGCCTGGCCTGGTCGCAGGCCATTACCGTACCAAGGAATGCCATATCGACTTGCGGCCACTGGCTGCCGTGGCAGGTGTGCGGCTGCTGCAAGCCACGGTGGACCGCCTCGATCTGACGCGTAATCGGGCATGGTCGGGCAGTAACTGGTGGCAGTTCGATGTTGTTTCGCTGGATATTGGATCGACACCGCCCACGCAGGACATCGCTGGTGCAGAGCAGATCGGCGTGCCGGTGAAACCGATCGACCGGTTTTTGCAGCAGTGGCGCTTGCTGGAGGGACAGGTCGAGCAGCTGGCACGCCCGGTCCATCTGGTCATGGTAGGCGGCGGCGCTGGTGGCATCGAGTTGTTGCTAGCGATGACGCATCGGCTGAAGGACAAAAAGGATCGGGTGAAATGGTCGCTGGTCAGCCGCAACGAACTTCTGCCGAGCTACCCGCGACGTGCAGCGCAACTGCTTGCAGCGCGGCTCGCTGCGGCCGGGGTTGCGGTACGTACCGGCTGCAGCATTGCCCGGGTCGAGCCAGACCGGCTGTTGTTCGATGATGGTAGCGTCGCGGCGTTCGATCAACTACTCTGGGCGACCGGATCAGCGCCGCAGGCCTGGCCCGCAGCGGCAGGGCTCGCCTGTACCGAACAAGGCTTCGTGCGCGTCAACAGGCACCTGCAATCGGTCAGTCATGCGCAGGTCTTTGCGGCTGGCGACGTCGCCAGTGACCTGGACCAGCCGCGTCCGAAAGCAGGTGTTTTCGCCGTGCGGCAAGGGCCGGTGCTGGCCGAAAATCTGCTGCGCGTCCTGGCCGGGCAAACGTTGCAACCGTATCGGGCACAGCAGGATTATCTGTCGTTGCTGTCGACCGGTGGACAGCATGCGATTGCTACCTGGTACGGATTGGTCTGGCAGGGAAATTGGGTCTGGCACTGGAAAAACCGTATCGATCGCGCCTTCATGCGGCGTTTCACAGGTCCGTTCGCACCGATTCGCCAACCGCCCCCATCCAACAGGTAGAATCATGCCCGCTTGGTTTACACGAAAGGTATTGCCATGACAGACCAAATCCCGCCTAGCCTCGGGTTGGAACACCTGTTCGATAATAACCGGGCCTGGGCCGCGTCGATGACCCGTAAGGATCCGAATTTTTTTGCCAAGCTGGCGGCGCAGCAATCGCCCGAGTTTTTATGGATCGGCTGTTCCGACAGCCGGGTGCCCGCCAACGAAATCGTCGACCTGTTGCCAGGTGAGCTGTTCGTCCATCGCAACGTCGCCAATGTGGTCTGTCATTCGGATCTGAATTGCCTGTCCGTACTTCAGTTTGCCATCGACGTACTGCGCGTCAAACACGTCATCGTCTCTGGTCATTACGGCTGTTCCGGAGTGCACGCTGCCTTGACCAAACAACGAGTCGGGCTGGCGGACAACTGGTTGAGGCATGTGCAGGATGTGCATCAAAAACACGCCAGATATTTCGGCGACATACTGCCCAAAGCCGAAGAGCATGATCGCCTGTGCGAACTCAACGTGATCGAGCAGGTGGCCAACGTCTGCGGTACGACATTGGTCCAAGATGCCTGGGAGCGCGGTCAACCGCTGACTATCCACGGCTGGATCTACGGGATACAGGACGGATTTTTGCGCGACCTGGGCGTGACTGTCAACGGGCCGGATGACCTTGCGCTGAAATTACCCGAGGTTCTGGCCCGGTACGAATTGCCCGCAGCCTGACAAGGCCGCGCTAATTGAAATTGATCGAAAAAAACCCCGCAGATGCGGGGTTTTTTATGCAGCACTTCTGTCGGCCCGTCCTGCGACGAGCCGGCCTCATCAGGCCCGTATCAGCTTGATTTTGGTTGCGGTAAATACCGCGCCGGACAGTGACCCTTCGACTTCGATGGTTTTACCGCTCAATGTGGTCGGATCGACGTTAATGAATAACGTAGTGGCAGTCCAGTTGACCTGGATTGCGTTCGGCAGGGTACCGAGGGTCAATGTTTTGGCGCTGGTATCGACTGCGCCTGCAACCCCGCCACGCTCAAGAATTGACTTGTCGTCCGGAGTTTCGCATTTGACTTCGACGGCAATCAGTTTGCCGGTCACACTCAGGTGGCCTTCGACTTCAACCTGCTGGCCGTTAGTCAGTGCCACCACGCCCGGGCATGACAGCTTCGCGGTACTGGCGTCTATGGCGATATCGCGCAGCGTGAAATCGGCGTTCGATTTGAAGTTCAGGATCGAACCGTGCAGCTCGACTTCTCGGCCGCTTTCACGCTCCAGACTGCGAATCACGATGGTCGTAGCGACCAGCGACCCGTCTGCGGAATAACTGCCCTTGACGCGCACATACACGCCTTCGCTCAGGTCGGCAAAGGTACGATTGGATTGCTCGAAGACTGCTTTGGATGCATCCACTTTGACGCCATCGACGGTAAAGGTTTTGGCGGCAGCGTCGAACTTCGTGATCGGGCCGCCGAGCTTGCCTTCCTTGTCCTGATTTTCTTCGTGGCGATTCTTGACCTTGACCACGGCCGCATTCACAGCGGTACCGGTGAAGGTTTGGTTGGTCGGTATCGACACCACCACATCGACGCCGTTGGCGAGTGCTGCTGCCGAAGGCTTGATGGTAGCACCGGCATAGCTGACCAGCAGGACCCCCACCTTGAAGGTGCTGGCTGTGGTCGACAAGTCGGTGATATCGCCGCGTACACGGCTGAAGGCGGCGACGTCGGCTTTTTCGATACGGGTCGCCTGCAGGGTCGACTTGCCGACAGCGTCAACTTTGATCAGACCGTGGATTTCGACGGTGTCACCGACCTTGATGTCGGCCAGTGTCGTGTAAGGGGCTTCAAAAATCGTCAGTGGACCATTTGCCACCACCGTATTGATGACGACCGTCTGCCCCAGCACCGTCAGCGTGCCGGGGGTCGCGTTGACGCTGTCGACGCTGCCTTTGAGTTCGGGGGTAATGCGCACCATTGTCGCCAGCAAATTGGCATCCTGCTGGACATCGACATGCTGGCCGAGCTTGAGTTCGGTGTTGACCACGCTGCCGTCTTCCTGCTCGACACCAGCCACAACATTATGGTCATCGATCCGCACGCCATCCACAATCACGCTACCGAAACCGGTCACGGTACCGGACGTCGTCAGTGTGCCGAGTTGCAGCGGTGCTGGCGTACTGGCTTGCGGACTGGAAGAGCCGCCACCACCGCAACCGGCTACCAGTGCGGTTGCGGCAGCAATCATCGAGAGTGTCATGCCATTAATTTTAATGTGTGGCGATTTCATGTTTTTTTCCTTGAGGGTGATTAAAGCAATCAGAGCAATGCTCTGCCGACAAAAGACTGCGCCTGCCGTGATACAGCCGGTTAATGGGTCCGCTTCATTTTTTGAAGCGGCCTTTTTCGCACCAGAAACGGGTACGGACATCCTTGCGATTCTGAAACAATGCTTGCGCTATTTCGCAGTTACTGCGGTTGTACGATTCTTTTTCGGCAGCGTCGAAAGTGGCTACATGGACCCGGTCACTTTCGCCGGCGATACTGTCTCGATAAAGCGTCCAGACGCTGTCGGTGCTGGTTCCTGACTGGCAGGCAGATACCATTGCGGCGCTAAGAAGTACGACGAAAGACAGGCGGCACGTCATGGCGTCAGTTGACCATCTGCCAGGCGCCGTTTGGCTGCCGGCAAGCCAGTCCAGAAACTTGCTGACTGCGTCCGTCAATCACGGCGTCGGTCACATATTTGCGGCAATACTGACCCTGCTGATTCTGATAAGGTCGATCCGGGGTGATTTGATAGCGAGCGCCACCGTTTGGATCGGTCCACGCTACGCGGCGGCCGTCTGATGCATGTTCGAGCGCCTGTCCGACGCAACCTTGATCAACCCGGTCCATCGACTGGCCGATGTTGCCACCGACAATCGCCCCAATGATGCCACCGGCGACGATGGCAGCAGTCCTGCCGTTGCCCTTGCCGATGGAGGATCCAAGCGCGGCACCAGTTGCGCCCCCAAGTACTTGACCCAAAACGGTACGGTCGCAGGTCCCTTGGCCGATCCCGTACGGCGTGGAGTACACCGGTTGGGTGACCACGGCGTCGCGATACACGGTGCGGCGTTCGCGATGCCATTCGCCATCGTTGTCGTCGTCGCCGTCTTCATGATGATGATTGCGGTAGCCGTGCGCCGGTGCCCACGGCGGTGGGTCGGCGATCGCATTACTGCTTTCCCACAGCGGCAACATTAGGCAGCAAGACAACAAGATCATCGTCACTGTACGGGGCTGGTTCATTTTGCGGTTCGATGGGTGCATTGAGATACTCCGAGAATTTCTATACAGAAACATTGTATTGGTGCCGCCGTCCGAACCTTGAATCGATTGCCACATTATTTCTGTTCGGAGTCTCGCGTAGCGAATTTCAGACAGACCAAAAGCTACAGAAGGATTATTTCAAGAGGTGCTTTGAAAGCCATTCCACACCATAACGCACTTGAAAGTTGCTTGGAAGCAAAAATTTCAGGGGATTTTGTGAAATCTGTAAGCCGATGTAACCAGGCGCGCTGAGCGTTATCTTCGTGCCAACGCTGGTTGTGGTTCGCAACGCGAGCCGCGTTGGCGTTAGTTCTATGCAAACGGATTGGCGCCCAACAATCGACGCGTACGTCAGGCCGCACACGCGCATGGAGTTGACAGCGGTGCCTAAGTCGGCCGGAGGTGAACCTTTTCAGGTGGCGTGTGCTGACCTGTGATGCCAGCTCAAAAACAGTGTTCAGGGCCCGGAAACGTACCAGCCTTGACCGCGGCAACATACGCGCATACCGCCGCCTCGATACTGCCCTGCCCATCCATGAAATTTTTGACGAAGCGCGCTTTGCGCCCGGGAAAAGTTCCCAGCATGTCGTGCATTACCAGTACCTGGCCGGCACAATCCGGGCCGGCACCGATCCCGATGGTCGGGATCGCCAGCAGCGCGGTGGTATCCTTGCCGAGCGCGGCCGGGATCGCTTCCAGTACCAGCAACGACGCTCCTGCAGCCTGCAACGCCAGCGCATCTGCTTTGAGCTGGTCGGCACTCTCGATCGATTTGCCTTGCACCTTGTAGCCACCCAGCTGGTGTACCGACTGCGGCGTCAGCCCGAGATGTGCGCATACCGGCACGCCGCGTTCGGTCAAAAACCGTACCGTGTCAACCAGCCAGGCACCGCCTTCCAGCTTGACCACTTGCGCGCCGCTCTGCATCAGGATCACCGCATTGGTGAAGGCTGTTTCAGGCGTAGCGTAACTGCCAAATGGCATGTCGGCTACCAGCAATGCAGTGTGGTTGCCTCGCGCCACGCACCGGGTGTGGTATGCCACATCGGCGACCGTCACCGGCAATGTCGAGTCATGGCCCTGACACACCATTCCCAGCGAATCACCGACCAGCAATATTTCAACGCCGCAGCGGTCCATCAGCGCTGCAAAACTGGCGTCGTAGCAGGTCAGCATGGTGATTTTGGCGCTGGCTTGACGCAGTGCCATCAGTGACACCACGGTAATTGCCTTGTGGCGCCCTGCGCTGGGGTTCTCTTGCAGATATCCGGCCATGATTATTCCCCGAGATTGAAAAATTCGCGCTTGCCGCGCATATTTTTGATGCGCATGACCAGCAGATTGAAGTCTTCGTCGCGCTCGATCGGATTCAGATGTTCAGCGTTGACGATCAATAGCGGGGCAGCGTCATAATGATAAAAAAA
>JAYVEF010000315.1:0-2549 GCA_043748965.1 Burkholderiales bacterium
ACTCTTTTGCCACGGATTACCTGCTGGCAAAATACGCAACTGGTCCGGCGCCAGTACGCCGACAAAGTACCGGGCCAGCGTGATGTGGCCACAGTGAACCGGATCGAAACTGCCACCGAGAATCGCAATGCAGCCAAGCTGCTGACCGCTTGTCACGCCAGCCAGTTCCGCGGTTGCAGAAACACCTCGGTCAGCCGGGCTTCAGGCGTGCCGGGCAGGGCGTGCCAGTTGTAACGCCACCGGACTATCGGCGGCATCGACATCAGGACCGATTCGGTGCGGCCGCCGGACTGCAGACCAAACAAAGTGCCGCGATCATACACCAGGTTGAATTCGACATAGCGCCCGCGCCGGTAGGCCTGAAAATCTCGCTGTGCGTCGTCATAAGGCGCATCTTTGCGGCGCACGAGGATCGGCAGATAGGCGGTCAGAAAATGATCACCGACACTGCGCTGCAATGCAAAGCTTTGCACAAAGCCAGGCGCATTGAAATCATCAAAAAATATGCCACCGACGCCACGCGCTTCTTGACGGTGCTTCAGGTAAAAATACCGGTCACACCATTCCTTGAAGAGACCATGCAAATCATTGCCGAAGGGTGCCAGCGCGGCATGACAGGTCTGATGAAAATGTTGCGCATCTTCGTCGAAGCCGTAATACGGTGTCAAGTCCATGCCGCCGCCAAACCACCAGACTGGCGCTTCGCCGTCAGCACTGGCAATAAAAAAGCGTACGTTCATGTGTACCGTCGGCGCATGGGGATTGCGTGGGTGCAGGACCAGCGAAACCCCCATCGCCTCCCAGCCACGCCCGGCGATCTCGGGTCGGTTGGCGGCAGCGGACGGCGGCAAACTGGTGCCGGTCACGTGCGAAAATCCGACCCCGCCACGCTCGAACACGTTGCCTTCTTCGATGATACGTGAAATCCCGCCGCCACCTTCGGGCCGTTCCCAGCTGTCGTGCGAGAACGGCTTGCCATCGATCGTTTCGAGTGCGGCGACAATTCGCGCCTGCAGGTCGAGCAGGTAAGTCTTAACTTCGATAGCGTGGTTCGACAGCATGACGGCAACAGAAAAATGGGCGGGGTGGGATTGTACTCTGCGCTGCCGATGTGATCAGCCGGGCCGTTTCAGTGCACGCCAGCCAATATCACGGCGAAACTGCGCGCCGTCGAAATGAATCTGGTCCAGCGCCTGATAGGCTTGTTTTTGCGCCATCCTGACGCTGTCGCCCAGCCCCACCACGCACAGGACGCGACCACCGGTCACCGTTAGCCTACCATGGTCGAGCGCCGTGCCGGCATGAAAGGTCACGCATTCGGAGGTTTCTGCCGGAATGCCGCTGATCAGATCACCCTTGCGTGGTGCGTCCGGATAGCCGGCCGCGGCCATTACTACGCCGAGCGCGGTTCTGCGATCCCATTCGAGTTCGACGGCGTCCAGCGTGCCATTGACGGCGTGTTCCATTACGCCGAGCAGATCGGTTTTGAGACGCGCCATGATCGGTTGCGTCTCCGGGTCGCCCATGCGACAGTTGAATTCAAGTGTCTTGGGGTTCCCCTTGTCGTCGATCATGAGCCCTGCATACAAAAAACCCGAAAATGGAATTCCGTCACGCGCCATACCCTGCACCGTGGGTACGATGATTTCACGCATGACGCGGGCGTGCAGCTCAGGGGTGACAATCGGCGCCGGGGAGTACGCGCCCATCCCACCGGTGTTCGGCCCGGCGTCGTGATCCTGCAAACGCTTGTGATCCTGACTGGTCGCCAGCGGCAGAATGTTTTTGCCATCGACCATGACGATAAAGCTGGCTTCTTCACCTTGCAAAAATTCTTCGACCACCACGCGCACACCGGCATCACCGAAGTGATTGTCGGACAACATCATGTCGATTGCGGCGTGTGCTTCGGCCAGACTCATCGCCACCACCACGCCTTTCCCGGCGGCCAGACCATCGGCCTTGATGACGATAGGGGCGCCTTGCTGATCGATATAGGCGTGTGCGTCGGTACTGTTAGTAAAGGTCCGATACCGGGCCGTGGGAATGCCGTGACGCTGCATGAAAGCCTTGGCAAAATCCTTGGAGCTTTCAAGCTGCGCAGCTTCTTTGGTGGGGCCGAAAATTTTCAGACCTTTTTCGCGAAACAGGTTGACGATGCCGGCAGCGAGCGGGGTTTCCGGGCCGACCACGGTCATCGCAATGTGCTGCTCCAACGCGAACTGCGCCAGCGCGGCCGGGTCGGTAATCAGCAAATTTTCAAGCCGGCCGTCCGACGCAGTGCCGCCATTACCGGGTGCGACGTAGACCATCTGTATGCGCTCGGATTGGGCGATTTTCCACGCCAGAGCATGTTCACGACCGCCAGAACCAACTACCAGAATTTTCATGAGCAAGAATTGAATGCGGAAAGGAATCGGTTACCGATAAAATGTATCGCCTGACCTACCGGCGACTGCCATGCGCTGCCAGTTGCGGCTCTAACGTCGCTGCAGAATCTCAACTGCAAACCTCAGGTGCTGACGCAAGCTTGATATCAGACCTCGACT
>JAYVEF010000316.1:0-8578 GCA_043748965.1 Burkholderiales bacterium
CACGTTGGTGGCGACAAATACAGTTCCGATGTTACTGGAGGGTGGAAGACCCCCCCAAGCGTTACTGGCTGCCTTCCAGATGCTCTCGCGCACCTCGGCGATAGGAAAATCCCGTCGCTCGGCGAATTCAATATAGGGAGGGCAGGTCCAGATTATTTGAACGCTCGTGAGATCACCGACAGCGGTTTTTGATTTTCCTGGCAAGCCGGAATTAACGAGTCCTGATTGCAGTCGACCTGATTAACCCCATGCGCGCAGTAGTCCTACCGCTAATCCTTCCAACGAAAAATCCTCGCGATCCGGATTGACCAGAATCGTCTTGAACTCCGGATTTTCGGGCATCAGTTCAATCATCGAATCAGTTTTTCGGTAGCGTTTGACCGTCACATCATCGCCGATCCGTGCCACCACGATTTGGCCGTTGCGCGCGCTTTCAGATTTTTTGACAGCGATCAGATCACCGTCGAAAATACCTGCGTCGCGCATCGACATGCCGCGCACTTTTAGCAGGTAATCCGGGCGCGCAGAAAACAGCGCCGGATCGACCTGATACGTTGCTTCAACGTGTTCCTGCGCCAGTATGGGAGAGCCAGCAGCAACCCGACCAATCAAGGGCAGGCTCAATTGCATCAGCGCAGGGTGGGGCAGGGCGAGTTGGCGGCCCAGACCACCACCGGTGCGATCGGGATTCATGCTGCACAGGCGGATCCCACGCGAGGTGCCGGGCGTGAGTTCGATGGCACCTTTACGGGCCAGCGCCTGCAAATGCTCTTCAGCGGCGTTGGCGGACCTGAAACCAAGTTCGATGGCAATTTCGGCGCGGGTAGGCGGAAAGCCAGTATTGTCGATCGCGTCGCGAATCAGGTTCAGGATTTGTTCCTGGCGTGCGGTTAGTTTGATCATCACTATCAGACTGTGGAAATAAACAGCCTGTATTTTTATACAGTATTCGACTTCGCGCAAGCACATTTGGCACTGTAGCGCAGGGCTATACCCTCACTTGGACGCCAAGCGGTTGAATTCATGGAGTTTTGCCTGCTTTACGGTTATACTTGCCGACTTTTCCTCTTCCCACACTCGTCTTGACGCCGAGGTGGGCGATTTTTTTAATCTGTCCTCAGGAGCATGTATGCGTCATTATGAAATCGTTTTTATCGTACACCCCGACCAGAGTGAGCAAGTGCCCGCAATGATCGAGCGTTACAAAGCAGTCGTCGCCACCCGTGGCGGTAAAGTACACCGTGTCGAAGATTGGGGTCGTCGCCAGATGGCTTACCTGATCCAGAAGCTCGCCAAAGCCCATTATGTTTGCATGAACATCGAGTGCGACAACGAGACACTGGTTGAAATCGAGACCGGCTTCAAATTCAATGATGCTGTTCTGCGCCATCTGACCGTCAAAATGAAGAAGGCCGAAACCACGCCATCGCCTATGATGAAGGTCGTGCAAAAAGAAGATGCAGCCAAGAGCCATCGTGCCGAGGCGCCTGCTGCCTGATGCAGATTTGCAGTTTCGCAGATCTTGCAGTCGTGATTTTTTGTAGTGCCGAAAAGTGAATCAGCTTCAGATTGTTGCCAGTGTCGCCGAGCGTGAAATTTTGCGCTTTACCCCGGCTGGCATTCCGATTGTGTCAGCGCAGTTACTGCACGCATCGCAACAGACTGAAGCCGGCATCGACCGGTCGATCGCATTTGAAATTGCCGCTATTGCAGTCGGCGAAATTTCAGGACGATTCAATCAGACCGCGCTCGGTGGCACGTATCGATTTACAGGGTTTTTGGCGCGCAAGAGTCGCAACAGCAAAGCGTTGGTATTTCACATCATTGACTTCGAACCACATTTAGACTCAGGAGCCTCACATGGCATTCGGTAAAAAATTCGACAAGAACAAGCTCAAGCTTAAAGAAAAACGCAAGCAACAAAATCCGCTGTTCAAGCGCAAGAAATTTTGCCGGTTTACAGCCGCTCACGTGGAACAGGTCGACTATAAGGATGTCGATACGCTCAAGGATTTCGTACAGGAAAACGGCAAGATCATGCCAGCCCGCCTGACCGGTACCCGCGCGCATTATCAACGTCAAGTCGATACGGCCATCAAGCGGGCGCGTTTTCTTGCGCTGCTGCCATACACCGACCTGCACCACGCGTAATTGACGGGTCCATCGTCTTCTGATCGATCCCATCAATTACTCATTCGGAGAAAAGAACATGCAAATCATTCTGTTAGAAAAAGTCATCAATTTGGGTAACCTCGGTGAAGTCGTCAAAGTCAAGGACGGCTACGCACGTAATTTCCTGATCCCGCAACGCATGGCTCGTCGTGCGACCACTAGCGCCATTGCTGAATTTGAAGTCAAGCGCGTCGAACTCGAAAAACTGGCCGCAGGCAGGTTGTCCGCATCGCAGACCCAAGGCGAAAAACTGAGCGGCATGACTGTTCAGATCACGCAAAAGTCGGGCGTGGACGGCCGCTTGTTCGGTTCGGTCACCAATGCCGACATCGCCGACGCGCTGACCAAGCAAGGTTTTGCCGTCGAAAAAGCGCAAATTCGGATGCCGGAAGGTCCGCTCAAAACCACCGGAGATCACCCGATTTCGGTGGCACTGCATACCGACGTCGTGGTCGAAATCATGGTCGCTGTATTGGGTGAGCACGATTAGATACGCGACGCTTCATCGCCTTCTCAAGGCCGGGTTAATCCCGGCTTTTTTGCGTCCGCGTGTCTCGCACGACATTGCGTGTCGGACGCGATGTTCATCAATGCAAATGCGCTGCGCACCTTGCGTAAAATTGCTGCAACGCAGGGCTTTGCCCTGGCTGGCGGAGGTATAATTTGGGTTATGAATACTCGTGCCCGCCAAGACTCCCGCTTCGATGCCCGCTCAGACTCGCGCCCGGACGATCAACTTGATGCCTTGCGTGTACCGCCTCATTCGATCGAGGCTGAACAATCGGTGCTGGGTGGCCTGCTGCTGGACAATTCGGCGTGGGACCGAATCGCTGATTTTGTGCATCAGGATGATTTTTATCGCTATGACCATCGGGTTATTTTTCAGCATATCGTCAAGCTGATCAACGGCTCCCGTCCGGCCGACGTAATCACTGTGTTTGAAGCATTAACCAGCACCGGAAAGGCTGAAGAAGTGGGGGGCCTGTCCTACCTCAACGCGCTGGCGCAAAACACGCCGTCCGCCGCCAACATCCGTCGCTACGCCGAAATCGTGCGTGACCGTGGCGTGCTGCGTAAGCTGATTACGGTCTCCGACGAAATTTCAGGGCAGGCCTTTAATCCGCAAGGCAAGGAAGTCAAGCAGATGCTTGACGAAGCCGAATCCAAAATTTTTGCGATTGCCGAAGAGGGCTCGCGCGGCGCACAGGGTTTTCAGGAAATCCAGCCCCTCCTGACGCAGGTGGTCGAGCGTATCGATGAACTCTACAATCGCGACAATCCGAATGACATTACTGGCGTGCCGACCGGCTTTGCCGATCTGGACCGCATGACGTCCGGCTTGCAACCCGGCGACCTGATTATCGTAGCTGGACGCCCCTCAATGGGCAAGACGGCGTTTTCGATCAATATCGGCGAGCACGTTGCGATCGAAAGCGGTTTGCCGGTGGCAGTGTTTTCGATGGAAATGGGCGGTACCCAACTGGCAATGCGGATGCTGGGATCGGTCGGAAGGCTCGATCAGCATCGGCTGCGCACCGGCAAGCTGAACGACGAAGACTGGCCGCGTCTGACCCACGCAATTCAAAAAATGAACGACGCGCAGCTCTATATTGATGAAACGCCGGCCTTGAATTCGATTGAGTTAAGGGCCCGCTCGCGGCGGCTGTCGCGCCAATGTGGCAAGCTCGGATTGATCATCATCGACTATCTGCAACTGATGTCGGCCAACTCCTCGGGTGAGAACCGCGCCACCGAAATCTCGGAAATCTCGCGCAGCCTGAAAGGCCTTGCCAAGGAATTGAATTGCCCTGTAATCGCCCTGTCACAGCTGAATCGTTCGCTCGAGCAGCGCCCGAACAAGCGCCCTGTGATGTCGGACCTGCGTGAATCGGGTGCCATCGAGCAGGACGCCGACGTGATCCTGTTCATCTATCGCGACGAAGTCTACAACCCGGATTCACCCGACAAGGGGACTGCCGAGATCATCATTGGTAAGCAACGTAATGGTCCGATCGGCAGTATTCGGTTGACTTTCACCGGCCAATACACCAAGTTTGACAATTACACCGGTAACGCTCCCCTTTACGGCGGCGACTAGCCGGGTGGCGGCGTTGTCGTCATCTTTTCTTTCAAGGATATTCCCCATGTTCGGACGTTTGATGCCTACTGAAGGCAAGTTTTTTGACATGTTCAATCAGCATGCCGAATTGTGCGTCAAGGGTGCACGCGAGATGGTTGCGCTGATGACTAATTTCGATGACCTTGAGATGCGTGTACATGCGATTGAAGCGATCGAAAAAGAAGCAGATAAAGTTACGCATAACACCATCGAAATGCTGCACAAGACTTTCATCACGCCCCTTGATCGCGACGATATCCATCAGCTGATCACGCGCATGGATGACATTCTTGATTTGCTCGAGGACGCCGGCCAGACGATTTCGCTGTACGACATCAAGGCCATCACACCGGAAGCCAAACGCCTCGCGGAACTGTGCTTGGCGTGTGCGCTGAAGGTTCAGATGGCGGTCGGACTGCTGCACAACATGGACAATTCGCGCCAGATTCTGACCTTGTGCACCGAGATCGACCGCCTTGAATCCGATGCCGATCATGTAATGCGCGCGGCGATGTCCAAACTGTTTCGCGATGAGCCGGATGTACGCAATCTGATCAAGTTGAAAGCGATTTACGAGATTCTTGAAACCGTCACCGATCGGTGCGAGGACGTCGCCAATATTCTGGAGGGCATCATCGTCGAGAACGCCTGACCGCGCAACGTCGGGCATGATCGCGCAGAGCGCCGCGACATTGCGTCGTACCCGAAAGAGGCACTGTCGCTCCCTGTCATCTGGCCCAGAATAAAAATTCATGCATACGCTTCAAATCAGTATTTATCTGCTTGCTTTCCTGGTCGCATTGGCCTTGTTGTTCGACTTCATGAATGGATTTCATGATGCCGCCAACGCGATTGCCACGGTGGTTTCAACCGGCGTGCTGAAACCGCAACAGGCGGTGGCGATGGCGGCGCTATTCAATTTTGTCGCGGTCCTGGTGTTCCAGTTAAAGGTGGCCACGACGGTTGGCAAAGGTACCATTGACCCATCCGTGGTCGACCACTACGTGGTGTTCGGTGCGTTGGTAGGCGCCATTTTGTGGAACTTCATCACGTGGTTTTACGGCATTCCATCATCGTCATCACACGCTTTGATCGGGGGCTTGGTGGGTGCCGCCGTGGCCAAGGCCGGCACCGGTTCGCTGATCGAAGCCGGGCTGCTAAAAACCATTGCCTTTATCGTCCTCTCGCCGCTGCTGGGATTTGTATTCGGCTCGATCATGATGGTCCTGGTGTCATGGCTGTTCGTGCGTTCGACGCCGCGTAAGGTAGATAAATGGTTTCGCCGAATGCAGCTAGTGTCGGCGTCCATGTACAGCCTTGGACACGGCGGCAACGACGCGCAGAAAACCATGGGGATTATCTGGATGTTGCTGATTGCTGCCGGCTATTCCAGCGCCAGCGATCCGTTGCCTTGGTGGGTCGTGATCAGTTGTTATTGCGCGATCAGTTTGGGCACGCTTTTCGGCGGTTGGCGTATTGTCAAAACCATGGGTCAGAAAATCACGAAGCTGAAACCAGTCGGCGGGTTTTGTGCGGAAACCGGTGGAGCAATCACGCTCTTCATGGCGACCGCAATCGGCGTGCCCGTGTCGACCACGCATACGATTACCGGCGCAATCATCGGCGTTGGTGCCGTACAGAAAATGTCCGCCGTACGCTGGGGGGTTGCCGGTAATATCGTGGTGGCATGGATACTGACAATACCGGCTGCGGCGTTCATGGCGGCGATTGCTTATTGGGTCGGAACCAAAATTTTGTAGGGAGAGGCGCGGTAAGGTGTTTGAATCAGCTTGTGATTCCGACCCCTGTCTGAGTTCCGGCACTGAACGCACGGGACGGGTGCCTCCTTTAAGCGGACTAGACCAGCTCGTCTGTGCCCGGCTGGCCCCGGCGCCCGCTGCAGCTTCCACTTGTGGGCCGACCGAGTAAGGAGTTCCGCACCTTACTTGGAGCTTAGGCTCCTCATACCGCATAAAAAAACGGCATTCATAACCTTGAATGCCGTTTTGCCAAGCGCCGACGAGTTTTCCAGTAACGGCCCTAGAGCACTTCGCTGGCGTGGTCAGCAAGACGTGACCGCTCGCCACGCGCAAGCGTGACGTGGCCGCTATGCGCCCAGCCTTTGAACCGATCGACGACGTACGTCAAACCGCTCGATCCTTCGGTCAGGTAGGGTGTATCGATCTGCGCGATGTTACCTAGACAGATAATCTTGGTACCCGGACCAGCGCGGGTGACCAGCGTCTTGATCTGCTTGGGCGTCAGGTTCTGGGCTTCATCGACAATCAGAAATTTGTTGACGAACGTGCGACCACGCATGAAGTTCAAAGACTTGATCTTGATGCGTGATCGAATCAGATCCTGCGTTGCAGCACGCCCCCATTCGCCGGCGTCCGAATCGGATTTGTTCAGAACTTCGAGGTTGTCATCAAAAGCACCCATCCACGGCGACATTTTTTCTTCTTCAGTGCCAGGCAAAAAACCGATATCTTCGCCGACCGGCACCGTCACACGGGTGACGATGATCTCGTTATAGAGCTTGGTCTCCAGTACCTGCGCGAGTCCTGCGGCAAGTGCCAGCAATGTCTTGCCGGTACCCGCCTGACCCAACAGTGTGACAAAGTCACACTCAGGATTCATCAGCAGATTCAGTGCAAAATTCTGCTCACGATTGCGCGCGGTGATACCCCAGACGTTACTCTTGGTGTGACCATAATCGCGCAGTGTCTGCAGTACGGCAGTCTTGCCATTGATTTGGCGCACCTGACCATAAAACATAGGCTCGCCGTTTTTTGGCTCCATATACACGAACTGATTCACCAGCATTGATGGCACGACCGGACCGGTCAGGCGGTAGAAAGTGTACCCAGTGCCGTTTTTGCTTTCTTGCCAGGACTCGATACCTTTGCCATGCTTGATCCAGAAATCATCGGGTAATTGCAGAATGCCTGAGTAGAGCAGGTCGGTGTCTTCCAGCACATGGTCGTTGAAGTACTCCTCGGCCGGCAAACCCATCGCCCGTGCCTTGATACGCATGTTGATGTCTTTCGACACAAGGACAATCGCGCGTCCGGGAAATTCGCTTTCAAGCGCGCGTACCACGCCCAAAATCTGATTGTCCGCCTTGCCTACCGGCAAGCCTTCCGGTAGCGAAATGTGTTGCAGTTTGGTCTGAAAAAACAGCCGACCACGGGCCTCCTTATTGCCCAGCTTGGACAGTGGAATACCTTCTTCAATACTGCCGCCGGCCATGTCGCCCACCAGCGCATCGAGCGAGCGCGATACCTGGCGCGCATTGCGGGCGACTTCCGACATGCCTTTCTTGTGGTCGTCGAGCTCTTCGAGTGTCATCATCGGCAGGTACACGTCATGTTCTTCAAAGCGGAACAACGACGATGGATCGTGCATCAGCACGTTGGTATCGAGTACGAACAGTTTGGTCTTGCCGGCTTTGTCAGCCAGACGGCTCACACGGGATTTTGATTGTGGCGCTGCTGCCTTGACCAGTTTTGTCTCAGCACTTTTTGCCGGGATGGCGGGTGCCGGCACGGGCATACCCATAGGCGCTGGCACCGGCGCGCTCGGCGGGTGCTCGCGTGAAACCGGCACGGGTGCGAATTCGGACTTTTTTGGTGTCACGTCGATCGACATGACGAATGGCTTGACGATCCTGCCTTTATCGGCTTTTGGATAATCCATCGGTGACAGCAATGCAGCAGGCTTGGTCGGAATTTTTGGCAGGGGCATCAGGACCTCGATCAGTTATCGGACGAACTTGAGTTGAACCAGCCACGGGAAAAACGATGGCGAACGGGGTCGAACGGAAAAAACCACAGGTTGAAAAGCCAGCAACGGCGGCGCCAAGTGCAAAAAGCCGTTTGCATCAAAGGCGGAGGCCCTTTCCACAAACGGCTTTTCAGAAAATGCGGCAGATGAATTCAATGGTTCGGTCAGCCTAGGCCAATGCCTTTGCAAATTCGAGTACGTCGTCGACGTGTCCGGGGACTTTCACACCTCTCCATTCTTTCACCAATCGGCCAGAGGCGTCAATCACAAATGTACTGCGCTCGACGCCACGCACCGACTTGCCATACATGGATTTCATTTTCATGACGTTGAATAGTCCGCATACATGCTCGTCCGGATCTGAGATCAGTTCGAAGGGCATGGCAAGCTTTGCCTTGAAGCCCTCATGGGAGCGCAGGCTATCGCGGCTAACGCCAAAAATCACCGTATTCGACTGCTCAAATTCAGAATACAGTTCGCGAAACTGAATGCTCTCTGCGG
>JAYVEF010000317.1:0-2536 GCA_043748965.1 Burkholderiales bacterium
GGTTCCGTACGTCGAACCATCGACCAACACCAGCAGCACTAAAAAGCTGTTGAATAACAGCGATGTGGTAACTGCGTATTTCAACTCACAGCGTTCACAAGCGTCGACGCCATCGGGCAAGCCGAAGGACCCATTTCACTTTACCTACCCGACCGACGTTTGGGCGGCCTTGGCCAGTTCGGGTGCAGGTGTTGGATTCGGGATGGACATCGCCCTTGTGTCGGCGTCCCCACCACGGCAGGCAGTGGTCGCATTCACCACACCCAATACGCCGGCAACCCAAGCGAGCATCGCACGCGGTGCGCAAATCGTGTCGGTGAACGGTGTCGACGTTGCCAACGGCAGCGATGTGGCGACTCTGAATGAAGCGCTGTTTTCGCCGGTGGCTGGCAAAAATTATATTTTTACGCTGCGCGATCTGGCTGCCAGCACTATCCGCACTGTTACGCTGACAGCGGTCAACACCACCTCGACACCGGTGCAAAACGTCGCTGTTCTGCCAGCGCCGAATACCGCCGTCGGCTACATGTTATTCAACGAGCATATCGCTACCGCCGAAGGCCAACTGGTCAATGCCGTGAACCAGCTCAAGGCAGCCAATGGCGGTGCGGGCATCACTGACCTGGTGCTCGACCTACGCTACAACGGCGGTGGTTATCTCGATATAGCCAGTGAGCTAGCTTACATGATAGCTGGTGCCGCGAGCACCAACGGTAAAGCCTTTGAGAAACTGACCTATAACAACAAGAATCCTTTTGGTCAGACTGCTGCGCAGGCAACCACGCTATTCCACGCGAGCACAGTCGGGTTTGGTGGTACCCCGGCCAACCAGCCCTTGCCGCAACTGGGTCTTGCTCAGGTGTTTGTCCTGACCGGCAACGGCACCTGTTCGGCCAGCGAGGCAATCATGAATGGCTTGCGCGGTGCCGGCATCAAGGTGGTTCAGATCGGCAACACTACTTGCGGCAAGCCGTATGGTTTCTACGCCCAAGATAACTGTAGTACCACCTACTTTACGATCCAGTTCAAGGGCGTCAATAATGCCGGCTTCGGCGACTATGCTGATGGCTTTATCCCTGCAGGAATTGGAACCGCCGCTAACAATTTGCCGGGCTGCTTAGTGGCCGACGACTACACCCACGCGTTAGGCGACCCAGCAGAAGGACGATTGGCTGCAGCGCTTCAGTTCCGGGCCAACGGAAGTTGTCCCGCGCCACTGCCGTCGGCGATACGGCAAGCAGGTTTCAGCGGATTTTTTAGTGGTGTCGGCAGCGACCCGTGGCTGTATCGCACAGCCTTGCAGGAGAACCGTTTCTACCGCACACCATCGAGGTGATTCAGCGATGGTCGAAGTATCATCTAGGTGTGAGGAAGCGACATGCAGGGCGTCAGCGCGATAATCGACAAACGCTGAAATCAGGCGGCGCGAAACTTTCTCAGTTCGACTTGTCGGGGCAGCGGTCTACGATGCTGCCGCACCTATACGGGTGCTGAATGTCCGGTAAAAAAACCTATCAAGAGGCCTCGAACTTCAACTGGTACCAGCCACCGAGCTCGTAGCGCAGTAATTGCCCGCCATTAAAGCGCCACAGGTGCAGCCATCCGTTGTCCAGCAACTTCTGTAGCATCGCATGCTTGCAAATTATTCTGTCGATGGCTAATTGCGGCGCATCGATAACCACTGTCAAGCGCAGCGGTTCATGCATCCAGCGCTCGCCATCGTGTAGGGACTGGCGCGACAAGCCAATGCGCAGGTCGCCTCCGTTTCCCTCAAAAACTCCGACGTTTCCTCCCACAACGTTGTGCAGCAGCTTGTTGCCGCTACCCATCCGGAGCGGGTCACAGGTTGAGGCGTGGTATTGCCAGTTGATCCAGTGCGTAACCAGCATCGGCGCAGTCATCAGCAGTTCTAGCACGCTGCCATCCTCATCTCGGCTGGCGTCGTAATCGTGCAGGAAACTGCGGCCGTTGAGGACCAGGCCAAGACTTTTCAGGCGCGGCGCGATCAGGAAGGCAGCGTTGCCAGCCAATCCCCATTCGGGCCGAGTTTGTGCCCCGTCGTTGGCGCGGCGTTGCAGTTGGTCGAGCAGCTTCTCGAGCGGAGCATTCGGGTTCAACCGCAGGCTTGGCGCCCGCTCCCGGCGCACCAGATCGCAGGCGCGGGCAAATATATCCTGCAAACGGTCCCATCGGGCACGCGCAGATTGCGGTATCTGGTCAAGGTCGAACCCCTCGATTTCATCTGTGGTGGTGTTGTGTAGGGCGGCGACAAACCAGGTTTCGTCCGGGATGATGATTCCTCGTGTACGAAGTCCGTGTCTGACGCAAATTTGATTGAGCAGTTGCGCCAGACTACGGGCATTGACCTCACCGGTTTGGCCGCAGCAAGCTCCGCAATCAAGGGCGGCAGCCTGGGCGTTATTGTTTGATTGGCTGCCGTGGCCCACCAACAGTACCAGCGGCGCGAAACGACTGTCGAGGCCCATGGCATGCAGCACGCCTGAAGCGAGAGACACCTTGGCATCCAGCGCGAGGC
>JAYVEF010000318.1:0-8524 GCA_043748965.1 Burkholderiales bacterium
AATGCAAGAGGTGGTTGGGCTCTATAAAAACGGTATTGATGCCGAAGCTACGAGGAGACGCGTGTTTCAATAAAGCTGTTCAAACAGCACGGAAACACCAGGAGATGGTTTAGGGCGCATCGCACGATGCGCCTTTTTATTTTAAGCTTGGCGTATGCGACAACTCCCGAACGCCCCTCTGAATTACAGCAACGACCGCCGCACAGGCACCGGCCTTTTTTCTGCCATTGTTGAATGTCGTTTCGGCGCCATCGGCATTCGTAGCGGCGCCGCTGTGGTGCAGGAACTGGTGTATCTGCCGCCGACGTTTCTGGCGCAAGCGGCGCAGGACCCGCTCGCTGCCCAGGCCGCGTGTCAGGTCGAGCGATATTTTCGCGATCCGGATTTCAAATTCGATTTGCCGCTGGCATTCGTCGGTACCGCATTTCAGCGCAAGGTCTGGAGCGTGATCGCCGCAATTCCGCGTGGCGACGTGCTGACCTACGGCGAAATTGCCCGAATCATTCAGTCGGCCCCGCGCGCAGTCGGTCAGGCCTGTGGTGCCAATTGGTTTCCGCTGGTGGTTCCCTGCCACCGGGTCACGGCTGCTGGCGGTCTGGGCGGGTTTTCGCACCACGATGACGAAACCGGGTTTCATCTGGGGGTCAAGCGCTGGCTGCTGGCGCACGAGGGTGTGACCGATGTCTGAGGCGACGGACGTGGTACGGAAACCGGTTTTGAGTACCGGCAACCAGAATTTGATCGACGGCTTTTGTGACAGCTTGTGGCTGGAAGACGGTCTTGCCAGAAATTCGCTCGACGCCTACCGGCGCGACATGAACGCGCTGGCACTGTGGCTGCACGACCACAGCGGCAAGGGCCTGGACGCGGCCAGTGCGGCAGATCTGAACGCCTATATGGCAGCGCGACATGGCGACTCCAAACCAACTTCGGCCAACCGCCGGCTGGCTGTCTTCAAACGCTACTATCAACTCGCTTTACGCCAGCACCGGATCGTCGAAGATCCCTGCCTGCGAATGCACTCGGCGAAGCAGCCGCAACGTTTTCCGAAGACACTCTCCGAAGCGCAGGTGGTGGCTCTGCTAGAGGCGCCGGATGTCAGCATCCCGCTCGGCCTGCGCGACCGCACCATGCTTGAATTGATGTACGCCAGTGGCCTGCGCGTGACCGAACTGGTGCTACTGAAAACCATTGAGGTCGGCTTGAACGAAGGCGTGCTGCGGGTGACCGGCAAAGGCAACAAGACGCGCCTGGTGCCGTTCGGCGAAGAAGCACGCGTCTGGATCGAACGCTACCTGCGGGAAGCCCGTGGCGCCATACTCGGCAATCAGACCGACGACGCGCTGTTTGTCACTGCGCGGGGCGGGCCGATGACGCGGCAGATGTTCTGGACCCTGGTCAAAAAGTATGCATGCACCGGCGGCATCGCCGCGCCAATGTCGCCGCATACCTTGCGGCATGCTTTCGCCACCCATTTGCTGAACCATGGCGCCGATCTTCGGGTCGTGCAGTTGCTGCTCGGACACGCCGACATTTCAACCACGCAGATTTATACCCACGTCGCGCGCGAACGCTTGAAACTGCTGCATGCGCAACATCACCCACGCGGCTGACTTGCGGCTGGCGCGCAACGATCTGCTTGCGAATTGATATAAACGATATTGCTGTGTGGGTTTATAGGCGTCGCGTAATCCTGTATCCTGAGCAGGAGTGCAGGTTTATCGCAACACCGTCGGTGACACTTCCTCGATTTCCACTATCGTTCTAAAAAGGGTGACCCATTGGCAAAGACTAATTTTCAGTACGAACGGCGTCAAAAAGACCTCGAAAAAAAACGTAAGAAAGAAGAAAAATTAAAGCGCAAGGCCGATAAAAAGGACGTTCCGGGTGAAGAAGGTGCTGAAGGCATCGAATCCGACGCGACCGATGCCGACGACAAAGACGAAGACGACGAAGATGCAGAAGGCGCAGCGAGCGAGCCCGCCGCACCGGCCTGAGTAATACGGCGTTGCCAGGCTACGACAACGTGGCGGCGCACCCCGCCGGGTCGAACAAGCGCACCCGCACCAGTACCTGTCCATGATCCGACGCCGCGGTGGGCCGTTGCGATACATGATCGTTCAGATAATGGACTTCCATCACCTCGCCGATCGCATCGGGTGACGCGCGATTGAACGCTTCTGAAAACAACACATGATCGATGGTTTCAAAAGCCCCGTCGTGCATGTGGGTGTAGTCCACGCCGCGCAGCTTCGCCACGCTGGATTGAATCTGCAGCGCATCGTATAGGCGCGCGCCGACCGGGTAGGCGCCAGGTGCACCGGATCCCATGACGAGTTGTGTCGAGACCGACTCGGCGACGTCATTAAAATCCGCCAGCACCACCAGCGGCGTGCGTGCGTCATGCGACTGGTCGGTCACCAAATAGCGCAAGCCGAGTGCTTCGGTACCGCGTCGGATCAATGAGCGCAGGGTGGCAATGCCGAGCTGATACGACGCAGTGTCGGATGCTGCGCTCGACCAGTCCGGCCGCTTGGATTTCAGGTGCGCGACAAATACCTGCATGCTGCGCTGCTGTGGCAAGCCGAGTTCTACCTGCAGGATCGGTCGCGTAAAAGACGTCATCGGCCTGGCCAGACCCGGCAGTGCTACCGATAATCCCCGCGGTAGAATATGGTGGGACTGGGGAGTCGCCAGCAGCGGCAGGCGTGACACGAGCGCCACGCTGGGTGTCAGGGCCGTCAGGTCGACGTCGGTGTCGGGAAGCGGATCGAAACCGATTTGGTGCGCATCGCGATAGTTGCGTGTGCGCGCCAGCACGTCGGTCAGCGCAGCCTGCGAAAAAATCTCCTGCAGACCGATTACATCGGCGTCGAGTCGATCCATCTGTTGCGCCAGCCAACTAATCTTGGCGTCGTATTGCGCAATCGAATACGGTTCCTGATTGGCGTAAAAGCGAGTTTCCGGCAACGCCAGATTCAGTACATTGAACGTGGCAAAGCGAATTTCATGCGACATGGTGTGCGTCCATTCCGTTGCATTGTCATTACGGCTCCCTGAATACATGATTTTAAGTTAGCGTAGCACGCATGGGAAAAAAAGATCACTTCGCAGAAACGCCCGCCACCCTCTGGCTCAAGTCGCATGGCGTGACGTACTCCGAACATCCTTACACGTACGAAGAGCGTGGTGGCACCGCAGTGTCGGCGCGCTCGCTCGGCGTCGATGAGCACGCGGTGGTCAAGACGCTGGTAATGCAGGACGACGCCGACCGTCCGCTGATTGTGCTGATGCATGGTGATCGCAAGGTCTCGACCAAAAGCCTGGCACGGCAGATCGGCTGCAAAGCCGTAGCGCCATGCAAGCCGGAGGTGGCCCAGCGGCATTCCGGCTACCTGGTCGGCGGCACATCGCCGTTCGGCCTTAAAAAAGTTCTGCCGGTGTACGTCGAACAGGGTATTCTAGCGCTCGAAAAAATCTATATCAATGGCGGACGACGCGGCTATCTGGTAGGGATTTCGCCGAGTGTCCTGAGCGGCGCGCTGGCGGCAAAACCAGTCACCTGTGCGCTCCAAGAATGAGTCTGCCAATGCGCCCAATTTGTTAGCGCGGCAGCACAATACTATTGCGAAGGAGTTTTATGTCGACTTTCGGTTTCACGCTGCTATTCGTTGTGCTCGCTTATCTGATCGGTTCGGTCTCCTTTGCGGTGGTGGTGAGCCGTTTATTCGGACTGTCGGACCCGCGTACCTACGGTTCAAAAAATCCAGGCGCCACCAATGTCTTGCGCAGTGGGCACAAGCGCGCCGCGATCCTGACGCTCTTTGGCGACTGCTTCAAAGGCTGGCTGGCAGTGTGGCTGGTACACTATTTTGGCCCGCGCCACGGCGTCTCCGATGGCACCTTCGCCCTGGCCGCCATCGCGGTTTTCTTGGGCCACCTGTGGCCGGTATTTTTTCGCTTCGTTGGTGGCAAGGGCGTGGCGACCGCGCTCGGCGTTTTGCTGGGAATTAACCCGTGGCTGGGATTGATCACAGCGGCGGTCTGGCTGGCCGTCGCCGTATTCTCTCGCTACTCGTCGCTGGCTGCGCTGATGGCCGCACTGTTTGCGCCATTCTGTTACGGCATGCTGTTTGGTACCGATGAAATTTTGTTGGCGGTGCTGGCGATGAGTGCACTGCTGGTGTACCGCCATCGCGTCAATATCGGTAATCTGATGCGGGGCAAGGAAGGCCGTATCGGACCGAAGAGAAATGGGAATGCAAAGTAGTCCGGCCATGGTGCCACGCCGAGCTCCGCCGACACCCCGTTTTGGCCTGGTGATTTTTGATTGTGACGGTGTGCTGGTCGATAGCGAACGGATCACCAATCAGGTCTTTGCCGACATGCTCAACGAACTCGGCGCAGGCGTGATGCTCGACTACATGTTCGAACATTTTGTTGGCAATTCGATGGCGCAGTGCCTGATTCTGGCGGAGCAATTATTGGGTTCCGCACTGCCAGTTGATTTTGTTGTTCAGTATCGCGCGCGGAGTGAAATTGCGCTGGTCGCGCAATTGCAGCCGGTAGCAGGAATCGATGCGGTGCTCGATCGGATCAGGTTGCCGGTTTGTGTCGCATCCAACGGTAGCCACGACAAGATGCGGACGACACTGGGACTGACGGGTTTACTGTCGCGTTTTGCAGGCAGAATGTTCAGCGCGACCGATGTGGCACGCGGCAAGCCGGCTCCGGATGTGTTTCTGCTGGCGGCCCGTCAGAACGGCGTGCTTCCTTCGGCATGCGTGGTCGTTGAAGATACGCCTACCGGGGTTATGGCAGCCCGCGCCGCCGGCATGACGGTGTTGGGGTTTGCCGGCATGGTGTCGGCGCAGCGATTGCGGATTGCGGGTGCCGACGCGGTGTTTGACGACATGGTGCGGTTACCGGAATTGATTGATTGTTACGGTCAACAGTAGCTTCCGTCACTGCGCAGGCAAAATTTCCCATGTTCCGCGGTACAGCATCCCGGCAGAAATGCGGGCGGCATTTCCGTCAATAGGCGGACTGCCGATATCAACGTCGGCCGATGGCAGCCGCGCATCAAAAATAGTTGATCGGAGCCTTCAAAAAAGTCCGACGAGCGGCAATCACAGCAATAGAAAGCATCCTGCCGCAACCGCCGTTGGTAACAGCGCGGCCACCAGCAGCCCGACCGGATGAATTTTCTGTTCGTCAAAACTCCCCTGCAAGATGGCAAAACCTGCCGGGTTCGGCGCGTTGGCAATCACCGTCAGGCCGCCACCCGTCACGGCTCCTGCAACCAGTGCATATTTGGCAGGATCGCTGATGCCATCGATCAGCGAACCCAGATAGGTGAGTGCCGCATTGTCGGTGAGCGCCGTCAGACCGACGGCGCCAAAAAACAATACCGTCGATTCAAGCTGCTCCACGATCGGTTGCAGCCACCATGTTTGCTGCTTGCCCAGCACGACCAGTCCTGCCAAAAAAAATCCTACCAGCAAACCTTCACGCAGGAGCAGCGCGTCCTGATGGCGCCGGTAAGCTTCTGTGTACCCGAGAAAAAAAAGAAACAGTCCGATGAACGCCACCGGGTGATGACTGGTGAGTACCGTACCGGCCAAGAACAGCAGATGCATGGCGATCACGGACGGCGGCACCGGATTCTGGTCGCTGACCATGATCGGTGCCGGGAGATCGGCCAGTTCACGCCGAAACAGCAGCGTAACGGATAGCGCGTTGATCAGCACGGCCAGTGCAGCTTTCCAGCCGAACACGCTCGACATGAAGCTCATATCCCACCCCCAGGTACTCGCTACCATCAATACCGGTGGGGCTGCATACGGCGTCAGCACACCACCGATCGAAACGTTCACCAGCAGTACCGCCAGCGTGGCGTACTTGAAACGCTTCGACAGCCCGCGAGAATAATATCGGTCACGCAGCATCAGTGCTGCCAGTGTCATCGCTGCGGGTTCGGTGATGAGCGAGCCCAGTAGTGGAATCAATGACAACGTCAACAGGTAGCCCGCCAAGTCGGCCGGCAGTGGTAACACGCGTACCGTGATTTCGATCAGCCGTTGTGTGGCGCCTAAAATCGGCCGCGTGCCGGCGATCACCAGTATGACGAACACGAACAGCGGCTCGGAAAAATTTTGCTGTTCCAGGTAGGCGATCGCTGGTTGCGGACCGCGCAGTGCAGCGATGCACGCGATCAGTACCAGCGCCCAAAAGCCAAACACGACTTCGACTTCACCGAGCAGATGCCAGATTCCGGCGTGGCGCGTCTCGCGCCGCGCCAGATGCTCGAAATAGCCGGTGCAAAAAGTATGCAGCACGGCCAGCAGAAACAGCCCGGTCCCGATCAGTTCGATGGTCGTTGGCGCAGCGCTCATAGCGTGCTCATGCGGCGGTCAGTTCGGCCAGCGGCCAGCGCGGCCGCACGTTAAAACTATAGTCCCGCCTGGCCAGCGTTGGGTCGCGCTGCAGTCGCATGCCACCGGCGAACGCGATCATCGCACCATTGTCGGTACAAAATTCCAGAGCCGGATAAAACACCTTGACGTGTCTCTTTCGTGCGGCTGCATCCAGCGCTTCGCGCAATTGACGGTTGGCGCCCACACCGCCAGCGATCACCAGTCGCTTCAGGCCCGAATGCCTGAGTGCGCTGAACGATTTGGCGACCAGCACTTCGACGATGGCATCGACAAAGCCGCGCGCGATATTGGCTTTGTCCTGTTCGCACAGATCGCTGCCGGGATGGTTTTTCACAACCGTCAACACCGCGGTTTTAAGACCCGAAAAGCTGAAATTGAAATCCTTGGAATGCAACATCGGCCGCGGCAGTTTGTACGCGAGGGGATCGCCGAATTCAGCCATGCGTGAAATCGCCGGACCACCAGGATAACCAAGGCCGAGCAGCTTGGCGGACTTGTCGAAGGCTTCGCCGGCAGCATCGTCCAGCGTCTCGCCCATCAGCGTGTAGCGGCCAACACCATCGACACGCATCAGCTGCGTGTGACCGCCCGACACCAGCAGCGCAATGAAAGGAAACGCCGGTGCATCCGGCGCCAGCAAAGGGGACAGCAAATGCCCCTCCAGATGATGAATGCCGAGCACCGGCTTGTCCAACGCCAGTCCAAGCGCACACGCAATCGATGCACCCACCAGCAATGCGCCCGCCAGTCCCGGCCCCTGCGTGAAGGCAATGGCATCGATCTGCTGGCGGGTCATCGCAGCTTCGCACAAAACCTGTTCCAGCAACGGTATCGCGCGCCGGATATGGTCGCGCGAAGCCAGCTCGGGCACCACGCCGCCGTACTGCTCATGCATGGCGACCTGTGAATACAGCGCATGCGAGAGTAGTCCAGCGTGCGTGTCGTACAGCGCAAGGCCGGTTTCGTCGCAGGAGGATTCGATGCCGAGAACAACCATTTAAAAATCCGCGAGAGCACGCTCTGAGGGCGTCGATGGCGGCATTGTAAAGGATCGGCAGTTTGTTTCCATTTAGCACTGACATGGTGCGACGCACAAAATTGGCGCATACGCGCTCTTTCCCGGCGCGCTTTCGGTTGTGAATACGCCGTCAGCTCTGGCACACCGCTTGCAGTATCAATGTTGTAAGCCGCTTGGGGAACCCAAATGCGCGCCTTCGTCGCGCTGACCGATTTTTCGATCACTGAATGCACCACAAGGACATCATGAAGCGTAATCAAGTGAGCCCGGATTCGACCCGCCGCAGCGTGATCAAGGCTGTTGGTGCAACCGGCGCGACAGCGCTCGGCGGGCTGCTTACTGGCGGCGCGTGGGCGGCCGGTTCCGACAAGCCTGAGAAAGAAGAAGTCAGGGTGGGCTTCATTCCGTTGACCGATTGCGCTTCTGTGGTGATGGCCTCGGTGCTCGGTTTCGACAAGAAATACGGTATCAAAATCGTCCCGAGCAAGGAATCCTCGTGGGCCAGTGTGCGCGACAAACTGGTGAATGGTGAGCTCGACGCTGCGCATGTGCTGTACGGCCTGATCTATGGCGTGCATCTAGGTGTCAGCGGTGCCAAAAAAGACATGGCGGTACTGATGACCTTGAATCAGAACGGCCAGGCCATCACGCTGTCCAAAAAGCTCGCCGACAAAGGCGCAGTCGACGGCGCGTCGTTGGCAAAACTGATGCAGACGGACAAGCGCGAATACACCTTTGCGCAGACATTTCCGACCGGCACGCACGCGATGTGGCTGTACTACTGGCTGGCAGCGCATGGCATCGATCCGATGAAAGACGCCAAGGTGATTACGGTACCACCACCGCAGATGGTGGCCAACATGCGGGTTGGGAACATGGATGGATTTTGTGTCGGCGAACCATGGGGCCACCGCGCGATTGTCGATGGCATTGGTATCACCGCCGTTACGACGCAGGACATCTGGAAAAATCATCCCGAAAAAGTTCTCGGCACATCGGCCGAGTGGGTCAAAAAGTATCCCAACACAGCGCGTGCCCTGACCGCTGCGGTGCTCGAAGCCAGCCGCTG
>JAYVEF010000319.1:0-2525 GCA_043748965.1 Burkholderiales bacterium
ACATCAGCGTCTGTAGATGCCAATACCAGCGGTCCGACTGGCACTGGGCGGTAAGGTATGCCTGCGGCCGCGTTAAAGCCCACTGATTCAGACGCGTTGGCAATGCTTCGTGGCCCACGCGCAACTGCATAAGCGCTTTGCAATTTGACGACGCCGAAGTCGTAGTTAAATCCAACAATCGTGTTACGCGCAACGTCGAGCATATTGTTCGGATTGTTTTGGCGCTGATGCGCGACGCGCAGCAACACCGGGCCATTTTCGTAGCTAAGTGCACCGTTGATCGCGCGTGCAGTGTGCGTATCAACGTTAGATTCGCCGAATTGGTAAAGCAATTCACCGCTGAAACCGCCAGCCACCGGCGACACGTACTGGATACTGTTGTTCGAACGACCGTTCAAGCCTGTAAACGACATGATGTTGCCGGAATTACCTTCCTGACCGGTACCAAATGGATCGATGGCATTGACCGTTTTGAAGTAGGGGTTGTACTGACGCCCCATCGTCAAGGTGCCGGCGTTGCTTTTCAAGCCGACGAAGGTCTGGCGGCCGAATACCGCACCACCAGGATTGGCGATACTGGCCGACTGCGCGCTGCCACCTGTGTCAAAGTTAATACCGGTCTCGAGCACGAACAACGCTGCCAGACCGCTGCCCAGATCTTCGACGCCGCGGAAACCCAGGCGTGAACCGGCAGAAATGCCGCTGGTCAGTTTGTTGACTGCGCCTGCTGGATTGCCACTTTCGTGAACAATACCCACATCCGCAATACCGTACATGGTGACGGAGCTTTGCGCGGCGGCCGAGCCTGCGACGACGCTCAGTGCGGCGAGTGCGAGAAGCGATTTTTTCATTAATAATCTCCAAGAGTTGTGGTGCAGTGAATTATTGTTTTGCTTGCCGATGCTGAGCGGGCGATAGTGAAAATCCCGCACACTTCTTCAGAATTAGAAGCCGCTATGTATTTCAACAAAGTTCTGCCGTCAGGGCAAAGAGAAATTGGCATAAATGGCAATGTAGGCTATGTTTGTAGCATCAGCACAACGTAATTTCCACCATTCACGATAGCGAGGAAACATCATGACGCCAGTAGACCAGATACTTGTAGCTTTCGATCAGGCGGTGCGGACGGTGGCGGGCGTTGCCGAATCGTCACGCCCAAACCCTGCGATGCGCGCGCCCGAAAAAATACTATCAGAATCCGACCGACGCAAAAGCGGTGCATTGATGCGCGTCAATCAAGTGGGCGAAGTCTGCGCACAAGCGCTATACCAGTCCCAGGCACGCTTTGCCTACACCCCCCAGTTGGCAGCGCAGTTCACTTCCGCTGCGCGTGAAGAAGCAGATCACCTGGCATGGACCAGCCAGCGCATTGCTGAGCTAGGCTCGCACGCGAGTCTCTTGAATCCGCTCTGGTTTGCCGGGTCCTACTTACTCGGTATCGCGGCAGCGCGACTGGGTGACGCACACAGTCTCGGCTTCGTGGTCGAGACCGAGCGCCAGGTCGAGGCGCATCTCAGCTTGCATCTTGATCATCTGCCAGTCGACGACCTCAAGTCCCGCGCGATCGTCATGCAAATGCGCGCCGATGAGGCAGCACATGGCGCGGCCGCGCTGTCGCTCGGAGCCGCCGAGTTGCCCTACCTAGTGCGCCAGGCGATGCGACTGATGGGCAAGGTGATGACGAGTACTGCGTACTATGTGTAGCGTCCCGGGATTGTGAAGTCCGGGTACTCGGCAGCGTCGTAGTAGCGCGGTCGGCCGGCGTTACGGGCGTTCGATAATGGCGAAGGTATGCGTCATCACTGCTGTTTTTTCCAGCATGATCGACGCCGAGCAGTATTTTTCATGCGAAAGCTTGACCGCTCGCTCGACCAGATTCGGCTTCAGATTGACGCCACTGACTGTAAAGTGGAGATGGATTTTGGTAAATACCTTGGGATCTTTTTCGGCTCGTTCGGCTTTCAGGCTGACTTCGCAGCCGTGGATTTCCTGGCCGCTTTTGCGCAGGATCAGCACTACGTCATACGCGGTGCAGCCGCCGGCGCCAGCCAGTACTACCTCCATGGGTCGAGGCGCAAGATTGCGGCCGCCACCGTCTGGTGCGCCGTCCATTACGACCAGATGGCCGGAGCCGGTTTCGGCTAAAAACGTCATGCCGGACAAGCCGGTCCAGCGTACGATGCATTCCATGGGTGGGTTACTCCGGTTGCGATAAGGGATGGCCGAGATTCTAAATCAAGCCGGATAATCGGCGTTATTCGGAAATCAATTTGACGGCTTCTGGCATTGCGCGATATACTCTTCGGTTCTTCCATTTGCTCAGGAAGAGACAACAAGGTCGAGTCGGCAGAATCCGCAATATAACGGTAGCCCGGGCATCGTATAGCCATCGAGCAAGCTGCTGAACCGCCACCATTTGAGCGAATTAATCTAGTTAGGAAGTCATCATGAAAACCTTTTCCGCTAAAGCCCATGAGGTAAAGCGCGAGTGGTTCGTGATTGACGCGACGGACAAAGTCCTCGGA
>JAYVEF010000320.1:0-2522 GCA_043748965.1 Burkholderiales bacterium
GCAGCCAGCGATGCGACGCTCGACAAAAGCACCCATGGCAAGCTCGGCGTCGCGGTACGGGCCTTGACGCCGGACGAACAACGTCAGGCAAGTCTGGCATCCGGTGTGCTGGTCGAGGACAGTAGCGGCGCTGCCGCGCGTGCCGGGATTCAGGCCGGCGACGTGATCCTCGCCGTGAACGGCACTCCGGTAAAAACCGTGGCACAGTTGCAGTCGCTGGTTGCGCCAAACAGCAGCCGTCTGGCGCTACTGATCCAGCGTGGTGACACCCAGTTGTTTATCCCGGTGACGCTCGGATAGGCACTTCGTCGGCGAACCGGGGACGCTCGACCCCGGCCGGGTTATTTTGGTCTGGCTGGCGGGAAGGCCTTTTCGATGGCCTGCTCAAGCGGCTTTTCGGCGTCCAGTGTGTCGTGATCCGGCGTCAGTTGCGAAGTGTCACCAGGCACTTTGGTCGGATCGATGGTTTCTGCCGCGGGGTCAACCCGGCGTTGCGCCGCATGGTCGGTCGGATCTGGTTTTGGTTGCATGATTTCTCCTGTGTGCGCGGACCGGTCGTGATTCCGCATCGATGATGTAACGGCAGACATGTCATCGCGGTGTCGCCAAATCGAAAGCGTTCCGAATGCGCGCGCAGATTTCAGCTGGCGTGCGTGACACCAACTCTTCGGGGACAGCGTATTTGACTGTCAGCGACTGATGATCCTCGAACCCGTATGACACGATAAACGGCTGCATGCCGGCGCCGATTGCTGCCAGATAATCTTTGTGCTCATCCCCGCATGCGTAAGCTCGGGCCGGGTTGATGTCGAAGCGTTCGCGGGCTTCGCGAAACGCCGTGGTCTTCGGCTGACCCAGTTTCACGCAGGTCACCACATCCAGCGCGTCGATGTCGATATCGTGGCGTGCGAATAATTTTCCCAGAGTCAGCGCCGGATCAATAGTGACGTTGCGCGTCACCAGCCCGACGCGCATGCGTGGTAGATCCATCAGCTGCTTCAGCAAGTCAGCCAGACCCGGATACAGGCTGGCATCCTCGCGATAAACGTCGGTCAGCGTGGCGCGCAGGGCTTTGCGATTTTGTTTGCCGAACTGCTTGCGCAGATTGATCGGGAATTCCTTGATGCCCCCCAGATACTTGAGTAGCTTGCGGCGCTTCTGAAAATTTTCCAGATTACCGATCGCCATCCCGTGCGCGGCAAAAGTCGCTTCGATGGCGCTAAAGCCGTCGATCAGAGTCCCGTCGGCATCAAAAATAATCAAACGTTCGCGGCTGGTGTACATGGATGCGATAGTTGAGTTGGTGGGATCGAATGCGGTAAAGCAGCGCACAGGTCAGGATGACATCATAACCGCATCGCACCATCGTTTCGTTCCGATCAACCATCCGTGCCGATGCGCGCAAACTTCGCGGCGCTGCCACACTCAATTGCACTAGATGCAGGCTGACGTTGCCCCGAAGCCCAGCATTTCGGAACACTATGTGCGGCAGGTGACATACCACAGCATCCATCGTGCTTACACTCTGCTTTTAGTTTTCTCCATTCAGAATTCAAAGAAAAATGATTACGCCAGTTTCCCAAGATTACGATCCCGGTCGTTTGCTGACCGCGCTGCAAGACCGACTGAATTTACACAGTGATACTGCCCTGTCGAAGGCACTGAATATTTCGCCCGTACTGATCGCGCAACTACGCGAGCGGCGCCGACCGGTAGCTGGCGCGCTATTAATTCGCATGCACGAAGTCAGTCGTCTGAGCGTAGCAGACTTGCGCGGACTAATGGGCGACCGTCGCCGAACATGCCGTATGCCGATACGGTTGAATCAGGACACGACATGGCAAACCGTCATCGCACAGCATTGAAAATGAACGTCGAGTCTGCGCTTGAGCACCAGCACAAGATTCAGGCGCCGACCGATACAGCCCACAACAAGCGCAACGTCAAACCTGTTCCTGAACAGCTGGTCCAGGCGGGACGCAGCGGGCAACCAGAGAATCCGCTGCCTCCGTAGCACGTGCGCTGGCTAGCCAGTGAAGCCGAACTTGGTCCGCGACCGAAGTTCATGGCGCCGGAGCATGGCGGCAGTGATGAACCGCGCGACATGGCGGCGCCGATTACTGGTGGTGAGTCCGGGTTCTTCTCGACGATCATGTGCGGCACGCCAGGCGCGTAATATGTCGCAGAGGTTTCGCATAACCATTACGGCGAAGTCGTCAGCGCCGAACCACTGACCAAACCGGGTACTGTCATGCAAAAATATCGCGTGTTTCTGCTGCTGCTAACTACACTGTGCATCGCCAATGCATCGCCCGCGTGGCCTGCGGGAGCCGATCAGGATCCTGGCTTCGGCCCTAACCCGGTGTTGCCAGAACCTGCAAAAAATTTGATCCCGACAGTGCATATTGCGCCGGCAAAAGGTTGGCCGCAAGGTGCGACGCCGACCCCTGCAGAGGGTCTGTTGGTAAGAGCGTTCGCCAGCGGCCTGGAGCACCCGCGCTGGTTGTACGTGTTGCCCAATG
>JAYVEF010000321.1:0-8496 GCA_043748965.1 Burkholderiales bacterium
GCAGCCTCTGCGGGTTCAAGCCGGAAGTCACTGGTCCTGGGCCGTCAACTTTTCAGATTGGCGATGAGGTTGAACGTATTCGGTTCGCGCTGAATCGGCGCAACTCTGCATCCCCACAGCAGATTGCCAATTTATTTGGCAATCTGATTCTGAAGCCTGCGATGAAGAACTTTCATGCCGGACCACAGGGTTCGGGGGTAGAGTGAAAACTCCGCCAACTTCCCGCATCAAATCATGATCACAACTATCGAAGACCTGCGCATGCTAGCCAAGCAGCGCGTGCCGCGCATGTTTTACGACTATGCCGATTCCGGGTCGTGGAGCGAAACCACCTACCGCGCCAACAATACCGATTTTGATGCATGGCGATTTCGCCAGCGTGTGGCGATGAATATTGAAAGCCGTTCACTGGGCAGTACCATGATTGGCCAGATGGTCAGCATGCCGGTGGCGATCGCGCCGTGTGGCATGACCGGCATGCAGCACGCGGATGGCGAAATCCATGCCGCGCGGGCGGCGCAAAAATTTGGCATTCCGTTCACCCTCTCGACGATGAGTATTGCGTCGATCGAAGACGTCGCTGCGCATGTCACAGAGCCATTCTGGTTTCAGTTGTATGTGATGCGCGACCGCGCGTTTGTCAGTGCACTCATCGAACGTGCCAGAGCAGCAAAATGTTCGGCCTTGGTATTGACGCTGGACCTGCAGGTATTGGGGCAACGGCACAAAGATCTCAAAAATGGTTTGTCGGCACCACCGAAGCTGACCGTCGCTAATTTGCTCAATATGGCAACCAAACCGGCCTGGTGCCGCGCGATGCTGGGGACCAGCCGACGCGGCTTCGGGAACATTGTCGGGCACGTGCGAGGTGTCGATAACATGTCGTCACTATCGGCATGGACGGCGCAACAGTTCGACCCGACGCTGTCCTGGGACGACGTACGCTGGATTAAGGAACGCTGGGGTGGCAAGCTGATCTTGAAGGGCATCATGGACCCGGAGGATGCACAGTTAGCGGTGCAGAGCGGCGCCGATGCATTGATCGTTTCTAACCATGGTGGCCGGCAGCTCGATAACGCGTTGTCATCGATTGCGGCGTTGCCGGCAATTCTTGCGGCGGTCGGCGACCGGATCGAAGTTCACATGGATGGCGGGATTCGTTCCGGTCAGGATGTACTGAAAGCGCTGGCGCTCGGCGCCAAGGCGGTCTACCTTGGCCGACCGGTGTTATACGGATTGGGCGCCATGGGCGGTGCCGGCGTGACTAAATGCCTGGAAATTCTGCGCCACGAGCTTGACGTCACGATGGCGCTCTGCGGCGTCACCGATGTGAGCCGGGTCGGACCGCACATGCTATTGCAACGTAACGGCTAGCAGGCCATGCTTGCCGTGACGGCATGGGTTCAGCCTGCGCCAGTGTCGACCTGACGATTCGGCCGCCGCACTGCCAGTTTGGCTGCGGTGATCAGATCGGCCGACTCGACCGGCTTTGCCAGGTGAATGAGATATCCGGCTTCGATCGCGCGCTGCTTGTCCTCGGGACGGGCGAAAGCCGTCAGCGCAATCGCGGGCACAGGTGGCTGGTCACGTGGCTCATCCTTGCGTAGCAATCGGAGCAATTGGTAACCATCGATTTGTGGCATGCCGATATCGCTGATCAGCAAATCCGGCCGGCTTTCGCGAATCAGTTGCAGAGCTTCGGTTGCGGAGCTGGCCAGCCGCACAGTAGCGCCGGCGCTTTCGAGAATTTCGCGCATGACCGCACCGGCATCGGGTTCATCGTCCACCACGACAATGTTGGCGTGCCAGGCCACATTGAGATCGGGACGTTCAACCGGGTGGCCCGGTCCGACCACAGCGCCTGTCGTCGGTGTCAGGTCGTCCGCTACCAGTGCGGGCAACTCGAGTGTAAAGACGGCGCCTTGCGCAACGCCCTGGCTGGCAGCACTGACTTTGCCGCCATGCAGTTCAATCAGCGATTTGACGATCGATAGTCCCAACCCCAGGCCCATGTGGGTACGTGTGATACTCCCGTCTGCCTGTGAAAAGCGCGCAAACAGTGACGGCAGAAATGCCGGGGCGATGCCTTGTCCGTGGTCGGTCACAGTGATGACAACTTTGTCGTTGGTGGCAATCTGGCGTACCAATACGGTGCCATCGTTCGAACTGAATTTGATCGCATTCGACAGAAGACGACATAATATTTGCTGCAGACGAGTCGGATCGGCTTCGATTGCCATGCCGGGTTCATCCAGGATGACTTCGATGCGAATATTGCGCGCTGCTGCCATCGGTGCCGATACCGCCACGCTGGCAGCAATAATGTCGTTGCAGCGCACGGGTTGCAAATCGAGGTGAATCTTGCCGGCCATGATCGCGCTGGCGTCCAGCAGATCATCGATAAGACGCGCCTGCTGTCGCGCACTGCGCTCGATGGTCGCAAGAGCGGTCGATGCTTTTTCAGAAAGACGCGTGCTGCTGCGCTGCAATACCTGAGTCCACCCCAAAATCGTATTGAGCGGCGTGCGGAGTTCATGCGACAGGGTCGATAAGAATTCATCCTTGACCAGACTTGCATGTTCGGCTGCGACGCGCGCCAGACGTGCTTCTTCTTCGCTTTCGCGCAGTGCTTCCTCTACGCGCTTATAGTCACTGATATCTAGTGTGATGCCATTGACGCTGGCCGGCGATCCGTCTGCGTGGTAAGAGGCGCGGCCTTTGGCGAGCAGCCAGCGCGAACGGCCGTCGGGTGCTATCACGCGATATTCGACATCGAATCGTGCACGCTGGTACAGAGCCGCATCGAAGGCGCGCCGAATTTTTTCGCGGTCATCTGGATGCAACAGTCGATAGAAAAGGTCCATGTCAACCTTCGCGTCGGCAGGCAGAAAGAAATGGGTTTTGCAGGCTTGATTCCAGTCCACCGCGCCGAGTGGTACCGGGCAGTGCCAGGTACCGAGTTCTGCGGCGTCTGCAGCCAAGTCGAGGCGCTCGCTGGCCTCGTCGAGCTGGCTGCTTTGGCGTATGCGCTTGTCGATAATTTCAAGCTGTGCTACGGACTCGAGCAGGTCGGCCTGGACGGTACTCGCGCTGAACGGCAGGTCGCCCTCGCTCAGCGCGCCGGTGCGCTCGACAAGTTCGGTGACATCCTGCACGCGGTCGATAATTGCGCTCAGTTGGCCATCGCCATCCAGCACCGGGAAAAGCATTGGTAGCCAGAATTTTTTACTGAATCCGGTGCCGTCGGCGAGGCGCACGTCATAGCGCTGCAGTCGCATTGCTACCGGGGCTTTGGTACGACAGACGGTTTCCAGCGCCTTGCGCATAACCGCCGTGGCGCCTGCGGCCTGGCTTTCGGCATTTTCAGGAAATGCCTCGAACAGTGGTCTGCCAATCAGCGCCTCACGCCGGGTTTGGGTCGCGGCCAACATGGCCTCTGACACGTCGACAATCGTGTACGACGGATCGGGCAACAGCAGAATAAAGTTGCCGGGTAGTGCACGGAGCACGTTGCCGAGATCGAGGTTGGCGTTCATGGCAATTTCCTGGAAGTTATCGACGCCGATGCAGTGCCGGCATTGGCGATGTGCAACGGCTTCATGTAGTTTTGTATAAGCTGCCGGCCCCGGGTGGCGACACGCCAATCCGGTCCGCAAACGACACATGGTAGCGATTCTTGCCGTTGCGCTTGGCCTCGTACAAGGCCCGGTCGGACATGGTGATCAAACTGTCGACCGTGGCTGCGTCGAACGGATAGATACTAATTCCGATGCTTGTGGTGATGATCACCTGGTGCCCCTTGATCTGATACGGCTCTGCCACGGTAGCCACCAGTTTCCTCGCCGGGACATGGATGTCGGCCGGATCGCTGAGTTCGCCAAGCACGACTATGAATTCGTCGCCACCGATGCGTGCTACCGTGTCTTCACCACGTGAGGCACTTACCAGGCGGTCGGAGACCATCTGCAGCAGCATGTCACCGCAATCGTGTCCCAATGTGTCATTGACCTTTTTGAACCCGTCCAGATCGATGTACATCATCGCGACGTGGCTGCGGTTGCGGCGCGCGTGTTCTATGGCAGTACCGATGCGATCTTCCAGCAGGCGCCGGTTAGGCAGGCCGGTGAGCGGATCGTGCAGCGCAAGCCGGTGCAGTGCTTCGCTGGTGCGGGTAGCACGGTTGTATAGCAGCCGTACCTCCAGCATGTTGCGAATGCGCTGCGTTACTTCGACGAAATCGAGTGGCTTGCAAATGAAATCTTTGGCACCTGCTTCGAGTGCACGATTTTTATAGCCGGGCTGCGCGGTGATGGCCAATACCGGCAACCAAGCGTCCTGTTCGAGTTCACGCAGGCCGTCCATGACCTTGAATCCGTCCATCAACGGCATTTGCATATCCAGCAGGATCAAATCGTACTGGTGGGTGCGATGCAGTCCAACGACTTCTGTCGGCGAAGTGGTTGACCAAATGTTGGAATAGCCTTCCTGCCCGAGCATCGCCAGTAGCAAGTCGACGTTGTCGGAACTATCGTCGACTACAAGGATCTTAGCGTCGAGCAAGTCTTCTGCGCTGAGCATTGTGCGTAGTGGGTACCGGAATTATAGGAAAGAGTGCCAGCAGCAAGTTATGCGGGACACTGGCGCCAACTCCAATTCCTTAGAGTAACAAATAACGGTGACGAAAAGTGTGCGCCAGCACGCTTAATATGCAATGAGCGCTAATCCTGCTAGCAGCCCGCTGGCGCCAGACTTCGCACAAACGCGACGAATTCCGCCGCCGGTACTGGCCGGCTAAAGTGGTAGCCTTGATAAAAGAAGCAGCCAAGTGTCGCCAGGCGCGCTTTTTGATCGGCGGTCTCGACACCTTCGGCAATCACGGCCAGGCCGAGACTATTACCCAGCGCGACGATAGTGCGGGCGATTGCCTCATCGTTCGGATCGGTCAGGATGTCACGCACGAAGGACTGGTCAATTTTTAGCTGATCGAGTGGTAGCCGTTTCAGGTACGACAACGATGAGTAGCCGATGCCGAAATCATCCAGCGAAAAACCTACGCCGCGACTTTTGAGTTGAGTCATCTTGAGCACCGTGTCCTCGACACTGTCGATCAGCAGGCTCTCGGTGAGTTCGAGTTTCAGGCGGCGGGGATTGGCGCCGGTGCGATGCAAGATTTCCAGCACTTCGTCGACAAATCTGTTTTGCCTGAACTGACGTGCGCTGACGTTGACGGCGACACTCATATCAGCCAAATGCGGATCGCATGCCCATTCCGCCAGTTGCAGGCAGGCGCTCTCCATGACCCAACTGCCAAGTGGAAGGATCAGTCCGGTTTCTTCTGCCGCCGGGATAAACGCACCTGGCGGTACCAAGCCGCGCTGCGGGTGATGCCAGCGCACCAGTGCCTCGGCACCAGTCGGCATGCCGCTGGCGTCAACTTGCGGCTGGTAATGCAACAGGAACTGGCTATTTTTCAAGCCAACGCGGATCTCGGCTTCGAGCGTGACGCGGGCGGTTACGACGGCCTGCATGTCTGGATCAAAAAACTGCATGGTGTTGCGGCCGGCTGCTTTGGCTTGATACATTGCCAGTTCGGCGCGTTGCATTAGTTCATCGATGCTGGCGGTGGCGGTGGCGGCGCCGAACAGGGTAACGCCGATACTCGGGGTGGCATGACCTTCGTTCTCGCCCAACAAAAACGGCTCACCGAAAGCCAGCAGGATTTTTTCTGCGACCATTTTCCCGCGTGACGCGGCCTCGGCGGCATAGTCGCCCAGATCCACCAGCAAAATAATAAATTCATCGCCACCCAGACGCGCCACGGTGTCACTGGCGCGCAGGCAGTAACTCAAGCGCACCGCCACCAGTTGCAACAGCAGGTCACCGGTGTCGTGTCCAAAACTGTCATTGAACGCCTTGAAATTATCCAGATCGACCCACAACACAGCGCCCATACGGCCGCTGCGCTCATTGGTTTCGAGCGCATGCTGGAGTCGGTTGCGCAGCAACAGCCGATTCGGCAAATCGGTCAGCCGGTCATAAAACGCCAGGTGTTCGATTTCATGTTCGGCCGATTTGCGCTGTGTCAAGTCGGTTTCGATCGCCAGAATCGACTGCGGGGCGCCATGGTCGTCGCGAATCAGGGTCCAGCGTGCTTCGACTGCGACGGCGTTGCCATCGCAGCGTCTTTGCAATAATTCGCCGCGCCATTCGCCGTCGCGCACGGTACGATCAAGGATCTCGCGCATGTCGTGGGATTCAGCGGCGGTGCGCGTCAGCATGAGAGAGCCGACTGCCTCGGCGCTGGTCCAGCCGTACAGGCGCTCGGCACCTTTGTTCCAGAATGTCACGCTGCCGTCCATACTGCGGACTACGATCGCATCGGTAGCGTGGTCCAGTAATGCCGCTTGCGAACGCATTTGCAGATCGGTCGCATGGCGCTCCATCTCCGCGCTGACGCGTGCGCCAAAGATTCGCAACGTTGCCAGTGTGTGATCGACGCGGTCGATCGGCTCGCGAAACAGCACATACAGCAAACCGACCGGCGTGCCGCTGGCATTGTCGAGGCGCATGCCGACATAGCCTTGCATCCCGTCCACACCGAAATCTGCGGCAGCTGTCAGCGTCGCTGTCGCATTTTGTCGAACGATGCATTCGCCGTCGACGATCACCTGTTCGCTTGGCGTACCGCGCACGTCATAGGCCTGAGGTATTTGCGTAGCGCCGTCGATCACACCGGCAATGGCGTTGGCGTGACGGTTTTCGACACCGGAAAGCCGCATGACAAATCCTGCCTGAGCACCAACTGCATCGGCCATGTTGCGAGCCAGCTGCTCGAAAAAATCAGGCGCACCGGCGTTGGCACTGACCGATACCGCTGTAGCGACTTTTTCAACCGTATGCTGCAGACGCCTGCGCTCCTCTTCGATCCGGCGCGTCTCGATACCGAACGCCAGATTGTCGGCCAGCTCACTCAGCAGCGCCAATTCCTCGTCGGGGACTGCGCGTGGACTGGCCAGATGTAGTGTCAGCACACCAAAGGTCCGTGCGCTGTCGCGTAGCGGCAAGCTGACCACTGCACCGGTCCCGAATCCGCCAGCGTACTGCGACCAGTCGGCGAAACTCGGGTCGTGCCCGACATCATCAAGGAGTGCCGGAAGCCCAGTGCGCAGTGCGATACCGGACGGGCCAAGGCCTGCCGGCACTTCATCCGACCAGCTGATCGGGATCGCCGCAAGTATCGCGGCATCGACGCCTGCCTGCGCCATCGGTCGCATGGTGCGCGCTACGTCGTTTTGAGCGTAGCCAACCCATGCCACCTGATAGCCGCCGTATTCCCGCGCGATACGGCAGATCTCGGCCAGCAGCTCTTGCTCGGAACGGGCCCGGATCAGGACCTTGTTGCACGCACTAAGCATGCGCAATGCGAGGTTCAGGTGACCCATTACCTGCTCCGACAGCTTGCGCGCACTGACGTCACTCATACCGCCAACCATCCGTACTGCCATTGCGCCGGCATTACGGATGACGAAGCCGCGATCGACGACATGTGCATAACTGCCGTCATTTCGTCGGAAGCGGTATTCGTCCAGCCAACTGGTGCCGTGACCGTCGATGACCTGATGGATTCCGTGCAGTATTCGATCGATATCGTCCGCGTGTATCCGGCTGGTCCAGGAGCGGCTGTCGAGCTCAATGGCTTCGGCTGGATAGCCGAAGACTGTTTGCAATCCTTCGTTCCACCAGAGCTGATCGGTGCCGAGATCCCAGTCCCAGATGGTGTCGGTGGTGGCGCGTGCGACGTTGCGAAAGCGTTCTTCGCTGAGACGAGTTAGCTGGGCGGCTGCGATCTGCGCAGTAATATCCTTGGCGATACCGAATACGCCGACGACTTTGCCGCCGACCAGAATCGGCAGATTGGTGACGCTGAGCTGTACGCTCTCGCCAGATTTTCTTATCAATGCGGTCTGATAAGTCGCGCCGGTACCGGCAACACAGCGCGAAAAATGTTCCTGTGTAGTCGCCTTTCTAGCGGCGGCGATTAGCGGTAGCTGAGGTTGGCCGATGAGTTCGCTGCGCGCGTAGCCGCTGAGCAGTTCGGCGCCCTTATTCAGGGACAAGAAATTGCCATCGATGTCGATCGAATACACCGCATCCGGATTTTGGTCGAACAGCGACTGATAATGCTGTTGGCTGGCGACCAGTTGACTTGCCGTCAGAGCCGTATCGGATTCGTCCCTCGCGGTGCAGTGGAACAACTGAAGGGTCTCCGACCAGCTCAAGGAGCAGACCAGAAAAATCAGTTTGCCTCGGTTGTCACGATGGTGGCTTTCAAACCGCACGGTGGCAGCGCCCGCACGCACGGCGTCGGCAGCATCGCGCGACTTTTGCCGATCTTCGGATGTCACCAGCTGGAAAAAATTCTGTCTCAGCAGCTCCTGCTCCGTAAATCCCCAGATGCGCTCACAGGCTGGACTGACCTGCACAAAATTGCCGTTG
>JAYVEF010000322.1:0-2513 GCA_043748965.1 Burkholderiales bacterium
TACGAAACATACACCGCCGTCATGACAAAAAAATGCCAATGATCGATATCGATGCGATCCACAAAGCGCTGGCCAACCCGGTTCGGCGTGACATTTTGATGTGGCTGAAAACACCGCAGACATATTTTCAGATACAGCAGCATCCGCTCGATATCGGCGTCTGTGCAGGCTTGATCGACCAGCGCACCGGGTTGTCGCAATCGACCGTGTCAGCCCACCTGGCGACGCTTGAAAAAGCCGGACTGATTACACGGCAGCGACTCGGCCAGTGGAAATTTTTCAGGCGGGATGAAATCGTGATTCAGGCGTTTCTGGATCACATCCAGCACGGCCTTTAATAGCCGCATAGCGGCAGAACTTTTTTGAAAGCACACCATGACCACATTATTCGACCCCATCCGCGTCGGTGATATCGAGTTGCCCAACCGCGTCATCATGGCGCCCTTGACCCGTGCCCGCGCCGCCGGCGAGGGCCGCGTACCGAACGCGCTGATGGCGCACTATTATGTCCAGCGCGCTTCGGCGGGCTTGATCATCAGCGAAGCGACCGCTGTTACGGCGCAGGGCGTTGGTTACGTCGATACACCGGGTATCTGGTCCGACGAGCAAGTCGTCGGCTGGCGCGGTGTGACCGATGCGGTGCATGCAGCCGGCGGACGCATCGTATTGCAACTGTGGCACGTCGGTCGCATCTCGGACCCGAGCCTTTTGCGGGGTGACGCGCCGGTGGCGCCCAGCGCGATTGCCGCCAAAGGCCATGTCAGCCTGCTACGCCCGGAACGTAACTACCCGGTACCGCGCGCGCTGGACGCGAGCGAGATTGCCGGCGTCGTAGCCGCATTTCGCAAGGGTGCCGAAAATGCCAAAAAAGCTGGCTTCGATGGGGTTGAAATCCACGGCGCCAATGGCTATCTGCTCGATCAATTCTTACAAGACAGCAGCAACCACCGTACCGACCGCTATGGCGGTTCAATTGAAAACCGCGCTCGCCTGCTGCTTGAAATTACGGACGCCTGCGTCGCTGTCTGGGGCGCCGGACGGGTCGGGATGCATCTGGCACCACGCGCTGATTCGCATGACATGGGTGACTCGGACCGCGCTGCGACCTTCGGTTACGTTGCCACCGCACTGGGCGAGCGTGGCATCGCATTTATCTGCGCGCGTGAAGCGGTGGGCGCCGACAGTCTCGGGCCGCAGCTAAAAAAAGCGTTTGGGGGGGTGTACATCGCTAACGAAAAAATCACTGGCGTCAGTGCCCAGCAAATGCTCGACGCCGGTACGGCCGACGCTTTTGCATTCGGCAAGCTATTTATTGCTAATCCAGATTTACCGCAGCGCCTGCAGTGCGGTGCAGAATTAAATACGCCGCAGCCGCAAACTTTCTATCATCCGGGTGCGGCCGGGTACACGGATTATCCGGCGCTGGCGGCATAGGCGGCATGGGTCACAGGGTGACTTCAATCGGCTACCCTGAGGTTCAAATTTGATCGGGAGCGCAGGCATTATCGGTAGGGCTCGTGCAGCTTTTTCCACCACGAGACCCGTTGCTCATCGTTTCTACAGTCGTTGGTAATGGGCTCAATTTCGTTACGAGCGATGCGGTAATGGAATGCTTGTCACCGAGTAAGCAGTGCTGGTTAGAACCGGCAGCCCGCGTACCTACGCGGTAGTTTTTCGGGCCCGTAGTTGGCAGACTTTTCTGATGTCGCCTCGGGTCGCCGCTGGCGCGATTCTATGCGTGGTCAGATCGCTAGACGCGCCCGCGCGTGTGGATGCTGTGACCGTATTTTTTTGCTAATTAAAACGGTCGTCACTTTTCTCGGAAAATTATTTTCGTGTTGACGCGTGATATCCAGCAGCACGCTATCGAATCAAACGCAGCGCGCCAGCGGACTGCAGGAGATACTTCCAACCAAACCGGGTGGTAACGCCAAATGCCGCTGATCGCACGCTGCCAGCGCTCGGTGGGGTGCCGAGTGAAATTCCGTCAAGCCGCTACCGGCGCATTTCAGACGCGCTTCGTGCGCACACCAGGCCTGGGCAAAGCAGCGCGCCCGCGCTGAGGGTGCGGTCTGCTCGAGGTGTGCCAGCGCTTGTGGGCCAAGATAGTCGCGTGTCAGAGCATGCCAGTCAGGATAAAAATCGACAGCAGCTGGTACGCGCATCGCGTCGATACCGACCAAGCCGTGCAAATGGATTGCACCGATCGAGAGGCCGTCTTCGTGCGATACCGACAGCCCGATGGCGCGACCGGCAACCTGCAGGGCGGCGCCCGGTGCCGCGTACAGCGCAAAGCTGCTGGCCGGGCGGCCCAGCAACATACCGAGCGCCTCGCGCAATGCGGCGCGGATGCGCTGTCGGCCGATGGTGCGGTCGCGGCCTGGCGGCGTGGCAACGCTGATGACGCAGAGTGCGACCTGCGGTGAAACTGCCGCCGGCCATTGCAGCACCCCGACGCCTGCATCGCTCACCTCAAAAAACCGCCGGCGCTGCCGGACAACCGCGCCAGCTCG
>JAYVEF010000323.1:0-2512 GCA_043748965.1 Burkholderiales bacterium
CGAAGCTGTAATAGCCGCCGCCCTGACGCGCGGACGGTTCGTCGAACCAGACCGATTTGAAGGTGCGCCCGCCGTTGACGAATTCACCCGCCAGAATGCGGCCGGCGCGGACAAATTCACCGTTTTCCCAAAATGTTTCGTAGACTACTTCAAAGTGATCGCCGCGCTTCAGGTCCGACGCGAAATCGATGTCGGTCGCAAACATATCGATGATTTGCTTGGCGACGTTGTCGGGAATTTGCGCAGAGTCAGTTGCGGCAAACAGCGAAGAACGGATCTCGCCGGTGTGCATCTCGACCCGGCGTTCAAGCGTCGCGGCGGTTTCGGTTGCACTGAATTTATCGCCATCGCGTGTCACCCTCATGTTTTTGACGTCCGACTCGCGGCTGTCATCGAGCGGGCTGCTGAGCCAGCGTAGTTCGCCGTCTTCAGTGGTTTGCGCCTGAACCCGCCTGCCGGGTTTCAATTGCATCACCCGATGCGCCGCACGATCGGTTTTGATGAAGACTTCGGCCGCTTCGTCCTCGACGCCAAGTCGTTGCAGGATGGCTGCCAAAGTGTCGCCGGGCCGTACTTTTTCTTCGTGCAGGTAAAGTGGCTGGGCCTGTTCGATAGCGTCGATCTGGCTGGCGATATTGGGAAGTGCCATGTTGCGCACCACAGTTTTGACCGGCAGGTCGGGTGCATCCGACACCAGTGGCGCGACGCCTGCCGCGCCAAACGCACAGACGGCCAGTAGTAGCGCCGAAGCGGAGAGGATACGGGTTTTGCGTGAAGCGCCAAACAGGTGGCGGGAACTTGATAGTACGCGATTGATTTTGTCTGAATTGAACATGCAATAAGTTAAAATTTGGCAGTTCGATTCACTTCCTTCTTCTTTTTGCTTTTGAAGTGATTCGCTGCAATGGGTTGAAGAAAAATTGGATTATACCAAAGCCCTTCGCGATTTTTCGCAAATTGAGCGCTCAAGCGCAATGAATGTCGAACCAAAATTGATAAAAGATAAATCATTCAGGCCGCAAGCACCCACGGCTGCGATGTTGCCGCTGTCAGACGCAGTGACGGCCGCACTGACAATCATCAAGCGCGGCGTTGACGAACTGCTCATTGAATCTGAGTTCGCACAAAAATTGGCGCGCGCCGAACGCAGCGGGACACCACTACGGGTCAAGCTCGGCCTTGACCCGACTGCGCCGGATTTGCACTTGGGGCACACAGTGGTGCTAAACAAGATGCGGCAGTTGCAGGACCTCGGCCACACGGTGATTTTTCTGATTGGCGACTTTACCTCGATGATCGGTGACCCGACAGGTCGCAACATCACCCGCCCGCCGCTAACCAAAGAACAGATCGAACAGAACGCCAAAACCTATTTTGCGCAGGCTAGTCTGGTGCTCGACCCGGCCCGTACCGAGATCCGCTACAACTCCGAGTGGTGCGATCCGCTCGGCGCGCGCGGGATGATTCAGCTGGCTTCTCGGTACACGGTGGCGCGGATTCTGGAGCGCGATGATTTCACCAAACGCTTCAAGGCCGGTACGCCGATTTCGGTCCACGAATTACTGTATCCATTGATGCAAGGGTACGATTCGGTAGCGCTTGAATCCGATCTGGAGCTGGGAGGTACCGACCAGAAATTTAATCTGCTGGTGGGACGCGAGCTGCAAAAGGACTATGGTCAGGAGCCGCAGTGCATTTTGACCATGCCACTGCTGGAAGGGCTCGATGGCATCGAAAAAATGTCGAAGTCCAAAGGCAATTACATCAGCATTACGGAACCTGCCAACACCATGTTCGCCAAGGTCATGAGCATTTCGGACGACATGATGTGGCGTTACTATGAATTGTTGTCGGCCCGCTCGTTGGAAGCGCTGACGCAGCTACGTACCGAAGCCGCGGCAGGGCGCAACCCACGCGATATCAAGGTTGCGCTGGCCCAGGAAATCGTGGCGCGGTTTCATACGCAGCAGGCGGCACACGATGCGCTGATTGATTTCGATCACCGGGCGCGCGGTGGTATCCCCGATGCGATTGCAGCGGTGTCGCTGAGGGGGGCACCCCTGGGTATCGGTCAGTTGCTGAAGCAGGCCAATTTGTGCGCATCGACTAGCGAAGGATTGCGCATGGTCGAACAAGGTGGCGTGCGTATAGACGGCGCCGTCATCAGCGACAAGGGTTTGCAAATGGCTGTCGGTACGTTTGTTCTGCAGGTCGGCAAGCGCAAATTTGCACGCGTCACGCTCGATTGAGGTCGGCGTAATGATCGGTCTGATTCAGCGCGTCACGCAGGCATCGGTGTCGGTGGATGGCACGGTCGTCGGAATTATCGGCCAAGGCTTGCTGGCCCTGGTCTGCGCGGAACGTGGCGACGGCATCGAACAAGCAGCCGCTTTGCTGAAAAAAATCCTCGGCTACCGTGTATTTAATGACGCCGACGGCAAAATGAATCGCAGCTTGGTCGACGTTGCGGGCGATTTGCTGCTAGTGCCGCAATTTACGCTAGCGGCGGATA
>JAYVEF010000324.1:0-22982 GCA_043748965.1 Burkholderiales bacterium
GATTATTGACAGGCGCGCTGTCGGGTCGTCGACCTCGAGCAGCTTTTGCCGCGCCTTGAGCGAGATCGGAAGAATTTCACACCATCGGTTAGCAACCCAACCGGCATCGTCAAAGCGCAACGGCCGTGAAAACACATCCTCGTATTGCGGGTCCTGCAGCGCACGCTGATCAAAATCATCGGACACCAGTTTCAGCGCCGTGGCGCAGCGCACGTGCATCGCACTCGGCGTAGCCGGCAAGTCGGCATCGAGCATCGAAATCTGGGCTTCCAGTCGCTGATCCGCCAGAACACGGGTGGCATGAATGCGGAATCGGCGCTGACCGCAGGTGCGGATCATTAGCAAGCCGCCGGACGCCATGTCCCAATCAACGATATTGGCAACACATCCAATCGATTCAGGTTCCGCACTGGTGCCGGTGTCAGTGCCGCTACGAATCGCGACAACGCCAAATGGGCGTTCCAGACGCATGCATTCGCGCACCATGTCGATATAACGCGTCTCGAAAATCCGCAGTGGCAGGATGCCGTCAGGAAAAAGCACAGTTTGTAGTGGGAACAGCGGTAGCCAGGCCGTTTCGTCAAAGGTTTCGGACTTCATTGCAGCCTGCCTTATTCTAGTTCTCGATGGCGCAGCACCACACGCTCGCTGGTGCCGAAATAACTTGCCAGATGTTCCGACATATACACCGAGCGATGTTGGCCGCCGGTGCAGCCGATCGCCACCGTCAGGTAACTGCGGTTATCTTCCTTGAACGCAGGTAGCCATTTTTCAACGAAGTCGCTTATGTCCGCCAGCAGCGCCGCGACATCGCTCTGCGCATCGAGAAAATCAATCACTGGCGCATCGCGCCCGGTCAACTTGCGTAAAGAGACGTCATAGTAAGGATTCGGCAATATCCTCACATCGAACACCAGATCGGCGTCGAGTGGCACACCGAATTTAAAGGCGAAGGATTCGAACAGTAGCGTCAGCGGGGTGCGTTCGGTCTCGACCAGTTCCTTGATCCAGCTGCGCAGCTTGTTGGCGCTCAGACCGGAAGTGTCGATCACATGTCCCAGCCCCTCGATTGCCACCAGCATTTCGCGTTCTTTGAGAATACACTCGACTAGCGTCGGGCGATCACCCGGGCTTTCGTCGGGCCGAATCCGGTGCGACAGCGGATGGGTGCGGCGGGTCTCGGAAAACCGCGCGATCAGCGATTCGGTTTTGGCACTTAAAAAAAGCACCTTGACGTCGTGCCCTTCTTCTTTCAGGCGCCGTATGTCGGCCGGCAGGCCGCTCAACGAATCGGCACTACGGGCGTCCATTGCTACTGCAAGATTTTCACCCTGATCCTGCATGCGCGTCGCCACCAGTGCGCGTAACAAAGTCGGTGGCAAATTGTCAACGCAGAAATAACCAGCGTCTTCCAGTGCGTTCAGGCCGACCGATTTGCCGGACCCGGAAATGCCGGTGATGAGGATAATGCGCATATGCGTTGATGATACCGCAAGCGCTGAAAAAGGTGCGACGGCGGACCCTGATTACGATCCGATTGCGTTAGTTGAAACACGATCGCCATGGCCGGACCGGCCGGTCAGTCACTGTTCATTGCGCGCTGCTGGCGCTCCATGAATTCTTTGAGCGTATCGATCCCGCGCAATTGCAGTATCGTATTGCGAACCGCAGCCTCCAGCAACACGGCCAGATTGCGGCCGGCTTCGACAGGAATCACCACTCTGCGAATCGGCAGGCCAAGTACTTCTTCGGACTGAGCATGCAGTGGCAAACGTTCGTAATTTTCTTCCAGCGTGCTGCGTCGGACCAGATGCACGATCAGCTTCAGACGCATCTTGCGGCGTACCGCAGTCTCACCAAAAATCGTCTTGATGTCGAGCAGACCGAGGCCACGCACCTCTAGCAGATTTTGCAGCAGAGTAGGACAGCGGCCTTCAATCATGTTCGGTGCGATGCGGGCAAATTCGACGGCATCGTCGGCCACGAGGCCATGACTGCGTGAAATCAATTCCAGCCCCAGCTCACTCTTGCCTAAGCCCGATTCGCCGGTAATCAACACGCCAACGCCGAGCACGTCCATAAACACGCCATGCATGGTGATACGCTGCGCCAGTTTTTTGGAAAGATACACGCGCAGATAATCGATCACCTGTGCGGCCGGTAACGGCGTTGAAAATAGAGGAATACTGCCGTCGTCACAGATCGCCAGAATTTCCGGCGGCGTAGTCAGCCCCTGCGCGATGATAAATGCAGGCGGCTCGCCGGCTACCAGTTCGGCAGTCTGAAAGCGCCGTGATTCAGGCGACAGGCGTTGGTAGTAGTCGGTCTCCTGATGACCGAACACCTGGATCCGGCCAGGATGAATCAGATTCAGGTGACCAACCTGGTCGGCGGCGGACGCGGCGTCACCTGATATCAATCGTTCGCCGCCCGAAAAGCCGGCAAACCAGCCAAGCTCGAGGGTCTCGCGGTTTTCGTCGTAAATTTGCTGAATCGTCAGCGGCGTGGAAGTCGACATGGCGGGCCGTTTTAGTGAGCGCAGGCGCATTGGCGCAGTAGGTTTTGCGTGACCCGACCAGTGTAACAAACAAGAATGGCAATTTGGTGCAGATCCGCTATTCGCCAGATGACCTTGGACTAACGACTGCTCAATCCATATCCTGCAAATTGCTTTGCCAGCTGATCAGCCGTGCATGCACCGACAGCGCATCGGGGTCGGTTGCAAGCAATGTACGGAAGGTGTCGTCAGAAAACATCTCGGCGATTTCCGAGAGCGCTTCCAAATGCTGCTGTGTCACATGATCGGGAATCAGCAAAAAGATCAGCAGGTTGACCGGCAAGCCGTCGGGCGACTCAAACGGGATCGCCTCGTGCAGCCTTACGAACGCTGCCAGTGGCGCCTTCAATCCTTTGATGCGGCCGTGGGGCACTGCCACGCCATGGCCGAGCCCGGTCGAGCCGAGCCGCTCGCGCGCGAATAGATTTTCGGACACGGTCGAGCGGGCAATACCGCAGTTGTTTTCAAAAATCAGGCCGACCTGCTCGAACGCCCGTTTTTTGCTGGAGACTTCAAGTCCGAGTATGACGTTGGCGGGTGACAGGATTTTAGCGAGATTGGTCATAAGAAAAAATATGTTGCGACGCACAATACAGGGTTTCGAGCCAGATTATATGCCTGTTCGCGCACCACGATTGTCAAAACTCGTGGCGGCATTGTGCCACTGCGCGACACATTTCATTTTGCTGGTGCCGCTCGCTGCAGGGTGGTTACTGCCTCGCGTTGCGCCCGTTGGGCGGCGCCTTGCCGGTACTGAAGTTACTGCGCCACGGGTTGATGTCCAGGCCGCCGCGTCGGGTATAGCGCGCATATACCGCCAGCTTCTGTGGTCGGCACTGGCGCAAGATGTCAACAAAAATCCGTTCGACGCACTGTTCGTGAAACTCATTGTGTTCACGAAATCCGATCAGGTAGCGTAAAAGCGTGTGTTGCTCGATCGCTGGTCCGACATAATGAATTTGCACGCTGCCCCAGTCCGGCTGTCCGGTCACCAGGCAATTCGATTTGAGCAGATGCGATACCAGCGTCTCCTCCACCGGCGGTTCGTCATACGCTGCCCGCAGCAGAGTCCGGTCGGGCTGATAGTGTTCGACTTCGATATCCAGCCGGTCCAGCAGCAGGCCGCTTAGTTCGGTCATGCGCAGGCTGTCAAACTGGTGCGGCAGCAGCAGGCTGATTTGCACTGGCGCACCGAAGCCAGTCGCCAGATCCGCATGCAGCAGTGCGGTCAGGGCATCGGGTCCGGCCAGACGGGTCTGGTTAAAACTGTTCAGATATAGTTTAAAGGATTTCGATTCGACAATCTGCGGCGAATCGGCGGGTACCGTTACCGTGGCGATGGCGATCTGCGGTTTGCCACGGAGATTGAGCCATGACACTTCATAGGCGTTCCAAATATCGATGCCAAAAAACGGCAGCGTGCCAATCAGACCGAGCTCGCACCGCTTGTGCGCGCGCGCGATCGGAAACAGCAGCGACGGGTCGTACTGCGATTGATAGGTGGATGGCTTTCCGAGCGGCGATGCTGCCGCGCTGCGTGGTGATTCCATACGTTCAGCCCAGAAAAAGTTTGTAGACCGGGTTGGTGCTTTCGTCCTGAAAGCGGTATCCAAGCGTGGCCAAAAATTCGCGGAACACCTTCATCTCTTTTTTAGGCACTTGCAAGCCGACCAGGATCCTTCCCACATCGCCGCCCTGATTGCGATAATGAAACAGGCTGATATTCCAGTTGGGCGCCATGCTGTTCAAAAAACGCATCAGCGCTCCAGGCCGCTCTGGGAACTCGAAGCGGTAGAGCAGCTCATCGTGTGCAAGCGCGCTTTTGCCACCCACCAGATGGCGAATATGCAGCTTTGCCAGCTCATCATGGGTCAGATCCAGCGTGTTAAAGCCGTGTCGCTGGAATTGCGTCGCAATTTTGGCAGATTCATCGCGATTGGCAATCTGCAGGCCAACAAAGACGTGCGCCTGATTCTGATCACTGATGCGGTAATTAAATTCCGTAACATTACGCGGTCCGATCAGTTCGCAGAAACGGCGGAAGCTGCCGCGTTCTTCGGTGAGCGTCACCGCAAAGATCGCCTCGCGTGCTTCACCGACGTCGGCCCGCTCGGCAACGAAGCGCAGACGATCAAAATTCATGTTGGCACCGCAAGCGATGGTCACCAGGGTTTCATTCTTGAGCGCGGCCTTGCCCTTTTTGGCGCGCTCGATGTAAGCCTTGGCGCCAGCGACTGCCATGGCGCCAGAGGGTTCCAGAATGCTGCGGGTGTCCTGGAACACATCCTTGATCGCCGCGCAGACCGCGTCGGTATCGACTACGATAATCTCGTCCACTAACAGTTTGGTCAATCTGAAAGTTTCTTCTCCCACCAGCCTGACGGCGGTGCCGTCGCAGAACAGCCCGACATCCGGCAAGGTCACGCGCCGTCCGGCTTTGATGCTGCGCGCCATTGCATCCGATTCGGTGGTTTGTACGCCGATGATTTTGATCTCCGGTCGCACCGCCTTGACATACGATGCCACGCCGGAAATCAATCCGCCGCCACCGATGGCGACAAAAATCGCGTGAATCGGGCCGGCATGCTGACGCAGGATTTCCATCCCGATGGTGCCCTGACCGGCAATCACGTCAGGGTCATCGAATGGATGCACGAAACTCAATTTGTGCTTTTTTTCCAGCGTCAGGGCATGCTGATGAGCATCGGTGTACGAATCGCCAAAAAGCACGACTTCGCCACCGCGCGCCACTACCGCATCGATCTTGACCTGCGGCGTGGTGGTCGGCATGACGATCACCGCGCGGCAACCGAGACGGGTTGCGCTCAGTGCCACGCCTTGCGCATGGTTTCCGGCCGAGGCGCAGATCACACCGCGCTTCAACTGTGCCGGCGGCAAATGGGCCATCTTGTTATACGCGCCGCGCAGCTTGAAGCTGAATACGCTTTGCATGTCCTCGCGTTTGAAATAAATTCGATTGCCGACCCGCTCCGACAGGATGGGGGCAAATTCGAGCGGGGTTTCAATAGCGACGTCGTAGACCCGCGCGGTCAGAATTTTTTTCAGGTAGTCGATGGTCATGGGGGCTTGTCGGGATGAAGCAAATCGTGGCCATGCTTGGATCGGCCATGGAGAGCACTGTAGGCAAAAGCGTCGCCGTAGGGAATTGTTCCAGCCGTGGCGCGCACTGTGATCATTATAGTAGAGCTCGACAAGCCAACCGCAACAGTTCGCGACGCACGCTACCGCGCCAGCGTGCGTGCTGTCTGGTGCAGCGCAATACGCTAAAATGGATTTCTCGTGTCACACAGAGCCTTTCCCATGAATGCCCCAGCACAAATTCAAACCCTCCTGAGCGATGCCGCGCAAAAGTCGCAGCCTCGCCTGCGCGAAATCCCGTACAACTACACGTCGTTTTCGGACCGTGAGATCGTCATTCGCCTGCTGGGTGAAAAAGCGTGGGGCTTGCTGGACGCTCTGCGCGGTGCCCGCCAGACCGGCCGCTCGGCACGCATGCTCTATGAGGTCCTGGGCGACATATGGGTAGTGCGGCGCAATCCTTATCTGCAGGATGACATGCTGGACAATCCCAAGCGCCGCCAGGCACTGATCGACGCATTGAACCACCGGCTGGCCGAGGTCGACAAACGTCGCGTCACGACCGACCGTGCCGATGTGTCCGACGCAGCGTCGATACTGCGCAGCGAAAGCGTCGAAGCGCTGTTACGCGCAGCGCGTCAGGCGGTCGCCGATTTCGCCAAAGAATTTCGCGACACCTACGATCTACGCAAGCGTACCAACAAGGTACTGGCGCGTTATACCCAAAAGGACAACATCAAGTTCGACGGCCTGTCGCGCGTCTCGCACGTGACAGACGCCACCGACTGGCGGGTCGAATATCCCTTCGTGGTGCTGACACCCGATACCGAGGCCGAAATGGCCGGGCTGGTCAAAGGTTGCATCGAGCTGGGGCTGACGATCATCCCGCGCGGCGGCGGCACTGGTTACACCGGCGGTGCAATCCCGCTGACGCCGACGTCGGCGGTCATCAATACCGAAAAACTGGAGCAGCTCGGCCCGGTTGAAATGACCCTGCTGCCCGGTCTGGAACGCGAGTATGCGACGATTTATTCCGGTGCCGGCGTGGTTACCAAACGGGTCTCCGACGCGGCTGAAAAAGCCGGTTTCGTGTTTGCTGTCGATCCGACCTCTGCGGAAGCGTCATGCATCGGCGGCAACGTCGCGATGAACGCCGGTGGAAAAAAAGCTGTGCTATGGGGCACGGCGCTGGATAATCTGGCGAGCTGGCGCATGGTCGATCCCAACGGGGACTGGCTCGAAGTCACCCGGATTGCGCATAACCTCGGCAAGATTCACGATGCACCGATAGCGACATTCAGACTCGAATGGACCCATCCGGCAGAGCATGGCGTACAGAACCGTCCGTTCAAAACCGAGACACTCGAAATTGCCGGGCGAACCTTCCGCAAGGAAGGGCTGGGCAAGGACGTCACCGACAAGTTTCTATCCGGCCTGCCGGGGATTCAGAAAGAAGGCTGTGACGGGTTGATTACGTCTGCAGTATGGATTCTCCACAAGATGCCGAAACACACGCGCACCATCTGTTTGGAATTTTTTGGTCAGGCGCGCGAGGCGATTCCGTCGATCGTCGAAATCAAGGATTATCTCGACGGAGAAACCAAAAAAGGTGGCGCAATTCTGGCTGGTCTGGAACATCTGGACGAGCGCTATTTGCGCGCGGTCGGCTATGCCACCAAATCCAAACGCGGCGTGTTGCCGAAGATGGTGCTGTTCGGTGACATCGTCGGCGATGACGAAAACGCCGTGGCGCAAGCGGCGTCGGAAGTGGTGCGGATGGCCAACCGGCATGTCGGCGAAGGCTTCATTGCAGTCAGTCCCGAAGCCCGTAAAAAATTCTGGCTCGACCGCGCCCGTACCGCTGCCATCGCGCGCCACACCAACGCCTTCAAAATCAATGAAGACGTGGTGATTCCGCTGAACCGGATGGGCGAGTACACCGACGGCATTGAGCGCATCAACATCGAACTGTCGATCAAGAACAAGCTGCAACTGGTAGAGGCGCTGCAAGAACTTTTTACGAAAGGCAATCTGCCGCTGGGAAAAAGCGACGATGCCGAGGATATCCCCGCCGCTGAAATCCTCGAAGATCGCGTCAATCAAGCGCTCGCACTTTTGGAGCAAACCCACGCGCGCTGGACGTATTTGCTGGCGCATCTGGATCGTCCGCTCGCTGATGCCAAGTCTGATCTAATCGCACTCGGCCTTGAAAAACTTGATACGGTGTTGAATGCGCGTCTGCAGCAGCAACCTGCGGCAACTCTGTTCGATGTCGAACAGGATCGCACCGTGCGGGTATCCTGGAAGGCCGAAGTACGTGGCGTGCTGCGGCAGATTTTCAATGGCAGCGCGTTCAAGCTGATTCTCGAGGAATGCAATGGGATTCATAAGCGCGTGCTGCGTGGACGCGTCTTTGTCGCACTGCACATGCATGCCGGTGACGGCAACGTACACACCAATTTGCCGGTCAATTCGGATCATTACGAGATGCTTCAGGACGCTCACGCGGCGGTGGCGCGCATCATGCTGCTGGCGCGCTCGCTCGACGGTGTAATCTCCGGCGAGCATGGCATCGGCATCACCAAACTCGAGTTTTTGACCGAAGACGAAATCAAGGATTTTCGTGCTTATAAACAGCGCGTCGATCCTGAAGGACGCTTCAACAAGGGCAAGATGATGGCGCTACCCGGACTGGCCGCGGATTTGCGCAATGCCTATACTCCGTCATTTGGATTGATGGGGCACGAGTCGCTGATCATGCAGCAAAGCGATATCGGTGCGATTGCCCACAGCATCAAGGATTGTCTGCGGTGCGGCAAGTGCAAGCCGGTCTGTGCGACGCATGTGCCGCGCGCCAACCTGCTGTATTCACCACGCAATAAAATTCTGGCGACTTCGCTGCTAGTCGAAGCATTTTTGTACGAAGAACAAACCCGGCGCGGAATTTCTATCAAGCACTGGGAAGAGTTCGAAGACGTCGCCGATCACTGTACGGTCTGCCACAAATGCCTGACGCCGTGCCCGGTTGATATTGATTTCGGCGATGTCTCGATGAACATGCGCAACCTGCTGCGCAAGATGAACAAAAAATCGTTCAAGCCCGGCTCGGCGTTGCAAATGTTTTATCTGAATGCCAAAAATCCGGCGACGATCAACCTGATGTTTACAGCCGGGTTCGGTCTGGCTTTCAAGGCGCAACGGCTGGCCAATCAACTGCTGAAAAAACTAGCCAGAAAGCAGACCAAGGCACCACCATCGAGCCATGGTGTGGCGCCCATCAGGCAACAGGTGATCCACTTCATCAATAAAAAGATGCCGGGAAACCTGCCCAAAAAAACCTCTCGCGCGTTACTTGATATCGAAGACGACAAGGTGATTCCGATCATCCGCGATCCGCAGAAAACTTCGGCAGATACCGAAGCAGTGTTTTACTTCCCGGGCTGCGGCTCTGAGCGACTGTTTTCGCAAGTTGGGCTGGCAACGCAGGCCATGCTCTGGAACGTAGGTGTGCAAACCGTGCTGCCGCCAAGTTACCTATGCTGCGGTTACCCGCAACGTAGCGCCGGCGATTTCGACAAGGCAGAGGCGATCATCACGGACAATCGGGTGCTGTTCCACCGCATGGCCAATACGCTCAATTATCTGGATATCAAGACGGTGCTGGTGTCATGCGGAACTTGCTATGACCAGTTGCAGGGCTATGAATTCGAAAAGATATTTCCGGGATGCCGAATTATCGATATTCATGAATATCTGCTGGAAAAGGACGTGCGACTGGCCGCAGTCGAAGGCACGCGTTACATGTATCACGACCCGTGCCACAGCCCGATGAAATTGCAGGATCCGCTGAAAACCGTGAATGCGCTGATCACCACGATCGACGGACAAAAGGTGGAAAAGAACGATCGCTGCTGCGGCGAATCCGGCGGCTTGGCGTTCGCACGCCCGGATATCTCGACCCAGATCCGGTTCCGTAAGGAAGAAGAAATGATCAAAGGCGCTGACCGCCTGCGCGCTGACGATTTTAAAGGCGAAGTCAAGATACTGACGTCGTGTCCGTCGTGCATGATGGGTCTGAACCGCTTCAACGAAGATGCGGGCACTCAGGCCGACTACATCGTGGTCGAAATGGCGCGACACATTTTGGGTCCAAACTGGCTGCAGGAGTATGTGGCACGCGCCAACGACGGCGGCATCGAGCGGATTCTGGTGTGAGCGCGGCGATCAAGGTTGCGGGATGTGAGTTATGTGACGGCGCTGGCGGCGAGGTCATCGTCAGTACGCCGGCTTTGCGAATCGTGCTGGCCGACGACGCTGGCTATCCAGGTTTCTGCCGGGTAGTATGGCAGCGGCATTTGCCTGAAATGACCGATTTGGTCCCGGCCGAACGCAGCGCCCTGATGAGCGCGGTGTGCCGGGTTGAACTAGCGCTGCGGGAGGTCATGGCGCCGCACAAGATTAACCTGGCCTCGCTCGGTAACGTTACGCCGCATCTGCACTGGCACGTGATCCCGCGTTTTACGGATGACGCGCACTATCCGGCGCCGGTGTGGTCCGCAGCAGCGCGCATCCCGCCCGATGAGGCGCTGGCACGGCGGGTGGCGCAATTGCCCGCTCTCTGCGCGGCGATCCGGCAGCATTTTCTGCCCGCCTGAATTATTGACTGGAACGCACCCATGGCAGCATCGAAGCAGGAATTGACCAAGCCGGCGCCGACCGGACTGACGGTCCATCGCAAGTCACGTGTGCTTGAAATCGCTTTTGACGATGGCGAAAACTTCTTGCTGCCGTTTGAACTACTGCGCGTGTATTCGCCGTCGGCCGAAGTGCGCGGTCACGGCGCCGGACAGGAAACACTGCAGACGGGCAAGCGCGAGGTTGACATCACGGCGCTGGAACCGGTCGGTCATTACGCCGTGCAGCCGCGTTTTTCAGACGGGCACGACAGCGGCATCTATGCCTGGGATTATTTGTATTCACTCGGAAAAAATCAGTCGTTGCTATGGAGCGATTATCTGGCACGGTTGCAGGCTGCCGGGTTTGCAGGTGAGAGTGGGCGCGACGCCAGCATCGGGACAACCGCCGCTCCGCTTATAGTCAAAGGATGCGGCCACCAGCACTGAGCGCAGGCCGTCTGGTTTGTCTTATCATGATCACCGCATCGGGGCGCGTTGCGCTGTAGTTGCGAAACGTTCCGCACAATAATCGCCGCGTAGCGGCACAACTCAAATCGCCATGACCAATACCCATTTCGGCTACCAAACTGTTGACGAGCACGACAAGGTTCACAAAGTCGCTCAGGTGTTCCATTCTGTCGCCGGCAAGTACGATGTCATGAACGATGTCATGTCGGCTGGTCTGCACCGGTTCTGGAAAGCCTTCACGATTGCGAATGCAGGCGTGCGGCCCGGGTTCAAGGTGCTCGACATCGCCGCTGGCACTGGCGATCTCGCAAAAGCGTTCGCAAGGCAAGCCGGTCCAACCGGTGAAGTGTGGCTGACCGACATCAACGAATCGATGTTGCGGGTGGGCCGCGATCGCCTCTTGAACAAAGGATTGGCCACCCCCATATCGCTGTGTGACGCAGAATATTTACCGTTTGCCGAAAATTATTTTGACCGTGTCAGTGTGGCGTTCGGATTGCGCAATATGACCCACAAGGATGCGGCGCTATCCGAGATGCACCGAGTGCTGAAGCCCGGTGGCAAGCTGCTGGTGCTGGAATTTTCAAAAGTCGCGCCGTTGTTGCAAAAACCGTATGACGTATATTCGTTCTCGGTGCTTCCGTGGCTGGGAAACCGTATTGCCGGTGATGCCGACAGCTACCGTTACCTGGCGGAATCGATTCGCATGCATCCGGATCAGGAAACCTTGAAGAGCATGATCACGCAAGCCGGTTTCGGCCGTGCTGATTACTTCAATCTCACCGCTGGCGTGGCAGCACTGCACACCGGTATCAAATTTTAGGAGGTCCGCATGAAGAAATATCTGTTGGTGCTGATGCTGGCATTGAGTGCCATGTCGATGGTTGCAACCGATGCCGATGCGCGCCGTCTTGGTGGCGGCGGTTCGATCGGCCGGCAATCACAAAATTTAAGCCGGCCAGCGCCTAGTCTGCCATCGCAGGGTTTTAATCAGTCCAGGCCCTCGGCACCGGCCGCAATGCCGCAGGGCATTCAGCCTCGTCCGGCCAGTCCTTTGCGCGGCATGCTCGGTGGCGCGCTTCTGGGCCTCGGCGCCGGTGCATTGCTGTCGCATTTCGGCTTCGGTGGCGCCATGGGCGGGATGTTCGGATCGATTCTGATGATTGCGTTGTTGGCGGGGGTGGCTTTCTTTATCATCCGGCTGGTGCGTGGCAAAGGCTCTGCCAGTGACAGCAACGGTACGCAGACCAACTTTGCGCCGGCCTATCAATCGGGCGCAACCGCATTCACGCCAGAAATCGGCTCGCGTATCGAGCCAGCGGGGTCGTCCGCCGGCCTGCAATCGGCGCCGCTGTCGGGCGCCGCGACCAATGTGCCATGGGGAATTCCAGCCGATTTCGATGCGACCGGGTTCTTGCGTAATGCAAAGACTTACTTCATCCGTTTGCAGGCCGCGTGGGACAAGGCAGATATCAATGACATCCGCGAATTCACCTCGCCCGAAATGTTTGCAGAGCTGCGCTTGCAAATTCAAGAGCGGGGCGCTTCGCCCAATAATACCGACGTGGTCACTTTGAACGCTGATTTGATGGGGGTCGAAACCGTCAGCGGTGAATACCTGGCAAGCGTCAAGTTCACCGGCATGATCAAGGAATCCGACAATGCACCCGCTGCGCCGTTTGCCGAAGTGTGGAATTTGTCGAAGCCGGTGTCGGGTCAGGGCGGATGGGTGCTGGCCGGAATCCAGCAATTGTCATAAGCGACCTGTAGCCCGTCAGTGGCTGCACGGATCGCCCGTTAGACGCTGGTACGTAGACAGCGCGCCAAACTGCTAAACTCTAAACCGCTCGTGTATGGTCACGGGCGGTTTTTTTATGCCTATGACACCCTCTCCGTCCCCTGCATTGCCCGATGCCCTGTCCCACGCGACTGCCGCCGCGATCAACCATGTGCTGGAACCAGAATCATGGGCCCGCGCTCGATTGAAGGCGCATGCCGGCAAAGTAGCCCGTTTCGATCTCGGTTTGGTGGCGCTCGCATTCCACGTTGACGCGGACGGCCTGGTGCGGCGTGCCGAAGAGGGCGCCTTGCCGCAGGTCACGATCCGTATCAAGCCCGCCGATCTGCCGTTGATTGCACAGCATCGGGAGCGGGCATTTTCGTACGTCACGATCGAGGGCGATGCCGAGTTTGCCAATACGATTTCGCAGTTGAGCCAGACGGTGCGCTGGGAAATCGAAGACGACCTGAGCCGATTGATCGGCGATATTGCTGCAGCACGGATGGTGTCGGGCGCGAAGTCGGTGCTGCATACCATCGCTGCGACCCACCGCAAACTGGCAGAAACTACTGCTGAATATTTTCTGGAAGAGAACCCGATGTTGATCCGCCCGCAGTCCGTACGTGATTTTGCTGCCGAGGTGGCGCGTCTGCGCGACGATGTGGCGCGCACCGCCAAACGGATCGAACGGCTGACCGGCAACACACAATGAGTTTTAAATTTTTGCGGGTACTGAAGATCGCGCGGGTCGCGATCAAATATGGTCTGGACGATATCGCGATGGCGGGATTGTCGATTCCCCGCGTGGCAAAAATGGTCGACCGGCTGATCTTCTGGCGCGATATTTCGGCACCGCGTGGTGAGCGCCTGCGCATGGCGCTGGAAGAGCTAGGGCCGATCTTTGTGAAATTCGGGCAGGTGCTATCAACCCGGCGTGACTTGATGCCGCCCGATATTGCCGATGAACTGGCGCGTTTGCAGGACCGGGTGCCACCGTTCGATTCAGACTTGGCGATCGCGCAGATCACCAAATCGTTACGAGCGCCCCCCTCCGAATTGTTCGCCAGTTTCGAGCGCGTGCCAGTCGCCTCGGCATCAATCGCGCAAGTGCATTTCGCGGTGTTAAAAGATGGCCGTGAGGTCGCTGTCAAAGTACTGCGCCCGGGCATGAAGCGGTCCATCGACGAAGACGTGGCACTCATGCATGTCGCCGCCGAATGGGTCGAGCGATTATGGGCAGATGGCAAGCGCCTGAAGCCACGCGAAGTCGTCGGCGAGTTCGACAAATATCTGCATGACGAACTCGACTTGATGCGCGAAGCTGCCAACGGCAGCCAGCTGCGACGCAATTTCGCCGGCTCGAATTTATTGTTGGTGCCAGAAATGATGTGGGACTATTGCTCGTCGTCGGTGATCGTGATGGAGCGCATGAAAGGGATTCCGATCTCGCAGATCGACCGGTTGATCGCTGCCGGAGTTGATATGGCCAAGCTGTCCAGTGACGGTGTTGAAATATTTTTTACGCAGGTATTCCGCGATGGATTTTTTCATGCGGATATGCACCCGGGGAACATTCTGGTATCGCTTGAGCCTGCTACCTTCGGGCGCTACATCGCGCTGGATTTCGGCATCGTCGGCACCCTGAACGATTTTGACAAGGACTACCTGTCGCAGAATTTTTTGGCGTTTTTCAGGCGCGATTACAAGCGTGTTGCCGAGGCCCATATCGAATCGGGCTGGGCCCCCAAGGAGACACGCGTCGATGAGCTGGAATCGGCGGTACGGGCTTGCTGCGAACCGATTTTCGACCGGCCGCTACGCGATATTTCATTCGGTCAGGTGCTGCTGCGATTGTTCCAGACCTCACGCCGCTTCAACGTAGAAGTGCAGCCGCAACTGGTGCTACTGCAAAAGACTCTGCTCAATATCGAAGGCCTCGGTCGCCAGCTCGATCCCGACCTCGACTTGTGGAAAACCGCCAAGCCGTATCTGGAACGCTGGATGCAGGAGCAGATCGGCTGGCGCGGTCTGCTCGAACGGCTCAAGGCCGAAGGGCCGCAGCTGACCAAACTGCTGCCGCAACTGCCACGGCTGACACATCAGGCTCTACTGCGTGCCAGCGATCCACGTGGTGACAACACCGCTCTGCTGACGGCCTTGCTGACCGAACAAAAGCGCACTAATCATCTGATCGCCGCGATTGCTTATTTTGGATTGGGCTCGATCGTCGGGCTGCTGCTGATGCACTTTGTCGGTCGCTGGTTGCCGTGGTCTTTTTAGCGTGTCAGGCGTGATCGTACCGAATTTTTCCGAACGTGATCCGCTAACGCCGGAGTTTTGGGACCAGCGCTTTGCGCAGCACTTCATACCCTGGGATCAGGGTGGCGTACCGCCCGAATTGGTGCAGATGGTGGCCGATGCCGATCGGCCGTTGCGCACATTGATCCCTGGCTGCGGACTGGGTCATGAAGTGCGCCACCTCGCGCAGGCGGGCTGGCCGGTCACTGCAATCGACTTTTCGGCCGCCGCGGTGGCGGCGGCGCAGAGTGGCCTGAACGAATTGGCCGAGCACGTGCGGCAGGCAGATTATTTTACGTATCAGCCGCCGCTGCAGGTCGAACTGATTTACGAGCGGGCATTCCTGTGCGCACTGCCGCGCGCGCGCTGGCCCGACGTGATTGCGCGTGCTGCCGCGTTGCTGGCGCCCGGGGCGTTGTTGGTAGGGTATTATTTTTATGACGCTGCCCCCAAAGGCCCACCCTTCGGCGCTGACCGTGCCACGCTGAATGCGTTAATGGCGCCGTGGTTCGAATTGCTCGAAGACGTACCGGCTGCCCAGTCGATTGCGGTATTTGCCGGCAAGGAGCGCTGGCAGCGATGGCGTCGCCGCGCGCAGTTCGCGACAAACGACAGTACTTGACATCACTGCATCGCGCTCGCAGATTTAACGCCGCGTGGCTTGTTGCAGGCGTGTCGGGCTGGCTATAATTCGGCGGTAATTTTATTTGGCCTTTCACTCGTAACCCATCCTCTGCAAGCAAGGAGTCGCCATGAATGCCCTGATTTGGTTCGTGATCCTTTACTGGATCATCTCGGTTGGCATCGGCCTGTACGCCGCACGATTCGTGAAGAGTGCCAAAGACTATGCGGTTGCCGGCCGCTCGCTGCCGATGTATGTGGTGACCGCCACCGTATTCGCCACCTGGTTTGGTTCGGAAACCGTACTCGGGATTTCTTCGACCTTCGTGAAAGATGGTTTGCGTGGCGTGGTAGCCGATCCGTTCGGCTCGTCGTTGTGCCTGATTTTTGTCGGGCTCTTTTTTGCGCGACCTCTGTACCGCATGAATCTGCTGACTATCGGTGACTTCTACCGCAACAAGTTCGGTCGCGCGGTCGAGGTACTGGTCACACTATGCATCGTGGTGTCTTACCTCGGCTGGGTCGCGGCGCAAATCAAAGCGCTTGGACTGGTCTTTAACGTCGTCTCGGGCGGATATATTCCGATGGATGTCGGCATGATGGCGGGAGCCGCCAGCGTACTGGTATACACACTAATGGGCGGCATGTGGTCGATCGCGATCACCGATTTTTTACAGATGATCATCATCGTGGTCGGCATGCTGTACATCGGCTGGTCCGTGTCGGGTATCGTCGGCGGCCCGGGCGTGGTGCTGGCGCACGCATCGAACGCCGGCAAGCTGGATTTTTGGCCCGCCCCGACCAGCCGCGAAATACTATGGTTCGGCGCGGCCTGGATCACCATGATGCTGGGCTCGATTCCACAGCAGGATGTATTTCAGCGGGTGGCGTCTTCCAAAAATGAAAAAATTGCCGGACGAGCTTCGATTCTGGGCGGGGTGCTATATTTTTGCTTCGCCTTCATCCCGATGTTTCTGGCGTATTCCGCCACGCTGATCGATCCGAAAATGGTTGCCGGGCTGATCGACAAGGACCCGCAGCTGATCTTGCCGACGCTGATCATGACCAAGGTGCCCCTGTTCGCGCAGGTGATGTTTTTTGGCGCTCTGCTGTCAGCCATCAAAAGCTGCGCCAGCGCGACGTTACTGGCGCCGTCGATTTCATTCACCGAAAATATCCTGAAAGGGATTTTGCCGGCACAGACCGACAAGCAGTTTTTGTTCGGCATGCGCTGCGTAGTGCTGGTATTTACCGTCATCGTCACAGCCTTTGCCATGCACACCGAATCGAGTATCTACAAGATGGTCGAGAACGCCTACAAGATCACGCTGGTGGCGGCGTTTGTGCCGCTGGCATTCGGTCTGTACTGGAAACCAGCGACGCGCCAGGGCGCGCTGGCCTCGATGATCCTGGGGCTGGCATCGTGGGTCGCCTTCGAACTGGCGGCGCCCGAAGGCTTCTGGCCGCCACAACTGGTCGGGGTGCTGATAAGCCTGGCCGGGATGGTCATTGGTTCGCTGATACCGCAGCTTTTCGGTACCGCACCGGCACCGAACCCAGATCCTGTAGCAACTCGCTGAAAGCCGGCTTTCTTCGACGCGCGGCGGCACCTTCGCCACGTTAAGGTGTGGGCAGGGTTTGCCGTCAAAGGACACGCATCAGTGCAGCCGGTTTCGAAATTATCGACCGCTGGTATCAATGCGCGCTACCAGCCAATTAGCGACCCGGCGTATGCGGCTTTAATCAATACTACGGGTCACCCAACCACAAACCGGACCATGCGCACAGTTCAGAATCGCTTCGCCCCCAGTCCTGCCGGCGCCAGTGCGCCGGGCTACGGCAGCGCATTCAGTTCGGTGCGAGTCATTTCGAGCGGCAAGGCGTTACCGTCACAATGTGTCAGCGCTGAACAACTCGACGCCACCACCGGCAGCGCGCCGGGCACCAGCCTGAAAAAAAGTGGCGTAAAGATCCGACATTTTGCGGCGCCTGATGAATCACAAAGCAAACTCGGCGCCGCGGCGTTGCAGATTGCTTTGCGCAATGCTTCTGTGCAGACAAGCTCGATAGACCTGCTGATTTCTGCCTGTGCGGTACCTGAACAGGCATTGCCGTCGACGGCTTGCCTGATCGCCTACGAGGCAGGTTTGCCCGCCGGTACTCCGGCATTCGACGTCAATGCTTGTTGCCTCAGCTTTTTAAGCGCGATGGAAGTTGCCGCAGCGTTGCTGGTGACTGGGCGCTATCGCCGCATCGCGCTGGTATCGACCGACCTGGCGTCACGCGGAATCGACTGGGCCGAACCCGAAGCTTCGCTGATTTTCGGCGACGGTGCAGCGGCGGTAATTCTGGAGACAGGCACCGCTGAGCAGGGTATCCGTGCTTTTCGGCTGGCGACCTATCCGGAAGGACGCACCTATTGTGAAATCCGCGGCGGTGGCACCGCACGCAACCCCCGCGCCGGCGCAGCGGCGCAGGATTATCTGTTTCGCATGGACGGCAAAGCCGTGTTCAAACTGGCGTCACGCGTGCTGCCAGAATTTTTACACGAGCTGCTGGCTGCGGCAAATACCGATCTCGCCGCGATTGATCTGGTAGTGCCCCATCAGGCTAGTCAACTGGCGCTGGCGCACGCTGCCAAATTGCTCAAGGTGCCAGCGTCAAAAATCGTGAACATCCACGCTACGCACGGCAATCAGGTTGCCGCTTCGATCCCGACCGCGCTGCATGAAGCCCTGATCAGTGGCAGAGCCCGCGCTGGCCAGCGTATCCTGTTACTGGGCACTGCTGCGGGCCTTAGCGTGGGTGGCATGGTGCTGGACTTATGAAGCGCGTTGTGGTGACCGGCGCCACTGGCGGGCTCGGGCGCAATGCGGTAGATTATCTTCTGCAGCAGGGCATTGCGGTACGCGCCACCGGCCGCAATCAGGGTATCGGAGCACGTCTTGTGGCGCAGGGTGCCGAATTTATCGCGCTTGACCTGGCCATCGCAACGCCGTCGCAGATAAAAAATTTGCTCAAGGATGTCGATACCATGTGGCATTGCGCCGCACTGTCGGCGCCGTGGGGCGCAGTGGCGGACTTTGTCGCTGCCAACATCACTGCTACACAAAATTTGCTGGATGGTGCCAGTGCCGCTGATAGTACGGTGCAGTGTTTTGTGCATGTCTCGACGCCAGCGCTGTATTTCGATTTTCGAGCGCGCTACAAGGTACCCGAAACCTTTCGTCCGGCGTGTTATGCGAACACCTACGCCAGCACCAAGGCTGAAGCAGAAGCCTGCGTGCAGCGCACGGCAGCGCGTTGTCCGCAATTACGTTGCGTAATTCTTCGGCCGCGGGCAATTTTCGGGCCCTACGATCAAGTACTGATACCGCGTCTGGCGCGGCTGCTGGCGCAACGTCGCGGCCGCCTGCCGCTGCCCAATGGTGGTCGGGTCCGGCTCGATGTCACCTATGCCGAAAACGTTGTCCATGCCATGACGCTGGCGAGTACTGTCGCTGACTGTCCAAGCGGGGCGGTCTTCAATGTCACCAACCAGCAACCGGTGATCCTGCGCGATCTGCTGCATGACCTTTTTGCCGGAGCGCTGCACCGACCATTCGAAATTGTCGCGGTACCTTACCCGCTGCTCGCCGCGATGGCGCACGCACTTGAACTCGCGGCACGGTTCACCGGCAAAGAGCCCGCCATCACGCACTACAGCGTCGGCGTGCTCGGTTTCGACATGACGCTGGATCAATCACGCGCCCAGCGGATTCTCGGCTATGTGCCGACCGTCACGCTGCCCGAAGCAATCGCCCGCACGGCAGAATGGATCGCACGCCATGGCTAGGGTCACGACCTTTCGGGTCGGTCATTGCACGCATCCGTCGTGCATGGCGTTAAAGGGCAGCGGCTTGGCTAGTCGGTGCTTTCCTTCGCGAGCGTATCTGATTGAAACGTCGCGCGGGTTGTATTTGTGGGATACCGGTTATGCCGAGCATTTTAGGGCCGCGACTGCGCGGGGTGTGTTTCGGCTATATCCGTGGATTACGCCGGTATCGTTCGAACCGCACGAGTCGCTATCGGGCCAACTGCGTGATCATGGCATCAGACCCGAGGAGATCGATACCCTGATCCTGTCGCATTTTCATGCCGATCATATCGCCGGCATGCGTGATTTTCCGCAGGCCCGGCTGCTGAGTGCCGCACCCGGCTGGGACGCAGTAAGGCGGCTTTCCGGGCTGAGTGCGGTGCGACAGGGATTCGTCCCCGGTCTGCTCCCAAGCGACATTGAGGCGCGGCTTGAATTTGTGGAGCGCTGGCCTTTGAGCGCGCTGCCAGCGACGCTCGCGCCCTTCATGCTGGCGCGCGACATTACCGGTACGGGTGAACTGATGGTGGTCGATCTGCCAGGTCACGTCGCGGGGCATCTGGGTGCCTTCGTCGCGGGCGACGAAGGTTGGATATTGCTGGCGTCGGACGCGGCGTGGCTAGCCGACAGTTATCGACAATTGCGCGGGCCATCGGAACTATCATTTTTGATTCAGCACAATCGGCGCGCCTACTACGCGACCCTGCGCCGTCTCCATGCGCTGCACGAGTCTGGCGCCGCGACAATTCGGCTGACGCACGAGAGCGCTGCGGACTACGTACCGGCGACATTGGTCAGGGACGTGTCGCCATGACGCGCATGTTCTGGTTACTGCTGGCCTACTGGCGCGCCCGAAGACTGCGGTTTGCCACGCGCGCCCAGCTGGAGGCACATCAGCAGCGTCGGCTGCAACAATTTTTGCCGGCGCTGACGCGCCGCAGCCGTTGGTTTTCACAATTCACGCGGTTGCCACTGGCGCAATGGCCGCTGATGGACAAGGTCAGTATGATGACGCATTTCGACGCCATGAACGGGGCCGGTCTCGCGCTCGACAACGTAATGGCAACCGCATTGGCGGCCGAGCACCAACGTGATTTTCGGGCCACGATCGGCGCCGTTACCGTCGGGTTGTCATCGGGCACATCCGGACAGCGCGGCGTGTTTGCGGTAAGTGCGAAGGAGCAGGCGCAGTGGGCCGGCATCCTGCTCGCCAGGGTCCTTCCGCGCGGCCTGTTCAGCGGCGAACGTGTCGCATTATTTTTGCGCGCCAACAGTAATCTGTATACGACCGTCCGCAGTCGCTGGCTGACGCTGGAATTCTTCGATCTGTTCACGCCATTCGACCAGTTGCAGGAGCGCCTTGGCGCGTATGGCCCGTCGATCATCGTCGCACCGGCACAGGTATTGCGCGCGCTCGCTGTGGCCGCACTGGCAGGCAAATTGAAGGTGCGCCCGCAACGCGTGATTTCTGTGGCCGAAGTGCTGGAGTCGCAAGACCGGGCGTTGATCGAGCAGGCTTTCGGACCGCTGCATGAGATTTATCAAGCCACCGAAGGTTTTTTGGGGGCGACGTGTGAATACGGAATACTGCATCTGAACGAGGAATATCTGCATATCGCACCGGAATGGGTAGACGCCAGTCAGCGTCGCTTTGTCCCGATCATCACGGACTTTACCCGCACCACGCAGCCAATCGTGCGCTATCGACTTGACGACATCCTGACGCTACGTGAGGACTCCTGCCGCTGCGGGCGCGTGACGCGGGCACTGGAAAGCATCGACGGGCGCTGCGATGATTTGCTGCTGTTGCCAGATACCCGCGGGACGCGCCAGCCTGTGTTTGCCGATCTTTTGTCGCGTGCATTGGCGCAGGTATTGCCGACTCAGGCCAACTATCGCTTGACGCAGCGGGGACCGGGCTGGCTGCAACTCGAAGCACCGCTCGACCAACAGCAAATGACTGCGGTGCAGCAGCATCTGAACCAGACATTGTCACTCCTAGGCATTGCCACACATACCCTTCGCTGGACCATGCTTGCACGTGCACCGGATTTTCCGCTACATGCGAAGCGCCGCCGCATCGTGCGCCAGGAATGCGTTGATGCCGATACGTGACGGCCGCTTCGTGAACGCCAGTGTGCCGCAACGATTGCAGCAAATGCTGCTGGGCTGGGGCAGCGTCGGCCTAGCCTACGGTTTGGCCAGCATCGTGATGGGGACGCCATCCGTGATACCGACGACCGCGCTGGATCGAATGGTCCCGTTTTCGGTATCGGCAGTCTGGACCTACCTATCATTTTTTGTGCTGATTCCCTACGCGTATCTGCAGGTTGACGCAATGCGCCTGCGCTGGTTGCGCCAATCGATGCAATGCGTTGCGGTGATTTGCGGGGCACTATTTCTAGCGTGGCCGACGACGCTGATCTATCCGCTGGTGCAAGGCACCGGTGCCAGCGTCACATTGCTACGCTGGCTCGCCGCCGCCGACTCGCCGCAGAACTGTTTGCCGTCATTGCATGGTGCACTGACTGTGCTGTGCGTGTGGGCCTTGTGTGAAAAGGGTCGCCCGCTGCGCTCTATCGGCGCGGTGGCGGCAGGACTCGCCATTGGCGTATCGATCATCGCGCTGCGACGCCACCTGAGCATCGATCTGGGTGCGGGAGTCGCCGTCGGGATGGGGTGTGGCTGGATTTGTCGGACGACCTACCGTGCGCCCGTTCAACAACCTATGGAGCTAGTCTGATGAATGCGTTTGCCTGGTCGTTCGTGATGATGCTGACTCTGGTTTTGCTGGAGCTGGGGATCCTCAAAAAATTTCATGGCCAACCAACACCATGGAAAGAAGTAATCTTCAATTTCAATTCCGGACATATCCTGATGTGGGCATTTCGCGGTGTCGAAGTGGCGGCTTTCGGCCTGGTGCTGTTGCACTTTAATCTGCACTGGGTGGAGCACTGGCCGACTACCATGCAATGGCTGTTCGGGCTGATCGGATGGGACTTCTGCTTTTACTGGATGCATCGGCTGCACCACCGCTGGCCGATTTTTTGGGCCGTACATCACGTGCACCATGAAGGCGAACATTTCAATCTGTCGCTCGGAATTCGCAACTCGTGGTACTCGTCGCTGACGTCCTTTCCATTCATGGCGATACTTGCCGCGCTGGGTCTGCCGCTGAACATCTTTGTGGTGGTGTCGTCGCTGCATTATTCCGTACAGTTTTATAACCACAACGGACTGGTGGGAAAATCCGGCCGGCTCGACCAATTTTTTGTGACGCCCTCGAATCACCGCGTCCATCACGGCGTTGACCCGGTGTATCGTGACCGCAATTTTGGCGGGACATTCCTGCTGTGGGACAAATTATTCGGCACCTATCAAGCAGAACGGGATGACATACCGCCGCGCTATACCGATGGGCCGCCCCGCAGCAGTAATCCATTGTGGGCCAACAATCGGCGGCTGCATCAGCGCATCGCAACGTGCTGGCCGCAGCTTCAGCGTCTGCGTCGCTGCGCGCTACCGGACTGGTATATCGGCAGCGGCGGGTTGCTGTTGTTCGGACTGGTGATTGCCTACGTCGGTTATGCCGAGACCGTCGGTAATCCGCTGCTGGCTGGATTATTC
>JAYVEF010000325.1:0-2480 GCA_043748965.1 Burkholderiales bacterium
CGCGCAATGCCGAGATGTTTTTCGGAACGCATGAAATCACCGCGCCGGGTTGCAATCGAACCCAAGCAGATATTGGCAGACATCTCGCCTTCCAGGTCTGCCAGTCGATGGAACAGCCCTGGCAATGGTTTGCACATGGCTGCGGCCCGGTCGGTTTCGCCAGCATGGAACAAGACCGATAGTTGATTCAGGTGGGCATAGCCTGCACCGCGCTGGTAGCCGATGAGATTGGAGGCTTCCAGTGCCAGCGCGGCAAGTCGCGAGGTTTCGGAACGGTTGGACGCGAGGCAGGACAGTGCCTGCCGATTCAGGCGATCGATTTCGGTTACATCGCGTTGTACTATCTCGGACACCGGTGACTCCTATCGGATGGTGGCGAACTGTCGTTGGCGCAAACGTGTGGCTAGCTGTGCATGGCACTTTGCCAAGCGCGCGCTTGCCAAATCACCCCATACTAACGAATATCGGAGTTGTTGCCGAGCATTTTTATATGTGTGGCTAATATCATCACACGCTGCCGATTTTTTCATGCGAATGCGCTGCCGCAAACACGATCGTCCAGCAAACATCGCCCCTAGTTATGCTTCTGCTAATAACCAGATCAAACCATCCACTTTGAAGGATCTCACGGCATGCCATTTTCAACCTGTGACCTATGCGACACCAACGAGGACAAGCTTGCTAGCGGCATGCTGGTTGTGTTGGCACCCGTGTGGCAGCATTTCGGCGCACTGCAACACTTTACCGGGCCAGCGGCTACGCTGAAAGTATTTGAAGACAATGTTTTGCTACGTATGGCACTTGAAACACCTGGCCGTGGCAGGGTGCTGGCGGTCGACGCAGGCGGTAGTCTGAGATGCGGTATGGTCGGCGGTAATCTGGCGCGCATGGCACAGCAAAATGGATGGGCCGGCATCGTCATCGACGGTTGCGTTCGGGATGTCGAGGAAATCAACGCTTGCGCAATCGGCGTGCGGGCGCGCGGCACCCATCCTCGCCGAAGTCTGCGCAAAGGAGAGGGCCAAGCCGATATCGCCGTCACGATCGCTGGCACGCTGGTGCATCCCGGTGACTGGATTTTTGCCGATGCCGATGGGGTGTTGGTGAGTCGTACCGCACTGTTGCCGTGACAGGCTAGCGTATCTTTAAAGCGTAGCTGTTGCCGTGCCGGGCGGTGCATCGTCAGCCCGACCTGGTGCTGTCAGCGGCAGCGTCAGGACGAAAGTACTGCCTTTGCCAGGTTCGCTTTGAACCTGTATCCGCCCGCCGAGCACGCCGCCGACAATGTTATGGGTGATGTTGAGGCCAAGTCCCGAACCGCCGGCACCGAGTCTGGTGGTAAAAAAAGGATCGAAAATTCGGTCCAGGTTGGCCGCCGCGATACCGGCACCGTCGTCGCTTACCGACAACGTCAACCAGTCGTTACCTTGCGCAGTGGCAGTCAGCAGGATGGTACCCTGGGAGTCAGGTTCAAACGCGTGCATCAGCGCGTTATTGACCAGATTACTCAATACCTGCCCCAACGGTCCTGGATAACTATCCATCGATAGAGTTGCGGGGATAGTCTGACGCACCTGCACTGTGCTTTTGCGGATGGTCGGTGAAAGGGTAAGAACGATTTCGGCGACCAGTTCGGTCAGAAGAAAAAGGCGTCTTTGCGAACTGGTCTGATCAATTGCCACTTGCTTGAAGCTGGTCACCAGATCGGCGGCACGGAATAGGTTACGCACCAGAATTTCCGATGCGGTACCGGCGTCCCGCAAGAAACTGTCCAGAGCCGAGCGTTTCAGTCCGGCCTGGCTGCCTGCAATAAAATCTCGAGTGCGGTCGGCCAGCGTGCTGGCGACCATCAGACTGTTACCGATCGGCGTGTTGAGCTCATGTGCAATGCCGGCCACCAGCGCGCCCAATGCGGCTAGCTTGCCACTGCGGACCAGTTCTTCCTGCGCGAGGTTCAGGCGCTGCAGGGTCGAAGCGAGCTCCTGGTTGGCATGTCGTAGCGCGTCGGTACGCTCGGTCACACGCTCTTCAAGCGTGTTGTTCGAGGCTAGGATCTGCTTTTCAATTTCGTGAATTTCGGTAACGTCTTCGCTGGCCATGATCAGCAGGTTTTGGCCGGCCTGCTGGAAGACGTTACCGGATAGCTGCATCAATGCCTCGCTACCGTCGCCAAGTCGCATCCAGGTTTGATAACGATCAACCCGGCCGGACCTCGTGAGCGCGTTCAGGATGCTGTTGCGGTCTTGATGGTCGCGGTACATGCCGAGAAAGGTTGCATTTTTCCCCAGCACTGCGCTGCGGGTACGCTGGTGCAGGCGCTCAAACGCCTCGTTGACATCGAGTAGCGCAAAATCATCGTCGAAGCGCGCCAGCACCATCGACACCGGAGACGCATGAAACATCGCAGCAAAACGTTGTTCACTGCTTCGCAACGCGCTTTCGGTGTGTTCGCGGGCGAGTTCGGAGGAGGCTCTTTGACT
>JAYVEF010000326.1:0-8292 GCA_043748965.1 Burkholderiales bacterium
AGCATTACGCACGTCATCGGCGCCCCGTAACTCGGCCGCGTCGATGCGCTCTTGCGAGGCCTCGATCAGATCGAGGATCAGCGCATTGATCATGCGCCGCACGGTTTCATTGATAGCGCGGCGGCCACTGATGCCGGCAAACACCTGTTCCACTTCGCGCCGATGCCGGGCAAACAATTCAACCTCGTCAAGTTGCGCAACCGTCAGCAATCCCGAGCGCAACCCGTCATCGATATCGTGATTGTTATAAGCGATCTCATCGGCCAGATTGGCTAACTGGGCTTCCAGTGTCGGCTGCTTTTTATCGATGAAACGCTGACCGATATCGCCAAGGGTTCTGGCATTGGCAAGCGAGCAGTGCTTCAAAATTCCTTCGCGGGTTTCAAAGGTCAGATTCAACCCATCGAACGCGCCATAGCGCTCTTCCAGCTGATCGACCACCCGCAGACTCTGCAGATTGTGTTCGAAGCCGCCCTGCCCCGCCATGCAAGCGTTGAGTGCATCCTGACCGGCGTGACCGAAGGGTGTGTGCCCGAGATCATGGGCCAGCGAAATCGCTTCGACCAGGTCTTCGTTCAGGCGCAGATTGCGCGCAATCGATCGGGCGATCTGCGCGACTTCGATACTGTGGGTCAGGCGGGTGCGAAACAGGTCGCCTTCATGATTGACGAACACCTGTGTCTTGTATTCAAGCCGTCGAAACGCGCCACAATGGATGATGCGATCGCGGTCGCGCTGGAACTCGGAGCGCTGCGGCGTGGACGCTTCGGCATGGCGGCGGCCGCGCGATTGCGCCGAATGCGCAGCGTAGGGCGCGAGCTGAGTTTCCATCATTGGATCCATAAGATACCTATGCTGTCTGCGCGAGCGAGCAGAGGCTGGCGCATCATGTACACGCTGCGATCGTTGCTTCCAGTACGTCGGCCGGTACCGCCATCATGACCGCAGCACCGAGCGGACGCATCAGAATAAATCGGATTTCGCCGGCATCGTTTTTTTTGTCGACCACCATCGCTGCCAGCCAGCGTGCCAGTCCCAGATCCGGCGCGACGGTAGGCAAGCCGGCGCGATGCACCAGTGCTATCACACGGGCCTTTTGAGCAGCATCGATCAGTCTCATGCGCAGCGATAATTCCGCCGCCATCACCATGCCACAGCCGACCGCTTCGCCATGCAGCCAGACGCCATAGCCCATTCCGGCCTCGATGGCATGGCCGAAGGTATGGCCAAAGTTCAGAATCGCCCGCAGGCCGCCTTCACGCTCATCCTGGCGCACTACCTCGGCCTTGATTTCGCAGGAGCGGCGGATCGCATAACCGAGTGCCACCACGTCGCCGGCCAGCAGCAACACCATGTTCTGCTCAAGCCAGTCGAAAAATTCCGCATCGATCACGGCACCATATTTGATGACCTCGGCCAGACCGGCCGAACGTTCCCGCGTCGGCAGCGTCTTGAGCGTATCCAGATCGGCGAACACCGCCTGCGGCTGATAGAACGCGCCGATCATGTTTTTGCCCAGCGGATGGTTGATGCCAGTTTTACCACCGACCGACGAATCCACCTGCGCCAGCAAGGTCGTCGGGATTTGAATAAACGGCACGCCGCGCTGATAACTGGCCGCAGCAAAGCCGGTCATGTCGCCCACCACCCCGCCACCCAGCGCAATCAGGGTCGTCTTACGATCGCATTTTTCCGCCAGCAGCGCATCAAAGATAACCATCAGCTGCGACCAGTTCTTGTGTTCTTCGCCATCCGGCAAAATGATTGTCGTAACCTGCTTGTCTGCGGCGGCGAGCGTGTGTTGCAGCGCCGCCAGATAGTAAGGCGCGACGACCGTATTGGTGACGATTGCTACCCTGCTGCCGCGCACGTAGCGATTGATCAGATCGGCATTGCCCAGCAGCCCCGGGCCGATCGCAATCGGATAGCTGCGGGCACCGAGTTCGACCTGCAGTAAGCTCGGTGTCGATGGCATGACAGCCGGTTCGGCGCGCTGCGCATCGTTCGGATCATGTTCTGGAAGCACTTCAGAGGACATCTTTAGGTCGGGCATGGTGTCAGAGGTCACAGCGATTGCCGCAAGTTGCGTCACAATACTATGCGCTAAAAATTGCACATTGGGCCGCCCGGTATCGATCACGATATGTGCTATCTCGCGGTACAGCGGTTCGCGCTGGCGCGACAGCTCCTCAATCCGTCGGCGCGGATCGGCGGTCTGCAGTAGCGGTCGGTTCTTGTCGTGGCCAGTGCGCTGCAAAATACTGTTGACGCTGGCACGCAAATAAATCACCGTGCCACGCGCCGACAGCAGTGCGCGGCTCGGCACATGCAGGATGGCCCCACCGCCGGTAGCCAGCACGATATCGTCGAGCCCGGTCAACTCACGGATGACCTCGGCTTCACGCCGCCGAAAAGCCTCTTCACCTTCGATTTCAAAAATCAATGCGACCGAAGCGCCAGTGCGCGCCTCGATTTCATGGTCGGAATCGATGAAGCGTTTGTTGAGCTTTTTAGCAAGAGCGCGACCGACGGTCGTTTTGCCGGAGCCCATCAGGCCTACGAGGTAGATGTTTTTTGATGCCAATTTTCAAAAATCCCCGCGGTTGCATGTTGAGGATTCAACAAAATACCACGATGTATTTTAGACGATGCGGAGGTGCGCCGAATAAAGGCGCCGACGGTGATATTTGCACTCCAATGCAACCATGCCGTTTTCGGTGTTCCCGTTGACACGCCAGCAACAAACACCTGCTGCATGGCTAACCTTGCGTGACGTGCAGCTGCACCGTATTGGAGCCGATCGTGGCGCCGTTATAGCTCACGGCAGCAACAATCGAAACCGGACCATTGGAAGCGATATTTCCTGGAAGCGCTTGAACATTGAACTATCCGCTTTTGTCCATGATTCCAGTGCCGGAACTCGGTAAAAATCTCACCGGCACCGGCAGATTCGGTGTGAACGGGATGGTGGTCCCGGCGACAGCGGCGCCGGTTGGATCGACACACCTGACAATGCGAATGGCAGAGGTGGCCGCTGAAAAAATAGTGACCTGATTGGCTACGCCATTTGCCAAAGCCAAGGAAAGCAATGCGTTTACTGTTCTACTTGCTACAGGCGCGCTACCGCTCGCGCTATTGGTGCCGGTGGCGCCGAGTGAACCGCCGCCGCAACCGTTCAGCAACATGCTGCCGACGGCGATTGCCACAACACGGTGCCATGTCAAAGCTGCTCGATTCGACATTTTTTTCATCGTGCTGTGTGCCTGTCTATTCAAAAAATGTCTGCACCGTTCATCCCGGTTGGAGCCACTAATTGAAAATGGCGTACACGGCAGTTGAGAACGGCATCTCGCCGTTCTCAGAGTTCGCTGCCTTCAATTCGTACCAAACGTAAAGACGGAACCAATTCCATTCGGCGTCGTCGCGATGATATTGATCGATCCTGCTGCACAAGTGGCATCCGGCTTAATTGTGACCGTATGAAAAGTACCGCCGGTAGCGGCACTTGAGCCCACTAAAGCGGGATAAAAAGTTGCAGCGGAAATTTTTACCGCATCTGCTGCCGTCACAGTTGTCCCAAATGGTAAGGGGTTATTATTTTTATCGATCAAACGGAAAGCCAGCGGCACCGGCGTGCAATTCGCCCCTATCAACCCGCTAATTGCCCGAGGATTGCCAGCAATGTCCGCGTGCGTGACCGGATCGACTCTGATCAACGTAGCTTTCGACCCACTGAAAATAAATTCGCTGGATTGGCGAATGTAGTTGACACCCCAGTGTCCATCGCCCGAGGCGCTATACACCGCGTGACCGTAAGGCACTGGCAGGTCGCCGTTAGCCGGCGTCATAATGCCATCAAGGGTGCCTCCCCCGACCGTGAGTGGTACAGCAAGGGATCCTGCGTCTAGAAATGCATCCGGCAAATCTGTAAATGGTTCTCCCCCCGAGACGCAGGTATCGATCAATGGTCTGAACACAGCCGGCGTAGTGGCATCGCCACTGGTAAAGTTTGTACATGAGTACTGACCATCACCGTTAGCATCGACAAAATCTTCGATACCAAGAGCGTAGGCCAATACTGTCACACGTCCGTTCAGTGGTTTGAAAGCCTGGCTCAAAAATGGAACTGTACAGCCACCACCTGCGGTCTGGCACGCGCCCTGCAACGACGTGCCGACTGCACCACCCTCCGCAATGAAATTAACAGTGGTGCCATCCGAGATCGGATTGCCGTATTGGTCGGCCATTCGAATGGTGATTAGTGCCTGCGAACCGTCGTAGTCAAGCCCTTCGATGTTGTACTTGTCGGCACTCATCGACATCGATTTTTGAATCGGCAGTCCAGTCGAAATGGTCAGTGCATCTGATAGTCCTGTGATCGAGACGCCATTTCTGGTGGCTTGAGCGATGATGCGCACAGGGGTCGGAATAGTGCCGGACTGAACACTTGTGGTGACAAGTCCATTGTTATCGGTAGTGCTGTTGGTCGGCAATACTTTCAGGCCACCAGTGGTGGTGGTCGCTGTAAAAGTTACATTGACGCCAGCCAGGCCAGCGCCCGTCTGGTCCACGACTTTGTAGGTCAACAGTGCAGACTCCATCCTGCCCAAACCGCCAGTACCTTTCAGGACCAGCGAGGTTCCCGACAAATTTGAGTTGATGAAGTTGATTGTGCCAAGGTTTGCGCTACCGACGCTCAGCGAAATGCTTTGTGCTGAGGTACCAATCGACGCGGTCAGCAAATCGGACCCGCGGCTGCATCCTTTATTAGTATAGATCGCCGTTGCTACACCGTTGGAGACCGATGACAGCGCCAATGTGGCGGTGCCGTCTCCAACGCACAGCGACGTCAGGTTCAAGCCGGGTGCTGTCGAGGCGGGCTGACCGTTGCTGGTCAACGGCACATTCAACGTAACCGCACTGAACGCAGGCAGCGCACCGACCGGTATCGGCGAAAAGGACAGCGTGCCGACGACCAGTGGCGCCGCGACCACGCTAATACCGATGGCATTCGAGCTTGCACTGCTTGCACTGAGGACCGCCTGCGCGTTGATGGCGAGCGCCCCAGCAGCAGTGAAACTTGACGGCATCACATTGATTGACGCCGTTCCGTTAGCGTCAGTCAGCGCGGAGGCGGAGCCTGGCGTAAATTGGACAAGGGAGGGATCACTCGCCGTAAATTTAACCACCGCGCCAACTACGTTGGCGCCACTGCCGTCGACGAATTTGCCGCGAACGGTACCGATCTGCCCACCCGATAATGACGTGATTGCGACGTTGCTCGCGTCCACCAGAGTCAGGGTAAAAGTTGGCGTACCCGTGGTTTGCGCCACGCCATTAACGCTGATCCCGACCGCTGGAGACTTCGCGGTTAGTGAATTCAGCGTCGCCACCGCAGTTACAGCGAGTGCTCCTGCCGCCGTAGCGCTTGAGGGTTTGATCGAGATCGTCGCTACCCCAGTGCTGTCGGTTAGCGCCGAAGCGGAGGCCGGGATAAACTGAACTTGTGTCGTATCGCTCGCAGTAAAATTCACCACAGCACCCGCAACCACGGCACCCAGCGTGTCGGTAAATTTCGCGCGCAGCGTCGCCACCTGCGTGCCACCAATGGATGAAATCGGCGCGCTATTTGCGTCGAGCAAACTCAACGTCAACACTGCCACAGCAGGTACGACGGGTGGCACTACCGGAGGTGTGGTGCCACCCGTACCGGGAGTCGTGGCCGTACCGCCGGCGGCGCTGCCCGGCCCACTTGCACCAGGCGAGCCACCGCCTCCACCGCACGCTGCCAGCGTAAGACTTAAAAATCCTGCGAGCACCCAGCGGCTTGCGCGTAGCAGTGATGCGGTTACTGGTTGGTTGTTCATTTTTTATCCTAAATTTCAGTCAGTACTTTTTTGCTCGCTGCGGTAGGCGAGCGCAAACAGTTGGCATCAACGCGCTGAAATACGATCAGCGACAATCTTCGGCGTAATAAACACCAAGAGCTCGGTTTTGTTATTGGTACGGCCGGTAGTTTTGAACAAATTGCCAAGCAGCGGAATGTCACCCAAAAACGGCACCTTGGTGACCGAGTCCTGCTCCTGTTGCGTGAATATTCCTCCCAGCACCACGGTACCGCCATTTTCAACCTGAACATTGGTTTTTACGTGTTTGGTATTGATCGCAAAGCCGCCTGGTGCTGGCGCGCCGCGGGTGTCCTTGTTCACATCGACCGTCAAAATGATATTCCCATCCGGCGTAATCTGTGGCGTGACCTCCAGCTTCAGATTGGCCTTTTTGAATTCGACCGAGGTGGCGCCGCTGCTTGTCGCCTTTTGATACGGGATCTCTTCACCCTGCTCAATTAGTGCCTGCTGTTGATCGGCGGTGACAACGCGCGGGCTTGAAATGACCTTGCCGCGACCGTCGGCTTCAAGCGCCGACAATTCAAGGTTCAGGAAACGATTGGCCGCAGCAGAGAACAGGCTGACCGCCAGGCTCCCCGCATTGAGCCCGTTAATACCCGCCGCCGGCAAATTCACGAACTGCGAATTCGGAATATAGCTCTGGTCTGTAACCTTGGCTTGCCCGGTTTGTTCGCCGACGCCGAGATAGTTACCCGTCAGCGCGCCGCGATTATTCCCCGATAGTTGATACCCGGTGTCGCCACCGCGCAGCGTCCGCAAATCGGTGAAGCCGAGTTTGGCGCCCAGGTTGCGGCTGAAGGAATCGTCGGCTTCGACGATGCGCGCTTCGATCAGTACCTGACGGGTCGCTATGTCGGTAATCTGAATCAGCTTGCGGACTTCTTCGAGTTTGCTTGGGATATCGGTGACGATCAGCTTATTGGTACGCGGATCGATCGCGGCGCTGCCGCGCTTCGACAAGATACGGTTCTTGCCATCACCGGATCCGCTGTCCAGACCGAACACCAATTTGAACGCGTCGGCCTTTTGATAATTCAGCTGAAAAGTTTCAGTTTTCAGTGGCTCCAGATCGGCGATCTGTGCACGCTGCTCCAGTTCAAGTTTCTCTTTGGTCAGTAATTCATCTTTTGGCGCAATCCATAACACCGTGCCATTTTTGCGCATGTCCAGACCCTTAGCCTGCATCACGATGTCCAGCGCCTGATCCCACGGCACATCTTTCAAACGCAGTGTGAGGTTACCGGTAACAGTATCGCTGGTAATGATATTCAAGCCCGTGAAATCGGCAATTACCTGCAACACCGAGCGCACTTCAACGTTTTGGAAATTCAGCGACAGCTTTTCACCGCGATAGCCTTGGGTTCCTTGTGACAGCTTGTTCGGCTCTTCCTTGATCGGACGCACTTCGATCACCAGCTGCGAGTCGCTCTGGTACGCGCTGTGTTCCCAAAGACCTTTCGGCTCGATCACCATCCGTACATTTTCGCCTTGCGGGCTGGTGGTTATCAGTTTCACCGGTGTTCCGAAATCGCCGACATCCATGCGCCGGCGCAGTACTTCCGGCAAGCCGGCTTTTAGAAAATCAACCACGATGGTTTGCCCCTGCTGCCGTACATCGACACCCATCTGATTCGACGGCAAGTCCACGACGATGCGGCCTTCACCCCCCACGCCGCGCCTGAAATCAATATCCTTGATCTGCTGCCGACCGGCTTGCATCCGCGCCGGCACCACTACCGGGATGCCCGCCGCGTTGACTGCGGTGGCGGGCCCGCCGGAACCGTCGATCGTAACCACTACCGTATTGCCTTCGACCAGCGTGGCATAGTTGAGCGGACGGGTCAGGTTAAACACCAGGCGACTGCGCTCACCGGCTTGCACCACGTTGACGTTACGTACGTCACCCAATCCGATATCCTGCGCGCTTTTGCCGGTTGCATTGGTGGTGCCGGAAAAGTCCAAGGCGATCCGCGCCGGGCTGGTAATCGAAAACCCGATGGGGGCCTTGGCAACCGGGTTTTTCAACACGATCTTGACGACCACGTTGGCGCCCTGCTGATTGGCATTGATTGATTCGATCGCGTTTTCCTGCGCTTGGGCGGCGCCTGTCGTCACAACCAGTCCAAGCACGGCACACAGGCCAAAAAATTTTCGCGCGATACTGTTCAATTTACTCACCCGTTTGTTTAACGCAATCATTTTTTGGTCTCCTGCAATTCTAACTTGGCTTTACGCTCGACCCATTCGCCGGACGCATCCTGAACGATTTCCTTCAGCTCCACGGCATTCTCGGTAATGGCCGAGACGATGCCAAAGTTCTGCCCGATGTAATTACCTATCCTGACCTGAATGACGTTTTTGTCTGCCTGAATCAGGGCGAAAC
>JAYVEF010000327.1:0-2448 GCA_043748965.1 Burkholderiales bacterium
GCGCTTCCGATCACCCGCAAATCCGGCTTGCTGGCGTTACAGCGTGCCGCACCGCCTTTTGGCGAACTGCTGGCCAGCAGTCGACAGCAACTGCGGCGGATTTTCATGTCACCCGGTCCGATCTTCGATCCGGAGGGTACGGGCCAGGACTGGTGGCGCTTTGCGCCGGCATTGCGGGCGCTCGGACTACAACGTGGCGATCTGCTGCAAAACTGTTTCTCCTACCATTTCACACCGGCGGCATTCATGATCGAAGGCGCCGCTGCGCAACTCGGCTGCGTGGTAATTCCGGCAGGTGTCGGGCAGACCGAAATGCAGGTGCAGGCGATGGTCGAATTGCGGCCCGTGGCCTACGTGGGCACGCCTTCCTTTTTAAAACTGATTATTGAAAAGGCGCACGCGATGGGTGCCGATATCGGTAGCGTGCAGCGTGCGCTGGTCAGTGCCGAAGCGTTGCCGCCGTCGCTGCGTGCGTGGCTGCATGACCACGGCGTGGCGCTGGTGTTGCAGTTGTATGCCTCTGCCGACATCGGCGCCATTGCCTTCGAGACCGCGACCGACGGGGTGGTGAATCCCGGCATGGTGCTGGACGAAGATCTGTTGCTGGAGATCGTTCGCCCAGGGACCGGCGATCCGGTGGCGCCGGGCGACGTCGGTGAAGTGGTGGTCACTTCGTTCAATCGGGACTATCCGCTGGTGCGCTTCGCTACTGGCGATCTCTCGGCGCTTTTGCCGGGAACCTCGCCATGCGGTCGCACCAATCAGCGCATCAAGGGCTGGATGGGTCGTGCTGATCAGACCACCAAGGTGCGCGCGATGTTCGTGCATCCGGCGCAGGTCGCAGAGATCTTGCGGCGCTTTCCGGCAATCGTGAAAGCGCGGCTGGTGGTATCGGGCCAGACGGGCGAAGATCGCATGACACTGCAGTACGAAACTACAATGCCCGAAGCGGTACCCGTCACCGCGCTGGTAGAGGCAATGCGCGATGTCACCAAATTACGGGGAGACGTGGCAATTGTTACGGCGGGCAGTTTGCCCAACGATGGCAAGGTGATCGACGATATACGGTGTTTCGATTAGCGATTCGTTGGTAGTCGTTACCTGCGCAACTCTTTTCGCTAACTGGTTCCGGACAGCACTGGTTCATTACCTGTCCCCTGCCGGTACACCCTGGCCGGGCCATTCGAGCGACCCGCGACCCGAAACCGTTCGCGCCGATCCCCCATCAGCGCTCGCACTTTTTTCAGACTGAAGTTACTCACGTCCTGCATCCGGATGATCAGCGACGCACCGACCGGCAGCGTGCCGTGCCGGATCTTGCTCAGTACTGGCGGATTAACATCCAGCGCGCGCGACAGCGCAGCGTCGTTTTTCAAGCGCAAGTTCTGGATTAGAGCGTCCAGCAATCGATTGGGGTCATACCCAGTTCCGGACGATTGCCGAGTGATGTCACGCATTGATGGTTCCTTATATAAATCATGTCTTGCCGATGTCGTTGAATGGATGTGCCGCGCAGCGACTGCAGACCTTGCTTTGTGCCGGCTTGCGTTGCTGATGCACAGAGATTGAGCCAAAACTTGCTAGTGCAACTGCAAGATAAGATTTTAACAATAGTTTTTGCTCTGTGCGAACCTTTTAGAGCAAACATCGTTCTAGTCAATGAGCAAGTGGCCCAGCAATCAAAGCACTTCAACACAGAGCGCGACCGACCCTAAGCCGTCCCCTTGCGGGAGCATGGATAGAATCTAGCAGCAATGTGAACGAAATGCCTTTACTGGCGATACGGCCGCGCCAGCGGTTCGCCAATGAAAATTCCCTGTGCTGGCCACGCTACGCTTTTCCAGTAAGCCTCGATCGCGCTGTCACCTGACAGGTAGCGTCGTGTCAATACGGTCGGATTCGGAAATTTTTGCCAGTAGTTGCAGGGTTCGGAAACTGTGCCATAACTCGCCGTCGCCCCGGCTTCGAGCCACCGCAAGCTGCTCATCTGGAAACTTCCCAATAAATCACCGCCGCTTGAGGTCAAGTGGTCGGCCAGAGCACCGGGCCGGAAGGTCAGGGTATCAAGTCCGGCGACGGTTGGCAGCCCAGTCTGGTAAATCATGATGTCGCGCACATCCGAAATACTGTCACGGTGGACGTTATGCATCGTCAGCTTTTTTGTCGCCACCAAGCCTGTTGGTGGAAACAGCCCACTCCGCGCGTTGCGGGCATGGTCCGAGGTGGTCAGGAACCACGCGCTGGCAGGCAATATCCTGAATTCACTCTGCACTCCGCGATCGATCAGCGCTTTGGCCAGTGCCACAGAGTCGGTCGGCAGCAACATGGAGGGTCGTAGTCCGAGGTTCGTATAGGGGCGCGAAGTCAGCGCGTTGTAATAGGCGCTGGCAGCCGACGGTGCACAGGTGTTCTCGCACAGGGCCGCATTGAAGCCTAACGTCATCGCCC
>JAYVEF010000328.1:0-8283 GCA_043748965.1 Burkholderiales bacterium
TACACCATGGCTGGGAAAAAGGACAGTGCGCTGAAGGCGTTCAAGTCGGTCGGCGGGACCGATGGCACAGCGGAGCTGGCGAAATTGTGGATTGTGCAGACCAATACGCCGATGAATTGATCATTTGCCAAGTCACCTGCAGACACGCTCCGGGCGCGCTTTTTTTTGCTGCAGACCTAGCGGCAGAGCCAGTCCCGGGGCAAATGCCTAACTGTTTTGATGGTACACTTTGTTGGCCTATAGTATCCCGAGCGACGGCGAATGCAGCTACGCTGTACACCCGAAAGCAAGTGATGGCTTCTGCTAAAAATCATCGTATCCCCGCGATGGCGGCGGCGGCCAGTCGGCAAAAACCGGAGTTCCTCATGCGCAGATTCAAGCGTTTCTCACGTCCGTTATCAGGTCTGGTGATTGCCGCAGTCGCACTGTCAGCGCTGGCTTTCGAGCGACCCTTGCCGGCAGACGCCAAAAGCGGCAAGTTGACGGTCACCGCTTATCCGAATATCGAAATCGATGGCAAGCCGCGCACCCTGTCCGGTGGCGCGCGCATCTGGAGCCCCGACAATCTGACCGTCGTGCCGAATGCGCTAGGCAGCGCCACTTACATGGCGGCCTATACCGAAGACATGGCCGGCGCGGTCGACCGGGTATGGCTCCTGACCGCGGATGAAGTCGCCACCCTGCCCGCACCGCCACGTCGCTTCACGCTGATCAAATAAATGCAAAAAAAAGTATTCATCAAGACCTTCGGCTGCCAGATGAACGAGTACGACTCGGACAAGATGGCCGATGTGCTTCATGCCGCCCAGGGTATGGTCAAGACCGACACGGTGGAAGACGCTGACGTGATTTTGCTGAACACCTGCTCGGTGCGCGAAAAAGCCCAGGAAAAAGTGTTCTCGGACCTCGGTCGGATTCGAGAACTGAAACTGCTGAAACCCGATCTGGTGATCGGCGTCGGTGGCTGCGTGGCTTCGCAGGAAGGCGCTGCGATCATCAAGCGCGCACCCTACGTCGATCTGGTATTCGGGCCGCAAACGCTGCATCGGCTGCCGGCCATGCTGGACTTGCGCCGCAGTTCAGGCCAGCCGCAGGTCGACATCAGTTTTCCTGAAATTGAAAAATTCGACCATCTGCCGCCTGCCAAAGTCGATGGCGCGACCGCGTTCGTGTCGATCATGGAAGGTTGCAGCAAATACTGCAGCTATTGCGTGGTGCCGTACACGCGTGGCGAAGAAGTCTCGCGCCGCTTCGACGACGTGCTGGCCGAAGTCGCCGGACTGGCAGCGCAGGGCGTCAAGGAAATTACGCTGCTCGGGCAAAACGTCAACGCCTATCGTGGCGCCATGGCGGATGGCGTGATCGCTGACTTCGCGCTGTTAATCGAATACATCGCCGAGATCAACGGCGTCGAGCGGATCCGTTTTGTCACCAGTCATCCCAAGGAATTTACCCAGCGTCTGATCGATGCGTACGCCAGCGTACCGAAGCTGGTCGACCATCTGTACCTGCCGGCGCAGCATGGCTCGGACCGCATCCTGATGGCAATGAAGCGCGGCTACACCGCGCTGGAATACAAGTCGATCATACGCCGCCTGCGTGAGGTACGCCCCAACATTGCGATCTCGTCGGACTTTATCGTCGGCTTTCCAGGCGAGACCGAGGCAGACTTCGAGGCGATGATGACACTGATCGACGATATCGGTTACGACAACAGCTTCAGCTTTATTTTCAGTCCCCGTCCCGGCACCCCGGCAGCTAATCTGGCCGACGAAACGCCTCATGCGGTCAAGCTGGCACGCCTGCAGCGCTTGCAGGCAGTCATCGACAGCAACACCAAACGCTACAGCCAGGCGATGGTAGGCCAGATCCATCGCGTGCTGGTCGAAGGCCCGTCCAAAAAAGACCCGGCCGAAATGCAGGGGCGCAGCGAAAACAATCGGGTGGTGAATTTTGATGGTGGGCTGAACGGTGCGCGTCTGGTCGGCCAGCTGGTCGACGTGCTGATCACCCAGAGTTTTTCGTATTCGCTGCGGGGTGATCTGATCCCGGCGCCTTTGGCCGCCGTGCCTGATCGACTGGTTGCCTGCGATTGAAAACCCGTACCCCCGCCGAACCGCTGTACTTTGTTCCGGAGCCGCTCGACAACCGTCGACTGGCGCATCTGTGCGGTCCGATGGACGAAAATCTGCGGCAGATTTCCTCGGCACTGGACGTCACGATCTTCCGTCGTGGTGACCGCTTCATCATCGGTGGCAGCAACGGCGACCGCGCGCTGGCACTGCTCGAAAAATTTTACGCCATTGCCGACAAGGTCGTACCCATCGAAGAAGTGCAGCTCGCACTGGTCGAGCAGCGCAGCGGCATGGCGTATGCGGAAGTCCCGGCAGCCAGCCTAAAGCCGGTACGCGGCGCGGCACGGCGCAAGGCCGCCGAAGTTGTCCCGGACGAAGCTGCGCCGCCCGAGCATCCGGGCCCGACGCTTAAAACCCGTCGCCACGACTTGCGTGGCCGCACCCCGCATCAACTCGAGTACCTGCAAGCGATCCTCGATCACGACGTCACCTTCGGGGTCGGCCCGGCTGGCACCGGCAAAACCTATCTGGCCGTGGCCTGCGCGGTGGATGCGCTTGAGCGCGACGCCGTCAAGCGCATCATCCTGACAAGACCGGCAGTCGAGGCAGGCGAACGGCTGGGCTTTTTGCCGGGCGATCTCTCGCAAAAAATTGACCCGTATCTGCGACCGCTGTACGACGCGCTGTACGACTTGCTGGGCTTTGACCGCACGCAAAAGATGTTTGAAAAACAGGCCATCGAAATCGCTCCGCTGGCCTACATGCGCGGCCGCACACTGAACCATGCTTTCGTGATTCTGGATGAAGCGCAGAACACCACACCGGAACAAATGAAGATGTTCTTGACGCGGATCGGCTTCGGCAGCAAGGCCGTGATCACCGGCGACGTCACGCAAATCGACCTGCAGCGCAGCCAGAAAAGCGGACTGATCGATGCCATCGATGTGCTCGATGCGGTACGAGGGATCGCCTTTACGCGCTTCAGCAGCGCGGACGTGGTACGCCATCCATTGGTGGCACGCATCGTCGACGCCTACGAAGCCGCCAGTGTGCCAGCCCCGATCAAGCCAGCACGTGTCGCGACAATAAAAAATGTCAAAAAATAAGCTGGCACTGGTGGTGCAGTACGCCGACCCGCGTCTGCGTGATCTGGTCACGCGGCCGCTGCTGCGGCGCTGGGTCCAGGCCGCATTGGAAACGCCCGCCGAACTGACCATCCGGTTGGTCGACAACGCAGAAGGCCGCGCGTTGAATCGCGACTATCGCGGCAAGGATTACGCCACCAACGTGCTGACCTTCGCTTACAGCGAGGATGAGGCCGCCACCGGTGCGCAGAGTCACGAGCCGGCCGATCTGACCCGCGCCGACCTGATCCTGTGTACCGATGTGCTGCAGGCCGAAGCCGCCGCGCAAAACAAATCGCTGCTGGCACACGCCGCGCATCTGGTGGTGCACGGCGTGATGCATGCGCAAGGCTACGATCACGACAACTTGGCCGAAGCCGATCAGATGGAACAGCGCGAAACCGCCATCATGGCGCGCCTGGGTTTTGCCGATCCGTATCTGGCCTCTGACGCTTCGACCGGCACGCGCTGAAACGACGTTCGGACCCGACGCAGTCACGGATCAACGGCGGCCTTCCGGCGGCGCTGAAAAGACTTTGGTGTATCCTGTCTGGCATCAAAACAGCGTCGCACCCACGGCTTTCTGCCCAATGCAAGATCTTACTTCTGGCGTCAAGGCGTTCGACGTCAAACCGCACCGTTCGTTGTTCGAACGCCTGACCGCGCTGATTTCGCCCGAGCCCGAAAACCGCGCCGAGTTGCTTGAAATTTTGCAAGATGCGCACGAGCGCAATCTGATCGACGCCGACGCGCTGTCGATGATCGAAGGGGTGTTTCAGGTGTCGGATCTGTCGGCCCGCGACATCATGATCCCGCGCTCGCAGATGGACATGGTCGATATCGCCAAGCCGATTGAAGAATGGCTGCCGATGGTGCTGAAGACCGCCCATTCGCGTTTTCCGGCAGTCGAAGGCGAGCGCGACAAGGTCGCCGGCATTCTGCTTGCCAAGGATCTCCTGCGCTATTACGCCGAAGAATCTTTCGATGTACGCGACATGCTGAGGCCCGCCGTATTCATTCCCGAATCCAAACGCCTGAACGTGCTGCTGCGGGACTTTCGCGCAAACCGCAATCACATGGCAATCGTAGTCGATGAATACGGTGGCGTGGCCGGTCTGATCACCATCGAAGACGTCCTCGAGCAAATCGTCGGCGACATCGAAGACGAATACGACTTCGACGAAGCGGAAGACAATATTCTGGCGATACGCGATGGTGCGCTCGGTGCCAAGTGGCGCGTCAAGGCGCTGACCGAAATCGCCCAGTTCAACCAGGCCGTCGGAGTGGAATTCTCGGACGCAGATGTCGATACGATCGGCGGACTGGTGGCCAACCACCTGTCGCGGGTGCCGCGCAAAGGCGACGTGTTCGATATCGGCCGCCTGCGCTTCGAAGTGCTGCGCGCCGATGCCCGTCAGGTGCATGTACTGCTCGTCGAAAAACTGCCCGAACTTGAGGTGGACGAGCTTGATTGATGGACTCAGAACGACGCGGATAACGGCGCCGGGTGACGCGCCGCTGTGGTGCCGCTTCGCTGGATCGCTGGCGTTTTGCGCCGGCGCACTCAACGTCCTCGCATTTGCGCCCTTCGGCTGGTGGCCGCTGCAGATCGTTGCGCTGACCGGGTTGTTCTATCTATTGCAAAAAGCTGCCGGAGTGCGCCGTAGTGCACTGATCGGCTGGATGTATGGCTTCGGCTGGCTCTTGTTCGGCACCTGCTGGCTGTACATCAGCCTGCATGACTACGGTGATCTGCCGGCGTGGATGACCATCATTGCAGTAGCCGGTCTCGCGCTGTTCCTGTCAGGACTGATGGCGGCAGCTACCGGCTTCGCAGCGGCACTGCGGCGGCACTGGTGCAGTGCAGACTGGATTCATCCCCTGTTACTGCTGCCGGCGCTGTACCTGCTGGCGGAGTGGACCCGCGCCTGGATCTTCACCGGTTTTCCGTGGATTTCATCGGGGTATGCACACAGCGAGGCGCCGCTGGCAGGCTTTGCACCACTAATCGGGGTGTATGGCATCGGGTTGCTGAGTGCCGTCACGGCGGGTTCGCTAGTGCTGCTGGCGCGATATAAATGGTTGCTGGTGCTGCCGGTCTGCCTGTTGGTGGCAGGCAGCGCACTGCGCCACATCGACTGGACCACGCCCTACGGCAATCCGATCACGGTACGGCTGTTGCAGGCTAACGTTGCACAGGAGGCCAAATTCAATCCCGAGCGGGTACCGACTACCTTGGCCAGCTATCACCAGATGATCAGTGCAGCACCGGCTGATCTGATCTCCACGCCCGAAACCGCATTGCCGCTGCTCTTGAGTCAGTTGCCGCTCGATTTCATCCCGCGGCTGCTGGACTTTGCAAGGCAATCGCACAGTCAGTTGTTAGTCGGCATGCCGCTCGCCGATAGCCCGACACATGTTACCAACAGCGTGATCGGCATCGGACCATCTGGTGCCACCAACTACCGTTACGACAAACATCATCTGGTGCCGTTCGGCGAATTTATTCCGACTGGTTTTCGCTGGTTCATCGACATGATGCACATTCCGTTAGGCGACTTTGCGCGTGGCGACGTGATGCAGCCACCGCTCGCCGTCAAGGACCAGTGGGTGCTGCCTAATATCTGCTACGAAGACCTGTTTGGCGAAGAAATTGCAAACCAGCTAGCCGGCAGTGCCGCACAATCGACCATCCTTCTGAACGTCTCCAATATCGCCTGGTTCGGCAACTCGATCGCGCTGCCACAGCATCTGCAAATTTCGCAAATGCGCTCGCTGGAGACAGGCCGGCCGATGCTGCGCGCGACCAATACCGGTGCGACTGCCGTGATCGACCAGAAGGGCCGCTTACTCAGTCAGCTCGCGCCACTGACGCAGGGGGTACTGCGTGCGACCGTGCAGGGTTATCGCGGCAACACGCCGTATATCGTGCTGGGCAATCGACTGATTGTGACGCTGGCATTGTTGATGCTGGTTGCGGCGTGGGTGCTGCGCAGCAAAAAGGTCAGCGTGGACAAGCCTGTTGTGCACAAAACCCGCTAAAATCCTTTTCTCTGCCGGTGTGCAGTGTCGGTGCTGTTTCCTTGCGCCCTGCCATGTACGCTTCCTCTTTTTGCTGCAATCCAGACTACGATGCTCACATTTCAACAAGTCATCCTTACCTTGCAATCGTATTGGGATGCACAGGGCTGCGCCCTGCTCCAGCCTTACGATATGGAAGTCGGCGCGGGTACGTCGCACACAGCGACATTTTTGCGGGCAATCGGGCCGGAACCTTGGCGCGCTGCTTACGTCCAGCCATCACGGCGCCCCAAGGATGGCCGCTACGGCCAGAATCCTAACCGCATGCAGCACTATTATCAGTATCAGGTAGTGTTGAAACCGGCGCCGGAAAACATCCTTGAGCTGTATCTCGGTTCGCTCGAAGCACTCGGTCTGGATCTGAAACAAAACGACGTGCGCTTTGTCGAGGACGATTGGGAAAATCCGACACTAGGTGCGTGGGGGCTGGGCTGGGAAGTCTGGTTGAACGGCATGGAAGTCACCCAATTCACGTATTTTCAGCAGGTCGGTGGACTTGATTGCAAGCCCGTGCTGGGCGAAATCACCTATGGCATCGAACGTCTGGCGATGTATCTGCAGGGCGTTGAAAACGTCTACGATCTGATCTGGACCGAGCGCATCGAAAATGGCGTCAGCACCCACCTGACCTATGGCGATGTGTTTCACCAAAACGAGGTCGAGCAGTCGACCTACAATTTCGAGCACGCCAATACCGAATTTTTGTTTTCGCTATTTGCGAACTACGAATCCGAAGCCAAGCGGCTGATGGCGGTAGCGCTGACATTGCCCGCCTATGAAATGATCCTGAAGGCCGCACACAGCTTCAACATGCTCGACGCGCGCGGGGCGATTTCGGTCACCGAGCGCGCCGCATATATTGGCCGCATCCGCAATCTGTCTCGAGCGGTGGCCCAAGCCTACTTGGCCTCCCGTGAGAAGCTGGGCTTTCCGATGTGCGGCGCTGCCCGCCAGGCTGCCTGAGCGCTCTTGAAATTGATGATTTTCCGCGCTCGTATCGGGCGCCATGTATTGCAATGACTGCTTAAAAATGAATCAAACCCTGCTAATCGAAGTGCTCACCGAAGAGCTTCCGCCGAAGGCCCTCACCAAACTGGGCGAGGCATTCGCCAGTGGCGTGCTGCATGGGCTGACCGCACGTGATTTGATCGACGCGGATGCGGTCGTGACCCTGTTTGCCACGCCGCGGCGGTTGGCCGTCGGCATTACGCGGGTACGCCAGATGGCACTTGCCAAGACCTTGCGCGAGAAGGTATTACCGGTCGCGGTAGCGCTCGACGCAGCAGGGAATGCGACACCGCCTCTGCTTAAAAAACTGGCAGCACTCGCAGCAGCGAGCGGTACAGGCACGCTCACGCTGAACGATCTGGAACGCGCCATCGATGGCAAAGCCGAGAGCTTTTTTTACAACTACCAGGCGCCCGGCGTGGCGCTGGGTGAGGCATTGCAGGGATTGCTCGACGAAGCGATCGCGAAGCTGCCAATTCCAAAAGTGATGAGCTACCAGCGACCCGACGGCAGTACGGTACAGTTCGTGCGCCCGGTACACAGCGTCATTGCGCTGCACGGTGCGGCCATTGTGCCACTGACGTTGTTCGGACTGGCATCGGATCGCGTCACGCTTGGCCACCGGTTTTTATCGCACGGCACTCTGGCGATTGCCGACGCGGACTGTTACGCTGCAACGCTGGCTTCGGTCGGCAAGGTCATCGCCAACCCGGCCACGCGCAAGGAAAAAATTCGCGCCGCGCTATTGGCTGCGGCTGGCGACGATCAGGTCTTGATGCCCGAAGCCTTGCTCGACGAGGTCAGTGCGCTGGTCGAATGGCCAATGGTGTATGCCTGCCATTTTGAAGAAGAATTTTTGACTGTGCCGCAAGAATGTCTGATTCTGACGATGCAGACCAACCAAAAATATTTTGCCCTGACCGATTCGACCGGCCGGCTCCGCTCACGCTTTTTGATTGTCTCGAATATCGAAACCAGCGACCCGCAACACATCA
>JAYVEF010000329.1:0-2437 GCA_043748965.1 Burkholderiales bacterium
CGAACACTTCGATCCGACCGAAGTCGAACTGGCGACACTGCTGTCGATCAAGACAGGCGGCTGCCCGGAAGATTGCGGTTACTGTCCGCAGGCGGCACGGTACGACACCGGGGTGACGGCGCAAAAAATCCTGCCGCTAGCGACAGTACTGGATGCTGCGCGCCAGGCCAAAGCGCATGGTGCAACGCGTTTTTGCATGGGAGCAGCGTGGCGCGAACCTAAAGATCGCGATCTGGAACAAGTAGAAGAAATGGTGCGGGAAGTCAAGGCACTCGGACTGGAAACCTGCGCCACACTGGGCATGCTGGGGGAGGGTCAGGCCGAAAAGCTGAAGCAGGCGGGGCTCGATTATTACAACCATAATCTGGATACCGCGCCGGAGTTTTATGGCAACGTGATTTCGACCCGCGACTATCAGCATCGGCTCGACACGCTCGGTCGGGTGCGCGGCGCGGGCATCAAGGTGTGCTGTGGCGGAATCGTCGGGATGGGCGAATCGCGCCTGCAACGCGCCGGATTGATTGCCCAACTGGCAAATCTGGAGCCGTATCCGGAATCGGTGCCGGTGAATCATCTGGTGCAGGTCGAAGGCACGCCGCTGCATGGCCTGGATCCGCTCGACCCGCTCGAATTTGTGCGGACCGTTGCAGTCGCGCGCATCACCATGCCGCTAGCGCGTGTGCGGCTCTCCGCCGGGCGCCGGCAGATGGGCGAAGCCGTGCAAGCGATGTGTTTTCTGGCCGGCGCGAACTCGATTTTTTATGGTGACAAATTGCTGACGACGGGTAACCCGGAAGTAGAAGAAGATCAGGCTTTGCTGGCAAAACTGGGGATGCGGACGCGGGCGACAGCAATTGAGGTGGATGGGTGCCATTGAGGTTTCGGCGGATGAATGCTGACCCCGATCACGCACCACGGAGCAAAAGACGCCGCACTGCAATACAACCCAATCAAGAAAAAGAATCCATTCATGTTCACCAAAATCCTCGTTGCCAATCGTGGTGAAATTGCCTGCCGCGTCGCTGCCAGCGCACGCCGGCTGGGCGTCAAGACGGTCGCCGTCTACTCCGACGCCGACGCCAACGCACGCCATGTCACGCTGTGCGATGAGGCCGTACGCATTGGCCCGGCCGAAGCCAAAGCCAGCTATTTGCGCGCCGACAAAATCATTGAAGTCGCTCTCGCTACGGGTGCGCAGGCGATCCATCCGGGTTATGGTTTCCTGTCCGAGAACGCAGCTTTTGCCGACGCCTGCGCAGCTGCTGGCCTGGTCTTCATTGGCCCGCCTGCGTCTGCGATCAGCGCCATGGGCAGTAAATCCGCTGCCAAGGAGCTGATGGAAAAAGCCGGCGTGCCCTTGGTACCCGGCTATCATGGCGCCAACCAGGAGGCCGAATTTTTGCATGCGCAAGCCGATGCGATCGGTTATCCGGTGCTGCTGAAAGCCAGTGCCGGCGGCGGCGGCAAGGGCATGCGTGTGGTCGAGGCGAGTCCTGATTTCAAGGCTGCGCTGGCATCATGCCAACGCGAGGCGATCAACAGCTTCGGTGACGACAAGGTGCTGGTTGAAAAATATCTGAGTGCCCCGCGTCATATCGAGATTCAGGTGTTTGCCGATACCCGAGGCAACTGCGTGTACCTGTTCGAGCGCGATTGCTCGGTCCAGCGCCGCCATCAAAAAGTGCTGGAGGAAGCACCCGCGCCCGGCATGACACCGGTACGCCGTAGCGCGATGGGTGCGGCCGCGGTGGCGGCGGCCAAAGCAGTCAATTACGTCGGCGCCGGCACGGTCGAATTCATCGCCAATCAGGATGGCTCGTTTTATTTCATGGAAATGAATACCCGACTGCAGGTCGAACATCCGGTGACTGAAATGATCACTGGCCAGGATCTGGTCGAATGGCAATTGCGCGTCGCCGCCGGTCAGCCGTTACCACTACGTCAGGACCAGCTGACGATCAACGGCCACGCCATCGAAGCGCGGATTTATGCCGAAAATCCGGAGACAGGATTTTTGCCATCGATTGGTACCCTGCGCCATCTCGCCACGCCGCCAGCGATTACCTTCAGTACGCCGACTGATCTCGGCGAACGCAGCGTGACCCGGATCGATAGTGGCGTACGCGAGGGCGATGCGATCTCGCCGTTTTATGATCCGATGATCGCCAAGCTGATTGTCTGGGGCAAGGACCGCGATGCCGCGTTACGGCAGATGTCCGATGCACTGGCGCAGTACCGGATTGTCGGGTTGTTTTCTAACGTAGCTTTTTTGAAGCGGCTGATCGAGAGCGTACCTTTTGCTAACGCGGCGCTCGACACCGGGCTGATCGAACGTAATCACGCCACGTTATTTCCGCCGCCCGCCGGTGCGTCGCTGCCGGTGCTGGCGCTGGCAGTCGCGGCATTGCTGCAGGATGAACAGTCGGACAGCACCGAC
>JAYVEF010000330.1:0-2430 GCA_043748965.1 Burkholderiales bacterium
CGTGCAAAGTTCACAAGATCAGATGATTAGCACTGAGGTGGAATCGGAAGTCCGTGCAAAGATGAATCGACTAAGGGGCTTCAAAAAAGAAGCTGACCGGCCGTTAAATGAATTTCTAAGAAGACAAAATTCTCGCCGAAAGCGTCAAGGTATGATTCCGGGTCCCAAGGGCGAATAACCGAATGCACGCAGGGGGCCGCTTTGGGTCGATTGCAGTTGTTCGAAACCAGACTCGCCTCAGCGGGTCAAACCAGCAGTTGACCACCTATTTCTAGTTCTCCCCGCCAACGAAAGCAGGCCCATTCGAAATCTTGCACCCCGCCACCGTTAACCGACTCAACCACCCCTACATATTCGGATAATTCGGCCCACCTCCACCTTCGGGCGTCACCCACACGATGTTCTGTGTCGGGTCTTTGATATCGCAGGTTTTGCAATGCACGCAGTTCTGCGCGTTGATTTGCAATCGATCGTCACCGTTTTCTTCTTTCACGTACTCATACACGCCAGCTGGACAATAGCGTGCCTCTGGTCCGGCATACTTCGCCAGATTCACATGCACCGGAATCGAATTATCTTTCAGCGTCAAATGGATTGGCTGGTCTTCGGCGTGATTGGTGTTTGAAATAAATACCGACGATAGCCGGTCGAAAGTCAGCTTGCCATCCGGGCGCGGATAGGCGATGGGCTGGTAGTTGGCTGCCGGTTGTAGGCACTCGTGATCGGCTTGGTGGTGGTGCAGCGTCCACGGCGCCTTGCCACGGAAGACGATCTGATCGATGCCGACCATCAATGTGCCGGTGTAAAGGCCCTTGCTCATCCATGGCTTGAAATTACGTGCGATCGACAATTCCTCATGCAGCCAGGATTTTTTGAAGGCGGCGGGGTAGGCCACCAGTTCATCGAATTGTCTTCCTGCGCCGAGCGCTTCAAACGCCGCGTCGGCAGCCAGCATGCCGGTTTTCATTGCAGAATGACTGCCCTTGATGCGACTAGCGTTCAGAAAGCCCGCTTCGCAACCGATTAGCACGCCGCCCGGAAACGTGAGCTTCGGTAGTGACTGCAGACCGCCTGCCGTGATGGCCCGAGCGCCGTACGAAATACGTTTGCCACCTTCAAAAAATTTGCGAATTTCAGGATGGGTCTTGTAACGCTGGAATTCTTCGTAAGGGGACAGGTAAGGGTTTTGGTACGCCAATCCGACCACGTAGCCAACTGCGACCTGATTGTTCTCCAAGTGATACAGAAACGAACCGCCATAGGTAGCACGATCAAGCGGCCAGCCAGCGGTATGCACCACCAGGCCCGGCTTGTGCAGCTTGGGGTCGATTTCCCATAATTCCTTGATCCCGATCGCATAGGTCTGCGGATCGCAATCCTTGTTCAGCATGTACTTGTCCATCAGCTGCTTACCGAGATGACCGCGCGATCCTTCGGCGAAGAACGTGTATTTGGCATGCAGTTCCATGCCGAGCTGAAACGCCGCGGTCGGCTGACCATGCCGATCGACGCCAAGATTGCCGGTGGCAACACCCTTGACCGAACCGTCCGCGTTGTACAGAATTTCTGCCGCCGGAAACCCCGGAAATATTTCAACCCCGAGCGCCTCGGCCTGCTGGCCCAGCCAGCGCACCACGTTTGCCAGCGAGATCACATAATTGCCATGGTTCTGAAAACAGCCCGGCAACATCCAGCCGGGCGTCTTCACCGCTTTGGTTTCGGTCAGAAAAAGAAAACGGTCTTCGGTGACCAATGTGTTCAGCGGTGCGCCGAGCTCTTTCCAGTTCGGGAACAGTTCGTTCATCGCGATCGGATCCATCACGGCACCCGACAGGATGTGCGCACCAAGTTCACCGCCTTTTTCAAGCACGCAGACTGACACGTCGGTGCCTTTGGCCGCCGCCAGTTGCTTCAGGCGAATCGCTGCCGACAATCCGCCGGGGCCACCACCGACCACAACAACGTCGTACTCCATGGCTTCACGCGGTCCATACTGGTCAAGGATGTTCTGGTTTTGGCTGGACGTCATAAATTCACCGTAAAATGTTAATCGAACGAACGTGCTAATTGTCTGGCATTTTGCGCGAGAATGCTAGGCTGCGTACTCTAATCCGGCAGCATTCGTGTAATGATAACGGTTGGGTGACGCTCGGTGTTGTGATGGACCGCGAGGCACAGCAAGGATCGTGCCGCTCCACCCGATGCCGGTCACAAATCGACGCACCAGTCAACGTACAGCACAACAGGGAGATTTCCGTGGGCATTGAAGTAAATTTTGAAGGCAAGATCGCGCTGATTACCGGCGCCTCCAGCGGCCTTGGCGCGCGTTTCGCCAAGGTACTGGCGCAAGCCGGGGCGCAGGTGGTGTTGGCCTCGCGCCGGATCGACCGCTTAAAAGAACTGCGCGCCGAGATTGAGGCCGACGGTGGC
>JAYVEF010000331.1:0-8227 GCA_043748965.1 Burkholderiales bacterium
TGCACGACCTCGTTGCCCAGAAGTTTTCATGGCCCTGCACTGGTGACGGCATGCAACGCCACGATGCGTGTGGTCAGACCATGCTGTACGCACCGATCATGGGCCCGCGCGGGCGCCTTGGATATGTCGCGATTGTCTGCGCGCAAACCGCCATCGATGCGGCACCGATCGCATGGGACGTGCTGGCCGAGACGCTGGAAGATATCTGCGCCGGTATTCGTGACGATCATGCCGTCAAGTTCGAGCTAAATTCGATGGCCGCCGAACTGTCCGAACGTTATGAAGAACTGCATTTGGTGTACGCCATCGACCGGCAGTTGCGGGCTCTGAAAAATGGTGCCGATCTGTTTCAGAGTCTGCTTAAAAATTGGGCAGTGCAAATGAACGCCGATGTCGCAGCGTTCGTCAAGCCGGGTGAAAATCTGTGCGTTTCTGCGACCAACCTGAGTGCGCCGATTCACAACCTCGATCTGGTACTAGTCGAAATGCGCGGCGACCTGTTCCGGTTTGCACACTCGTCGCGTCAGCCAATCGTCATCAACGATCAGAGCGACCCGCGGCGCGCCTATATTTTTACCGATCTGCCATTCAAGATCTTGTGCTGTCCCGTATTCAATGAAAAAGTCGTGGTGGCGATTCTGGTACTGGTCAATCACCGCACCAAGGACGATTTTACCAACAGCGACCGTAAACTCGGTGAACTCCTGGCCAGTCAGCTCTCGAGTCTGTCGCGTCTGTACGGCATGATCAATGAAACCAGCCAGTTCAACCAGCAAATGGCTGCCGCCCTGATCGAAGCGGTTGAAGCCAAGGATCCATATACCCGCGGACACTCGGAACGAGTACATCATATTTCGATGGAGATTGGCGCAGCGCTCGGGCTTGGCAGCCGAGATATGGACAACCTGTATTGGGGCTCGCTGCTGCACGATGTCGGCAAGATCGGCATACCCGACGCTGTGCTGTGCAAGCCCGGCCGTCTGTCCAAAGACGAGTATACCTTCATCATGGTGCATCCGGAGCGCAGTTACGAAATATTGCGTCATATCGAGCGCCTCAAAGACGCGGTGCCGGGTGCGCGCCACCACCAGGAAAAATTCGACGGCACCGGCTATCCGCACGAACTGGCCGGCAACGATATCCCGCTCAACGCCCGCATTATCGCGGTCGCCGATACCTACGACTCGATCACCAGTTCGCGCGCCTACCGTGCCGGCCGCAGTCACGAAATCGCGATTGGCGAAATCACCCGCTGTGCCGGCAGTCAACTCGACCCGGCGCTGGTAAAACTGTTTATCGGCATGTGCGCCAATGAGCCGGACTGGATCGCGCGTTTCAATATTCAGCGCGAGCAGCCAGTGGTGGTGCCATCCTGACCGCCATCACCTCGATGGACAATACCGTCACCATGAGCCGCATCGGCGCCATGACGTATCTGGCACCGACCATGTCGCTGGTCGCCGACGAGGCGGTGCATGCGCTTGAGCAGGCGCTTGGCCACTGCATCGCATTGCACCGCATCACGGTGGTCATCGACTTGAGCAAGGTTGCTCTGCTATGCGGTCGTGCGCTCGAGTTGATGGTGACTACAGCGAGCCGTCTGGGTGGTCTGGGTGGCTGGCTGAAGGTCGCCTACCCGAGCGCGCTGCTGCAGGATATTCTGGATGCCACTGGCGTTGCTGATCAGGTTGCGCTGTACGATGGTCCAGTCACGCCCGTGCGTGTGGCGCTGCCGCACGGTCAGCGCAAACTGGGCGACATATTGATTGAACGCGAATTGGCCAGTGCTGCGCAAGTCGCGGAGGCGGCCCGCCTGCAGGAGCAGACCGGACGCCGCATGGGCTTCATTCTGGTTGAAAAAAAATGGTTGACCGAGGTCGGATTGTTTCAGGCACTAGCCGAGCAACTAGGTCTGCCATACGTCACGTTGCGTAGCGGCCTGTATGACCCGCTAGCGCTGACCCTGATCGAGCGCGACGTGGCACGCCGACTGAACGTGATGCCGTTGTTCGTGGTGCACAACACTCTGACGCTGGCAACTGCGGAGCCGCAGGCGATTCACAGTTTTGACGACATCAAGGCGCGCACCGGATGCAGGATTCGGGTAGTGCTGGCGGCGCCCGGTGAGCTGGCACGGATACGCGCAGATGCCTACGGCGGCAGCATGCCGGACTTTATTCACAGTACCGTCAACGATCTGGAGTTGATCGACAACCAGATCCCGGATGACTACACGCAGATCGACGAGATGGCCAGCGCCAGCCCGGTGATCAACTTGGTCAACGCCGTAATCCAGCGCGCCATCCATGACGGTGCCAGCGATATTCATCTGGAGATATCGCGTAATCGGGCGCGCATCCGCTTGCGTATCGATGGCGTGCTGTACGAGATCATGGCGCCGCGCGTAGAACTGCATCCGGCAATCGTATCGCGCCTTAAAGTGATGGCCAATCTGGACATTGCCGAACGCCGCCTGCCACAAGACGGCCGCATCCAGGTCGCCACGCAAGGTCGCACGGTCGATCTACGCTTCAGTTCGTTACCCGGCATTTACGGTGAAAAAGTCGTGCTGCGAGTGCTCGACAAGAATCAGTCCATTCTGGACGTTGATAAACTCGGTATGACTGCACCGTCGGTGGCATTGTTCAAGCGCCTGCTAGGACGCAGTCACGGCTTGATTCTGGTCACCGGGCCAACCGGGAGCGGCAAGACCACCAGTTTGTACGCAGCTGTCAGCCATCTGAAAAGCATTGAAAAAAATATCGTCACGATCGAGGATCCAGTCGAATATCAGCTCGACATCATCAACCAGAATCAGGTCAACGACGCCATCGGACTCACCTTTCCAAAGATTCTGAAACATGTGTTGCGGCAGGATCCCGACATCATCATGGTAGGTGAAATCCGTGATCGTCAGACTGCCGAAATTGCCGTGCAGGCGGCGCTGACCGGTCACCTGGTGCTGACGACGCTGCACACCAACGATCCGCTCGGCGCAATTGCGCGGTTGGTGGAAATGGGTGTCGAGCCGTATCTGCTGTCGTCAGCGCTGATTGGTGTGATGGCGCAGCGCTTGGTGCGACGGATTTGCAGTGGCTGCAAAACCAGCTATCTGGCGGCGCCCGAAGCGGCAATCGCCTACGGCTGGCAGGGCGAAGGCGATTTACGTCTGACGCGCGGGCGCGGTTGCCCGGCCTGTTACGACTCCGGTTATAAGGGCCGCATGGGAATCTATGAATTGCTCGAAGTCGACACCACGCTGCAACGTATGATTATTGCCGGTGCCAGCGAAGAAAGCCTGACCGCGCATATCGCCGCGCGCGGGCACCGCAGCTTGTATGCCGACGGTATGGCACATGCTTTCGCTGGCGAGACCACGCCCGAAGAGATCGCCCGCGTCGTGCATTCGATCTGAGCCCCCAATGGCCCTCGACCTCGAACCCGATCTGAACGATCGCGCTGGTGCCGCAGCGCAAGGCGCGCCCACGGCCTGGTGGAACTGGACCAGCGCGCGCGTCGGTGCGGCCGACCGGATTTTGTTTACTGAACGGCTCTCGCTGTTTCTGGAAACCGGTGTGGCATTGCACAGTGCGTTGCAGTCGCTGCAGCAGCAGAGCACGCATCCCGCGCTAAAACTGGTGATCGGCGCGATGATCGACGACATCGTCGCGGGCAAACGTTTTTCAGAAGCGCTGGTGCGCCATCCGCAATTGTTTCCCTCTACGTACAGTAACCTGATCGCAGCCAGCGAAGCCGGCGGCTTTTTGCCGCAGGTACTCGATCAACTGGTCGAGATGGACGAGAAACAGGAAAAGCTCCGCAGTACGCTGATGTCGGCACTATCGTATCCGGCCTTTCTGATCGTATTTTCGATTGGCGTGGTGATCTTCATTCTGATGTTTGTTTTTCCAAAATTTGCGGTGCTGTTTGGCTCGATCTACAGCGAACTGCCGGTTACTACCAAAGTGCTGATCTGGTGCAGTGATTTGCTGACGCAGCACACTACAATGATCGGTGTCGGGGTACTCATGATTGTCGGCGTCCTGTATGGACTTTGGACGCGCCCGATGACCCATGCCGCGCTTGACCGGATGAAGCTGCGTATTCCCTTCGTGCGCGATGTCTACGCCAAAATTTACCTGACACGCTTGATGCGCGTGATGGGGATATCGCTCGATCGCGGCGTAACCATATTGGCGACGCTGGCGGCGTGTCGCGACGTCGTGCCCAATCGCGAGGTACAGCTGTTTTTGTTACAGCTCGAAATTCAGGTCACCGAAGGCAAAGGTATTGCAGCAGGTTTCAAAGAAGGGTTTTTTATCCCGACCAGCGTCCAGCAGATGATCAGTACCGGTGAAGAAACCGGTACGCTGGGGCGGGTGATGGGACGCATTGCAGATTTTTATGACCGCGACTTGACCAAGCAGTTGAATCAGATGGCGCGACTGGCAGAGCCGGTCATGCTACTGGTGATGGGTGTGCTTGTCGGCACGATTGTCAGCTCTTTAATATTGCCCATCTTCAAGCTGTCGCGTGCCGTGCACTAATTCATAATTTTCAAAATTTGACAGTGCAACAGTTTCCGTAGAAAAACGGACGTGGTAATCTCGTCCCAAAGGGGTCCATGCAGTTTGCATTCGGCCGAGCCGTTAATGATGCGCAGGTTTTTCTTCCAATTTTTGATTATGAAACGAACTATGCAAACACCAATCCGACGTCGCGCTGCGCAGGGTTTCACGCTAATCGAGCTATTGATCGTGGTGATCATTTTGGCGATTCTGGCGGCGATTGTGATTCCGCAGTTCACCAATACGACTGTGGATGCTCGCGAGGCCACGCTCGATTCAAATCTGAGTGCAATGCGTTCAGCGATAGAGTTGTACAAAGTGCAACATGCGAACCTTTATCCTGGTGTGACAGTTACGGGTGGCGGCCCGACCTGTACCTCTCCAGGTGTGATCGGTGCGTCGTTGGCCAATACGGCAGGTGCATTGATTGATCAAATGACCAATGCGTCGGATGCTGCCGGACACACCTGCTCGCTGGCTGACCCGCTGGTCTACCGCTTCGGACCGTATCTTCGCCAGAAAATACCTAACGAACCCGTGAACAATATCGGTTCCGCCGCCGCGAACATCACCGTGACCGCGACTGGCGGGCCGATTACCGCTGGCACCACGGGTGGCTGGGCTTATGACACAAAATCGGGTCAAATCATCATGAACAGCTCTGCCAATGACAGCAAAAATCTGGCGTATTCTTCCCATTGACGACTAACGGTCGGAGTTATCGAAAATGACGTGCCCCGCGAGGTTGATGGCGACGTGTCCTAACCGACCCGCGCTGGGCTACACGCTGGTAGAACTGGTGCTGGTAATTGCCCTGATTGCAGCCGCTGCCGCTGTCGCGCTACCCAGCACCGCAGCGGCAGGGCAGGCCCGTGTCGACGCGGCTGCCAGCGAAGTCGCCCAAGCCGTGCGTTTTGCGCAGTCGGAAGCGATCCGTACCGGCGTTGTGCGGGTGGTCAGCCTCGATCCGACGTCCAGTCACGTGCGGGTGTTTGGACTCAACATGATGGCGACACCGCCGGTTGAAGATCTTTCTGCGCCGGTTTTTTATCCCGTAAGTCGGCAACAAAAGTATGACTTTGGACTGAACGATATCCCCGCGACTGCTGGCGTGACGATCACCAGTACGCAATTTACGTTCAGTGACGGGTCGACTGCGGTACAGCTCGGGTTTGACGCCACCGGCGCGCCCGTCAATATACTCGGATCCACGCCCTCGGCCTCTAAGGCATTGACCGGAGTCGGCCAGGTAGAAATTGGTTTTGGTGCTCTGCGGCGATTCGTCTACGTCGATGCCGATACCGGTCGGGTGACCCTGTCTTCGTGACCCTATGAGCTGCCTTTGTCACGTGGTGCGAATGGTCCGTGGGTCCCCCGGCTTTTCGTACGTCGAGGTGCTAGTTGCGTTGGTGCTGCTGGCAATCGGAATCGTGCCTGCAACCGACGCAGTGCGCTACAGTCTGGCGGCGCCACAGATGGCGCAAGCAGCAATCCAATCGCTCCAATGCGTCAAGAATCATATGGAAAAAATTCTCGCCGAACCCTACCAGAACCTCGCGAATGCCGCGGGTCTGATTACGGCTGCCTCTACAGTGTATTCGCTGCCCGCTGATGCGCAATGCGCCGCGCGTAATGTGTATCTGAGCTTTTATACACCGGGGCCAACGGCGGGGTTTGTGGCAATCAACTCCGGGCTGCTGTACGTGACCGTCGCGACGCCCGGTACCGCGCTGACTTTGAGTACGCTGGTGGCGCAGTGAGATCGCATGCGTGCGGCGTTAAGACAGCACGTGCTGGCGGTGTCACGCTAGTCGAACTGCTGGTAACGTTGGTGCTGGTGGCGCTACTGATGGCGCCGCTGGCGTCGATGCTGTCGCTCGGCGCAACCAGTAGCACAGTACAGGCCAACCAGCTGGATCTGCAAACCCAGGCGCAATTCGCGCTACGCCGGATCGCACTGCAGATTCAGCAATCCAGCGTAGCGCCGCAGGTCCTATCCAGTTCCAGCACGACGCTGGGGCCGAATACCTATGATTTGCAAACTGGCACACAGGCGGGCACCTTGAGGCTTGTCGAAACCATTGCTGGCAACGCCCATGTGCTGGCCGAGCCGGTCACCAGTTTCAGCATGAGCGCGATGCCCTCTACAAATATTCAGGTCCAAGGATTGGTAGCGGTAGCGCTGACGCTGGCGCGCGATGGCGCGCAGGCCAGCCTGAACGATGTGACCCGGCTGGGTGGTGCGCGATGAAGCTGCAGCAACGGGGAGCCATACTTTTATGGGTGGTCATGACGCTGACAGTGATCGCCGCGGTTGCCTTCACCATGACCCGGCAGAGCGGCATGGCGGCGCAGTCGGTCGAATCGGGCTTCGATACGGCAGTGGCGCGCTATCTGGCCGAAGCGGCTTTGAATCATGCACGCTGGCAGAATGAAAAGGCCGGTTGCAGCGGGCATGGCAGCGTCGTCATGACCACGTTGCCGGGGATCGGCAGTTACCGGGCTACGGTTACAAATAAGCAGGGCGGTAAATCTATCGACATTCAGGCCACCGGCACCACACCTGCCGGTGCAAGTTTCACTTCGTACAAAACCGCGGTAGTGATGCACGACACAGGAAATCAGCAAACGGTCCAGCTAGGACAGGGTAAGAAAGATAGCGATATCTGGCTGAGCGCGGATTTTCCGACGCAGACCATGAGCAATGCGACCTATCTTGAGTTGACCCAAGGACGCAGTAACGCGCTGTTGCAATTTGACCTGGCCAGCATCCCGGCCAATTCGCGCATCAGCAAGGCCGTGCTGAGTGCGACCGAATATTTTCCCGGTACGGGTGCCCCGGGACAAGTCAGCGCGCATCGCGTGCAAAAAAACTGGGACGCCGTCAAGGCAACCTGGTTGGTATCAAAGAATAGCCAATCCTGGACCAACCCCGGCGGCGATTACGACAGCGCAAATCTTGCGGTCGTCAACAGCGTCGGTGCCGGGCAGTATGATTGGGATATCACTAGCCTGGTCGACGGGTGGAGCAACAATACGGTGCCGAACTATGGTGTCCTGTTGAAACCGGACGGGCCGCTGGCAGTTGCGCGTTTCGCCAGCCTGCAGAACACCACGGGTGTCGCCAATCCAGAATTGTTGGTCGACTATGCGGCACCTTGTCCATGACCCAATTCGCACCTCGCGCCGTAACGGCTGAATGGACCCTCGCATGATTGCCCGCATTCCGCCGCACGACGATATGCCGATCGTGCCACCTGAGACGCCCGAAGCAGATCTGCCGCTATCGTTTCTTCGAACGCTGATCAACGTCTGGTCGTCGACCAGTTTTGCGCACAACGATCTGCGTGCATACGCCGAGCCCCATATCGCCCGCGAAACCCGTGATGGCGTTGCCATGCTCAGTTTAGCGGCACTCGTGTTTCTGGCACTGGCCGCCCTGATGTCATCGGTGTTCGCGCTCGGTAAAGGCTATCTGTACACCTATTTCGTGCTGACCGCGCTGGCGCTGCATATCCATTTGTCGGCCGCACGCGTGGTGCAGGTTCGCGCGCTTTACCTGCTGGCGATGTTGCTACTGGTCGTGTGCGGATCGTCGCTGGTCCTTCTGACACAGCAGTCCGGCCAGCTCAGCATGATGCTGCTGCTCAGTGTCGCGG
>JAYVEF010000332.1:0-2418 GCA_043748965.1 Burkholderiales bacterium
TCGATGCTTCGCTGTCGAACAAGAACAAAATGGCCGATACCATCGCCGACAAATCGTATGTGAATACTTCCGTCGACGTGATCAACCAGCGCATTCTGGGACGCTATCAGAACGGTTTGGGAAAGTCGTGGGACGATCCGAACTACATGAAATTCTTCAGCGATGGAGCGGTAAATTTTCCGTATCTATCGGACGGCATGTGGTTCCTGACCCAGCACAAGCGCTGGGGTTTGCTGAAGTCCGATCCGGACTATCTGGCGGTGGCGAAATCGATCAATCGGATCGATCTGTACAAGGACGCGGCAGCGATGGCCAAGGTGAGCGTGCCGACAGATCCGATGCGCAGCAGCAAACTGATGGACGGCTCGGTCTGGGATGGCAAAAATCCCAAGGCGTACGCTGCTTCGTTCAAACTGAAGGCTTGAGGCCAGCTCGATGAATACGATGACTGAGCCGCTGCCCGCGCCCTTGCTGGTGCCCCCCGACAGCCTGTTGCCGCCGCCGGTTGTGCAAGCTCCGCCGAAGCCGGCGCGCAGGTCACGACTGCAACCGCTGGTGCTGGCAATTTTGGCACCGGTGCTTGGCTTGGCGCTGCTGATTCTCGTGTGGGAAATCGTCTCGGTCAAAAATACTGGCTTTCCGTCGCCGATGGTCACGTTCACCGAGGCGGTCAAGATTTTTTCGAATCCGTTCTATCGCAAGGGGCCGAACGATCAAGGTATCGGTTGGAATATTCTAGCTTCGTTGCAACGGGTCGCGTTGGGATTCGGATTGGCAGCATTGGTCGGTATTCCGCTCGGCTTTGCGATCGGCCGGTTCAGATTTTTATCCGGCATGTTCGGCCCGATTATCAGTTTGCTGAAACCCGTCTCGCCACTGGCCTGGTTGCCGATCGGCCTGCTGGTGTTCAAGGCAGCCAATCCGGCTGCGATCTGGTCGATTTTCATTTGCTCGATCTGGCCGATGATCATCAACACTGCGGTCGGTGTGCAACGTGTGCCGCAGGACTACATGAACGTGGCGCGCGTGCTGAATTTATCCGAATGGAAAATCCTCACCAAGATCCTGTTTCCTTCGGTATTGCCTTACATGCTCACCGGTGTGCGACTGGCGATCGGTACTGCGTGGCTGGTGATCGTAGCAGCCGAAATGCTGACAGGCGGGGTCGGTATCGGGTTTTGGGTCTGGGATGAATGGAACAACCTCAATGTGCCGCACATCCTGATTGCGATCCTGGTAATCGGGGTGGTCGGACTGGCGCTGGAACAGGCACTGGTGGCGGTGGCGCGCGCGTTCACTTACGAAGAAACCGGGAGCTAGGTGTGGACAGCAAATTCATTCAGGTACAGCACGGCGAAATGTCGTTTGCGGTAAAGAAAGGCACTTTCCAGGCACTGCGCGATATTAATCTGACAGTGGCCAAAGGAGAATTCATTACCTTGATCGGCCACTCCGGCTGTGGCAAATCGACCCTGCTGAACATGCTGGCCGGCCTGAACCTGGCCACGGCTGGCACGCTGCTGTGCGCAAATCGTGAAATCGCCGGGCCATCACCGGAACGTGGCGTGGTATTCCAGAATCATTCGTTGTTGCCATGGCTGACTTGTCATCAGAACGTCCATCTGGCAGTCGAGCGGGTTTTCGGTGCTACCGAAAATGCGGAGCAGCTCGACGAGCGCACCCGCGTCGCCCTCGCACTGGTTGGTTTGACCCATGCAGAACACAAGCGCCCGCACGAAATTTCCGGCGGCATGAAACAACGTGTCGGGATTGCGCGCGCATTGGCGATGGCGCCCAAGGTGTTGTTGATGGACGAGCCCTTTGGGGCGCTCGATGCACTCACGCGAGCGCATTTGCAGGATGAGTTATTGAAGATCGTCGCTACCACCGGTTCAACGGTCGTCATGGTCACGCACGATGTCGACGAGGCAGTGCTGCTCTCGGACCGGATCGTGATGATGACCAATGGCCCGGCCGCCACCATCGGAGACATCCTGACGGTTCGCCTGCCGCGTCCGCGTGAACGCGTCGCACTGGCGCAGGATCTGCTGTACATGGAATACCGCACCTCGGTACTGGAATTTCTATATCACCGGCAATCCAGGCCAGTGCTGGAAGACGCTGCCTGAGTCGCTTCAGTGACGGATTAGCGCGGCGCAAATATGCCGGAACGCGTGTCGGGTTTCGGCACTGGCAGTATCAATCCGGGCTACTCAAGGCAAAACGCTTGCCACGCTGCTACAAACACTTTAGCTTGCAGCCTTTCGCCCGGTTGTCACACCGTTAAGCTTTGTTGCAGGCCGGGCCAACCAGTTGCCAGAATTCGAACTGCACAGATTCGAAGCGGCGGGGGAGTGCTTGCATGAAGTGGTTTGGGTTATTTATCGGCATTGGGCTGGGCGTTGTTTTTGGGTCTGT
>JAYVEF010000333.1:0-2412 GCA_043748965.1 Burkholderiales bacterium
AATTGCACTACCTGCCAGCGTTGGACTGAATCGATCTGATGCAAGGTCTCGCGCACCTGCAAGCTTTTGCTGCATGCCTGCGAAGTTTTGCGCATTCGCATCTTGAAATGATCCAACTGAACCCGGGACTTTCGAAATAAGATTTTCTATACCCATCATTAACGGGCTGCCCGACGCCAATCCGATGGATGGGTTACTGACGCCTCCGTTGTTCAGATCTTGAATACGTTGCGCCATCGCTTGCCGACCCTGCTCGCCGCCGCGTATCGCCATTTTCGCGCCGCCTGCAATACCGTTGCCAGCCAACTGCGGAAGCATGGACGCAGCACCCGCATAATCAGGGGCAACCTCGCCGACTGATCCACCTGCTAAGCCTGCAATACTGCCGCGTGCCACGTTGGCCAGCGTCTGAGTGGCTTTGACCGCTGCGCGAGGGTTTGGCACGATTGACGCGCCCCCCATGCGTCCGCCCGCGTACAAAATCCTCGATGCTGCGTCCTGCGGGTTCGGATTATCAAGCGGAGAATCTACACCGACCGCGTTACTCGCTAGTCGGGCTTGTGCGGCAATCCAGTCAGCGGTTCCGGGCACTGTCGACCTGTCATAAGGTGCTGTCCAATCAGGCGGCGCTTTACCCGTTACCTTGCTCGTCACATATCCAATACCCGCCTTGCCGAGGTCTAGCGCATTGGCTGCAGTATCGACCGGCAATCCCAGCAGATCAGCGAACGTGCCGCGATTCACGCCAGTCAATGGTGCGCGAGCGCGATCTACGAGGCCCGGAGACTTCGCGCCTGGATCAAACTTGTCGAAGAAATTTCCGCTGGCTTTTGGCTCGTCAAACTGATCGAAGAAGTTATCGGCCATTTATTTCCCCAGCACTGAAGCCGCTGCACCTTGACCGTATTTCGCGTCAAATTGTGCTGCAAGTTTCGGATTTAACTTCAGATTTGCGATTGCGCGTTGTGGTGCCTGAACCGGCGCGGATGCCGCTGGCGTATTGCTGCGCGTGGTCTCGTTTTCATGGCGAGACTGAATGTAATCCGACCGCCATGTCGCAGGGTTTAGCGTTCCATTTTTTTCGGCCTGAGTCAGCGCTCCAACCTCTTTGCGCGAGTCGTTATAAAACCGGTCCTGATAGTCCATGATGTTTTTCAGCGTGCCAGCATCAGAGGTCTGGCTCTCTGCATGTGATTGCATCTGCTTGACCTCAGCCATGTTAATGCGGCCATTCCCGGCGAGGACTTCCTGCAGGTTTTTTAGCGTTGCGCTGGACAGGACTTGTGCCAGCGTCTGAGCCGATGCCACACTGCCACCGTTGATGCTTTCAGCAAGGCCGCGCACCTTGTCGTTACCGGGGAAAAGATTCTGCAAGCCAGATGCGAAAGAGGTTCGTGCTTCAGCGCTTGGCAGGCCGGTCTGATACGTCTTCATCAGATCGCGCACCATGTTGTTTCGGCGGTACAGGTCATATCCAGTGTCGACCGACTTCAGCAATTCGTCCTTGTACCCTTTGAACGAGCTTTCCTGATTATTGACCTGCGCGATTTGTCGCTGCTTGTTGATATCCTGAGCATCCGACACGTTGCGCGCTTCTTCAGCAGATTGCAGCATCGGCGTCTGACCAGGCATCCCGCGACCCAACTGCGTCGGTGCCGAAGGTGCTTGCGACTGCTGCCCTCCCTGACCTGCAAGTCCTGCGATCCCATTATTAAACGTGTCAGTGAAAAACTTTCGTTGCGTCGAATTTGGCATCGAATTTGCGCCAGTCAGCACTGCATTGATGAATGATTTGCGCTCTGCTGGATCGGCAATGTTTTGTGCGTATCGAATGCGGTCTTGAATGCCGGGTAAATTGTCTGCCGGTATTCCCTGTGGTACTTTCAGGCCCCCCTGAGCACCTGACGGAATGCTCGGTACAGACGGTGCATCGGGCGCGCCGTTCGGGAACAGATAGTCGAATTGCGAGCCGCCCATCGGACGACCTTTGTTCGGTCCATCTGCATTCACGTAGCTTTGCGGAAGCAGTGAGAACTTAGCTTCTGCGCCCTTTGTCGCGGTGGCTTCTGATCCTTTGACGGCGGCATTTGCATCAGCAAACCCGGGGGCGACTTGTACATTTCCTTGCGCATCGAGTCCGAGACCCTTTGTCGGGTCCATCATGTACGTCTGTTTTCCGGTAACCGGATCGATGTAGTATTTTCCCGCATCGCGTGCGTAGCCGGTTTGCATGTCCTTCATGACACTGTAAGCAGTATCGAGCTTCCCATCCATCATTGACAAGCCTAGCAACGCGTTCAAGCGCGGATTGTTAGCAACGCCCTGCATGCCGGAACCATTGGTCGGTGATGGATTTAAAGAAGTCTGCGGCAAACCTCCAGCAGGTGATCCGTTGGCTGTAGTTGAATCGTT
>JAYVEF010000334.1:0-2406 GCA_043748965.1 Burkholderiales bacterium
TTATTTGTCCAGCGCATTTGCCTCTTCTTTGCGCACCGCAAGCTCACGACTTCATTGACCGCCGATTCGGCAATGCTGCTGCTGATCGGCATCCCGCGCCGATACCGCCATCCGTAGTTGACCAGATATTTGCAATTGGATTCCAAGTACCAATACGTTCCGCGAAGGTTCCACCACAGCGCCGAGTACGCCGGATGGTCGGGCGTCACTTTGAGCATGTCGTGGATGCACTTGATTCGCTCCACGGCTTTGGCACCTTTGCCATGCCACGTCAGCCATTTGGCCGACGCAATTTCCTCTGGTACCGTGCGTCCGTTTGGCGCCAACAAGTCTGGAAATTTCAGCGCCGATTGCTCGATCGCACGAAATTTCATGGCGATGTGAAACCAATCCAGAATGCGCGTCAACGGCCTACTGGATCCGTCGACCGCCTTCTCAAATTCTCCGGTAATCGGCGGGACGTTCTGCGCCACGTAGTAGGTATGCTGTATGCCCCACAGCAGCCCGACCTGGTCACCGACGATTGCGGCCACGAAACACGGCAAAATCGCGTCGTACCGCATGCGTCCGATTGCCAGGACCTCCAGTCCAAAGATGGCACCTGCCAGCGGCGTGCCGAACACGGAGGCAAAGCCGGCGCTAATGCCGGCCATGATCAGGAGGCGCCGTTTTTGTTGGTCCATCCTGAAGACGTGGGTGAGCTGGTCAGCCAGTGCGCCCCCCATCTGAACTGCCGTGCCTTCGCGTCCGACGGAGGCGCCGAACAGATGCGAAATCACGGTGCCGCCGAGAACCAGCGGCGCCATCCTCAGCGGAATGATTTTTTTGGGATCGTGAATTTCGTCGATGATCAGGTTATTGCCAGCTTCAACGCTTTTTCCCAAGTGCAGATATATCCACCCGACGATGAAACCGGCCAGCGGCAGACCCCAGATGATGGCTGGGTGCGATTCGCGCCAGGCGGTTACAAAACCAAGAGAGAAGAGAAACAGCGCAGACGCAGTCCCGGCAAGGCTCGCGACGATCAAAGACAGCAGCAGCCATTTGCCCATGTAGGGCAACAGGTCAATCTGCTCGAAATGCTTGGAATTTTTCATGGAACGGGTCAGATTGCGTGAAAAGCCTGACCCGGGAGATTTGCAGAACGCGTGCGTGCCTATAAACGTCCACGAACCAGGAACGGTTTGTAGGCATCATCAGCCACGCGCAAGGGCGTTGGCGGTTCATGGAGGCATGCCATCTCCAAAATTCTCGGTAACACGATAACAAAAATTCTGCTGCGAAACCTATTTTTTCTGCGGCTTCTCAAGAGTTGCTAGGCAGTTCAGACCAGATTGGCACCGATCGACTGCGAGTCAAACGCACTTCATGTTCGAAAGACAGTACCCACCGGTACAGTCCGAAGTTGTCAATAAATCAATGGGGCAAAGCCGATGAGTACATCGTAGCTGTTGAAATCGCTCGTGATGGGCGTCGTAGAAGGAATTACGGAATTTTTGCCTATCTCCAGTACTGGCCATTTGATTCTAGCCGGACACCTTCTGCAATTAATGACCCCGGAAAAGCGTGGGACTTACGAGATTTTTATCCCGCTGGGCGCAATACTGGCTGTCGTATGGGAGTAACGGCCTACTCAGGTTGCTTTTCACCCCCCAGTTGTTCTCAATCGATCCAGGCGAAGGCGTTCCCGGTCGTCGCCGATCGATTTACTTGCAAGATGTACCGCGCCACCGGATGCCAGGCCACTACTTCCAGCCAGCAGGAAAAGCAGCAGAATCTGATATTTGACAGCGTCAAACGGATCCATGCCGGCCAGCAGTTGGCCAGTCATGACACCTGGAAGAGTAATAATTCCGGCTGCTGACATCTGATTAATGATCGGAATAAGGCCCTTGCGCATGGCGTCCCGCATCAGTGGTTCGAGGGCCCGGTGCAGCGTCGCTCCTAGCGCCAGACGTGCCTCAACCTGATTGCGCGATGTAGTCACTGCTCCCAGAAACGCGTCAAGGGAAACGCTGGCCGAATTGAGCACGCTGCCAAGAACGATTCCCATCAGCGGAATCGCATACCGGGGGTCGTACCACGGCTCTGGCCGAATCGCTGTTGTCAACGCCAGAAGCACGGTGGCCGTGCTCGCGACCCCGACGATGATCGAGGCAATTCGATAATTACCCCAGCGCTGCAAGCGCTGTTTCGGCCGAACGGCTACTTCGCGGGCTGCAGCGCCAATCATCAGCAAGGCAATGATCAGCGTGACCGCCGCCGATTCTGTCGCAAAGACAGCTGTTGAGGTGCTTAATTAATGCTAGCCGGGTGCAAAGTTAATGCTAGCGGTGCAAAGTTTCTGCTAGCGTAGCCTAGGGTAGCATTCCGCAAGACGTCTTTTGCGACAGCGCTTTTCGATAT
>JAYVEF010000335.1:0-8135 GCA_043748965.1 Burkholderiales bacterium
AGCAAAAACGAATCGCCGGCCTTGAGCCCGTCGTACTGGCCCAGTGTGACGAACGGGTCATCGCGCATGCTGCCCAGGACATTCACCAGAATATTCGACAACCGATGGTTTTTGGCTTGTTCTGGAGTGAACTTGCCCTGCGCGACCATGCGCTCTACAAAAGAATGATCGATGGTGTGTTCAGCAAAATTCGGTCCGCTGAATCGGTACAAACGCGAGTCACCCACATGGGCCCAGAAGGCGCTGCCTTCGGGCGTCAGTACCAGCGCAACCACGGTGCTGTGCGGTTCCTTTTCGGAGGAGATTCCACTTAGTTTGATGATCGTGTGGGCTTCCTCGGCGATCGTCTGCAACATCACGACGACCGAACTGGTCGCTGGCGAAAATTCATCGAACAACTGCCTGGCGGACCGGATTACCTGTTCGGCCGCCATCGCGCCGCCGGTACGACCGCCCATGCCGTCGGCAAGTACCGCCATCATGTAGCCGGGCGCCTTTGCACCTGCGAACAAGGCAACGCGGTCTTGCTGTTCCTGACGGTCACCGATATGCTGTCCGGTACCTGCTTCAATCTTGTATTGGTTCATACACCGGGGTAGATTAAACTGAACGCTGATAACCGGAGAGTATTGCACGTCAAGAACTCCGGCTGAGGTGATTTCCACTTTTTGTTGTTTTAGTTGCAGAAACAGGTAGCCATGACCAACCCGCTGTCGGACGACGTGCGTCGCCGTATTATTGAACTTGAAGTAGAACATCGCGATTTGGACGCGGTAATCGATGCGCTGATCGGTGACGCCCGCCATGAAGAGTTGCAACTGCGGCGGCTTAAAAAGCGAAAATTGCAACTAAAAGACCATATTACGCTGCTTAAAATGCAGTTGATACCTGATATCCCTGCCTGAGCCGATCTGACCGATACGCCATTCTGGTAGTCGCTACGACGGGTGCTACCAATTTTTCTCATTGATCGCTACCTTGACCGAACCACTTCCTGTAGAGCCCTTTATCGCTGCCGCTGGCACGCACGATGCCGACGTCGAGCGCCTGTTCGGCGCGGGCGGTGCGCTGAGTCAGGCCGTGCGTGGCTTCCGCCCGCGGGTGGCGCAGACCGAAATGGCCAAGGCAATCGGGCATGCGATCGCCAATCAGGAAACCTTGATTGCAGAAGCGGGTACCGGCACCGGCAAGACCTTTGCCTATCTGGTACCGGCGCTGCTATGGGGCGGCAAGGTAATCATATCGACCGGCACCAAGAACCTGCAAGACCAATTGTTTTTGCGCGATATCCCGACCGTGCGCAAGGCGTTGAATGCCCCGGTTTCAGTGGCACTACTCAAAGGTCGGGCCAATTACGTGTGCCATTTCCATCTGGAGCGCACCCTGCAAAACGGCCGGCTGACTTCGCGTGACGATGTCGGCAATCTGCGTGAAATCTCGCGCTTTATCAAGACCAGCAAAACCGGCGATAAAGCCGAACTCGCGAGGGTGCCCGAGAATGCATTGATCTGGAATCTTGTGACGTCGACCCGCGACACCTGCATGGGTGCCGAATGCCAGTTTTATCAAGATTGTTTCGTCATGAAGGCGCGCAAGGAAGCGCAGCAAGCGGACGTCGTCGTGGTCAACCATCATCTTTTTTTTGCAGATGTTGCGTTGAAAGAAACCGGCATGGCCGAACTGCTGCCGTCGGCGAACACGATTATTTTTGACGAAGCCCATCAACTGCCCGAAACCGCGACGCTGTTTTTTGGTGAATCGATCTCGACGTCGCAGATTCTGGAGCTGTGTCGGGACGTACTGGCCGAGGGCTTATCGCACGCCCGTGATGGCGCCGAATGGGCTAAGGTCGTAATGCCGGTAGAACGTGCGGCACGCGACCTGCGGCTGGCGTTTCCACAAGACGTGGTGCGGCTGGCGGTGAATCAGGTGGCGCCATCGAGCGCATTTTTTCCAGCCATGACGACCCTGCATGGTGAGCTGGATGCGATGATCGCGGTCCTCGAAAAACAGGGTGAACGCGCTGAGACGATCGAACAATGCCGGGTGCGCGCGATCGATGTAAGCGCCCGACTGGCGGCATGGACCACTGCGTGTGGTCTGGCTGCCAAGGCGCCCGCTGATGGGGAAGAAAAAGTTTTGTGGATCGAGGCGTTTTCGTCCTCCCTGCAATTGCATCAGACGCCTTTGTCGATCGCACCCATTTTTAACAAACAACGCGAAGGTGTTCCGCGAGCGTGGATTTTTACCTCGGCCACGCTGGCTGTCAAAAACGATTTCAATCATTACAGCGCACAGATGGGCCTGGCGAATCAGCCCGCCAGATCCTGGGCTAGCCCGTTTGACTATGCGCGGCAGGGCTTGCTGTACGTGCCTCACAATTTGCCGCAGCCGAGTGCGCCTGATTACACCGATGCAGTGGTCGACGCGGCACTGCCGGTGATTGAGGCTGCCGGTGGCCGTACTTTTTTATTGTGCACCACCATCCGCGCAGTGAACCGTGCGGCCGAGCGCTTGCGGGCCGAATTTGCACGTCGCCAGCTGCCATTTCCGCTGATGGTACAGGGCGAAGCCGGACGCACCGAACTACTGGATCGATTTCGTGCAGCGGGCAATGCGGTACTGGTCGGGAGTCAGAGTTTCTGGGAAGGCGTCGATGTGCGGGGTGAAGCGCTGTCGCTGGTAATTATCGATAAATTGCCTTTTTCACCGCCGGATGATCCGGTGCTGGCCGCGCGCATCTCGGCGCTGGAACGACAGGGTCAGAATGGTTTTGTGCACCATCAGTTGCCCGAGGCGATCATCAACCTGAAGCAGGGGGCTGGCCGGCTGATTCGTGATGAATCCGACCGCGGTGTACTGATGCTGTGTGATCCGCGCTTGATCTCGAAACCCTACGGCAAGCGAATATGGCAAAGCCTTCCGGCGTTTGTCCGGACGCGTGAACTGAACGCGGTGCTGGCCTTTTTTGCGACGCCCGGAGTGACAGCGAGCGGCCTGCCTGACTAGCTATCGACACAGCAGGTTGGCTCTACTGGAATAAGATATACGGCGCAAAAATGTAACGGGCTCCTCCCGCTTTTGAAGGTTGTGCATGACCGAATCTGTTTCCCTGATGCCAGTACGGTCCACCGATATCGCACCGGGTCAACTGTTGTCGCAGCCGATTTTTGATTGGCACGGTAACCTTATGCTAGCCGCCGGCACAGTAATTGAGAATGCTGAACAAATCGCCGGTCTGCTTGAAAGCGGCTACTTTCAAGACACCAGTTGGGATACGCCAGCGAAACCGCCGCCCCCCGAACAAAATCTTTCGCGTTTGGTTGAAGTCACAGCACCGCCCAAAACGCCGCAGCCCGACGCCGAAATGGCGATCAACATGGACGACGTGCGCTGGCAGATCGGCGAAACGCTGTATTTGCAGTTGCAGGACAACCCCACGGTACGGTATTCGGTCAAGCTGATCGGTTTCGTGAAGGGGAAGACCGTGTTTGTCTCGGCGCCGACCCTGGACGGAAAATTTGAATTGATTCGCGACGGGCAAAGTTTTGTCGTACGTGCGTTCGCCGGCAAGAAAGCGTACGCGTTCATTGCCGCTGCAGTCAAATCGGTGCATACGCCGCATCCCTACCTGCACCTGTCGTACCCTAAGCAATTGCGCTGCACCGTCGTGCGGCAAACGGCCCGCGTCTCGGTGCGGCTGATTGTTGCGATTGCGCTTGGTGAGCCGGAGCGCGCTGCGGCCGGCGTGATCACCGATCTGAGCATGGGAGGCGCCTCTGCCATCGCCAAAAACCCGCTCGGTCAAAAAGGTGAACCTTGCCTCATCAAGGTCAAGCTGCACGTGGCAGAGCAAGATTCTTTTCTGGTTCTACACGCTATTTTGCGCTCGGTGGCGCCCGCCGATGGCGCGGATGGGTTCCGGCATGGCTTTGAATTTGTCGAAGTAGCGGCGCATGATCGTTTGATATTGTCAGCGTTTGTGCACCAGATGCTGGTGGAGAGCGACTGATCCGATTAATTTGATTGTGAACGCCCCTGTTGTATTCTTAACCCAGCATCCGGCGAACGTGATCTGAACCACGAGTACATCGCTCCTGGCCACCGGATTATTCCTGGCGCTCCAGCACGCTGCCGAACCATGCCATGACCCGCTCCAGCAACGGTCGCGTGGCCCAGTCGTCCAGGCTAATTTTCTGACTCTGCGATAGATAGCCGGCGACCGTCCGCTGTAAGCGCGTGGCGAGTGCTGGGTCCCGCAGCAGCAGGTTGACTTCATTGTTCAGGCCCATTGAACGGTTGTCAAAATTGGTCGATCCGACGATGGACCAGATGCCATCGACCAGCATCAGTTTGGTGTGAATCATGCCTGGCTGATATTCAAAAATATCGATCCCGCTGGCGATCAACTCACCGTAATGGCGCCGGCTTGCCAGACGTGCGATCAAGTGGTTATTGTGCGAGCCCGGCATGATCACGGTAACGCGCACCCCCCGTTGCGCGGCGTCGGTCAGTGCGCGACGCATGGCCGGGTCGGGCACGAAGTAAGGTGAGTCGATTATCAGTTCCTGCCGCGCTGAAGCCACCATCAAAGCAAACAGCAGCCGCGCTCGTGTCGCGCGGCCGCCGGTCGGTGTGCTGCCGATCACCATTGCAGCGGGCGCGCTGTCTGCAACTTGCGGAGTAACCGGCGGTGTCTCCGGCGCTAACAAGATTTCGCCGCTGGCTTCCAGCCAGCTTTGCGCGAATACCCCGTCGAGCGCTCGCGCGGGCGCGCCGCCCACGCGCACCATGAGGTCTCGCCATGCTGGCAGCGCCGCGCTGCCAGTGCCGGTCCCGGCATCCCATGCAGAGCCGATTCCGGCGCCGCCGATCCAGGCGGTGTTGCTATCGACGATCAATAGTTCGCGGTGCGTCCGGTTGTTCCAGCGTTTCAATGTGTACCACCGAAATGGCTGATACCAGACGACCTGAGCACCGGCAGCACGCAGCGGGTCAAAAAAATGGTCGGAGGTCGGAAGGCTGCCGACTGCATCGATCACCACCCGTACTTTGACGCCGGCGCGCGCACGCTCGACCAGTGCATCCAGAAAACGCTGACCTATCGGCGTGCGATGAAATATGAAAGCCTCCAGATGCACGCTGGATTTGGCATTCGCTATTTGCGCCAGTTCAGACGGGTAAAACGCTGCGCCATCCTGCAGCAGCGCGACCGGTGCAGCCACTGTCGGGGTTTGTTCGAACGTCTGATTCAGAACATTTTGAAATAGAAGCGATCCTGCTGCGGGGACCGTTCCAGCAGGTAAATAGGACAGTCCAGGCTCGAACAACACCACTGCAAGCAACGCCAGCAGGGTCAATGTAGCGATCGAAAACAAACCGCGCAGGAGCAGATAGGAACGACGTTCGAGTGGCATCAAAGACAATCGGGAACGCGAGTCCCGATAGATTTTGGCAATGGTTGCATAAGAGTTGTCCGAAAGCGTGCGTTGGTATCTGATGGTAGCATTCAGCTCAATTTCACTGCTGTCGGTCCGATGTGATTACCTGAAAACCGCCTGCTCCGGTTGCTCACGGTTCGAAATTGTCGAGGTGGGGCGAATCTGGCGACACGATTTCTGCGTAGAAATATGAGCGTAGTGTCCTCCGCTGACCCGGGTCACGCTTTCAAAGGTGGTAGCGATGCCTTTAGTGTCGGATTAACTGGTCGGACATAGTGCGTGGGTGAAATGGACTGCCGCAAATTGGCGCCATGGACGAGCAACTGTAACTGGTAATGGTCTAATGAGAGGCACAGTTGCGCATCTCGTTGATGTAAGGGAATCGCCTGGTGGCAAGCGCACCTAAATTACACAGATTTACCAGCGTGCAACGCAATATTGCGGTGCCGTTCAAGCGCTACTGCGAGGTTACCAAAAGTAGGTTCTTGATGGTTTTTCGGTTGCTGTCGCAGGCAGCGCTTGTCCTGACCTGCGGTGGCGCGATGCTGGCGCTGGCTGCGCCGCAACAGGCATCGACCGCCTCGCGGCCTGTTCCACAGGCGCCAACAGTGGCTTTCTTTTATGGCGTAAACCCACCGTTGGCGGACTTGCAGGCGTTTGATATTGCCGTGGTTGATCCCGACCATGTGCAGCGACCGCAAGCCCATCAGCGCAGCGTGCAGGAGGGCACGCATGAACTGTTCGCCTATGTTTCGCTCGGCGAAGTGCAGCCCTCGCGTAGCTACTATAAAAATCTCCCTGCGGGTGCCTTGCGCACCGACAACGCGGCGTGGGGCAGCAAGGTAATCGACCAGACTGCGCCTGGCTGGCGTGAATTTTTTCTGGAGCAGATCATCGAGCCCTTGTGGCAGCAGGGCTGGCACGGGTTTTTTCTGGATACGCTGGATTCTTATCAGCTGTTTTCCAAAACCGACGCTGAACGCGCGCAACAAACCAGCGCGATGGTAGCGACCCTGCGTGAATTCAAACGGCGCCATCCGCAAGCGCGACTGATCCTGAATCGTGGGTTCGAAATTCTGCCCGAGATCGCTCCAATCACGTTTGCCGTGGCCGCAGAATCGTTGTATCAGGGTTTTGATGCAGGAAAAAATCAATACCATGCAGTTCCCAGCACCGATCACGACTGGCTGCTGGCGCAACTGCAAACGGTGCAGCAACGCTACCACCTGCCGGCGATTGCGATCGATTATGTAGCGCCTGATGCGCCGCAATCACGTGCGCTGGCGCGCGCTACGGCGGCGCGTATCCGTGCTGACGGACTGGTGCCCTGGGTCGCTGACGGCGCACTGAATTCCCTTGGGGTCGGCAGTATCGAAGTGCTGCCCCGCACGGTGTTGATACTGGTGGACAATGCAAATGTGGACCTGCATACCGTCGCGGCGCAGCGATTTCTCGGGATGCCACTGAATTATCTTGGTCTTCGCTACGAATTTATTGATCTCAAAACCACGCCACTGCCCGATGAGATACTCGCAGGCCGGTATGCGGGCGTGGTCAGTTGGCTCAATCCTGGTGTGAATCACCCGCAACTGGCGCAATGGATGCGGCGCCGGATGGCCGAGCGGGTGCCGGTCGCCGTAATCGAGAGTTTTGGATTTGTACTCGATGCATCGCTTGATCCGGCGTTCGGCCTGCGTCAGGTCAGCGCACCGAAGGCCGAAAAACTCACCGTGTTGACACGCGACGCCGCCCTGCTTGATTTCGAGGCGAAAGGTATTCCTGACCGCAATCAGCTGGAACCGATTCAGCTGGATGGTACCCAGGGACGCAGCTTGTTGCGTCTGCAGGATGACGCCGGCAACCTGTACGACGCCGCCGCGTTGATGGACTGGGGCGGCTTTGCGCTGGTGCCATTTACGGTGCGCAGCATGCCGGTCCTGGGGGACGATCGGTGGATCCTGCAGCCGATCAAATTTTTACAGGCGGCATTGCGTCTACCTGCATTGCCGATGCCGGATGTAACCACCGAAGGTGGCCTACGCATGTTGATGGCGCATGTTGATGGGGACGGCTTTGCCTCGCGCGCTGAGCTGCCCGGCGCACCGTTTGCCTCCGACGTGTTGCAGAGACAAATCCTGGCACGCTATCGGATTCCGACTGCGGTGTCGGTGATCGAAGGTGAAGTAAGCGCCGATGGTGTGTATAAAAACCTGGCGCCCGCGCTTGAGCCGATTGCCCGGCGTATTTTTGCCATGCCGAGTGTGGAAGCTGCCAGCCATTCGTATTCCCATCCTTTCAACTGGGCCAAGGCGATGCAGCAGACGGCCACCCGCGACGACCAAGCCGGTAAATCGTACGGCTTGCCGCTGCCCGGCTATCGCTTTGATTTGCACCGCGAAATTCAGGGTTCGGTCGACTATATCAACGCGCATCTGATGCCTCTAAACAAAAAGGCCGCGCTGTTTCTGTGGTCCGGCAACTGCGTAGCACCGGCGGCGGCAATCAATGAGACCGTGCAGGATGGCTTGCTGAACATGAACGGCGGCGACACGTTGATTACCGATTCGAACAGATCGTGGACTGCGATTGCCGCGCAGGGTATACGCAAGAACGGCGAGTATCAGGTGTTTGCACCGAACCAGAATGAGAACGTCTACACGAATAACTGGAGTGGCCCTTTCTATGGCTTCGAGC
>JAYVEF010000336.1:0-8115 GCA_043748965.1 Burkholderiales bacterium
GGCAAACCAATTGCTCTGTTCCGACCCTCTCTACCGTCCCGCCATGACCACAATCCAGTACGCAGATCTTGTCGAATCCGTTGCCGCCGCCCTGCAATACATCAGTTACTACCATCCTGCCGATTACATCGCCCATCTGGCGCGAGCCTACGACGCTGAACAAAGTCCGGCCGCGAAGGACGCCATCGCGCAGATCCTGACCAATTCACGCATGTGCGCCGAGGGCAAACGACCGATCTGCCAGGACACCGGGATCGTCAATGTGTTCCTGAAGATCGGCATGGAAGTGCGCTTCGCGGGATTTGGCAGCGCTTCGATTACCGATGCGATCAACGAAGGCGTGCGCCGGGCTTACAACTTTGAAGATAACAAGTTACGCGCATCGATCGTCGCGGACCCGCATTTCGAACGTAAAAATACCAAAGACAACACGCCGGCAGTGGTCCACATGGAACTGGTGCCCGGTGAGACGGTTGACGTACAAGTCGCAGCCAAAGGCGGCGGTTCCGAAAACAAGTCGAAATTCGTCATGTTGAATCCGTCCGATTCGCTGATCGACTGGGTCATGAAAACCGTACCGACCATGGGTGCGGGCTGGTGTCCGCCCGGCATGCTCGGGCTCGGCATCGGCGGCACGGCAGAGCGTGCCATGCTGATGGCTAAACAGTCGCTGATGGAAGACATCGACATGCACGATTTGCGCTTGCGCGGGCCACAAAGCAAGACCGAAGAACTGCGCATCGAATTGTGCGACAGGATCAATGCGCTGGGAATCGGCGCCCAGGGTCTGGGCGGACTGACCACGGTGCTGGATGTAAAAATCATGATGCATCCGACGCACGCCGCGTCGAAACCGGTGGCGATGATTCCGAACTGCGCTGCGACCCGGCACGGTCATTTTGTACTGGATGGTTCGGGTCCGGCGTACATGGAACCACCATCGCTGTCGAATTGGCCCGATGTCAACTGGGTAGCCGATACCGAAAAATCGCAGCGCGTCGATCTGAACACGCTGACCAAAGCCGAAGTCGCGTCCTGGAAGCCGGGTCAGACCCTGCTGCTGAATGGCAAAATGCTGACCGGTCGGGATGCTGCGCATAAACGGATCGCCGACATGCTGGCCAAAGGCGAAGCCTTGCCGGTCGATTTTACCAACCGGGTAATCTATTACGTCGGCCCGGTCGACCCGGTACGCGACGAAGTCGTCGGCCCGGCCGGCCCGACGACCGCAACGCGGATGGATCAATTTACCGACATGATGCTGGAGCAGACCGGTCTGATTTCGATGGTTGGCAAAGCTGAACGCGGGCCGGCCGCCATCGAATCGATTCGCCAGCACCAGTCCGCTTATCTGATGGCAGTTGGCGGCGCAGCGTATCTGGTATCGAAAGCCATCCGGTCGGCGCGGGTGGTCGGATTCGCCGATCTGGGCATGGAGGCCATCTACGAATTCGATGTTGAAGACATGCCGGTGACGGTGGCGGTCGATTCGACTGGTACCTCGGTACACAACACCGGCCCGAAAGAATGGCAGGAGAAAATAGCCCATGCGGCATTGCAGGATATTCCGGTCAATCTGGTCGGATGACTGACGGCGTCACAACCGCCCCGTTGATGGCCACCGCACCGATCGGGATTTTCGATTCGGGTGTCGGCGGCTTATCGGTGCTGCGCCATATTCGCGAGCACTTGCCCAGCGAAGCGCTGGTATATTTTTCGGATGCTCGGTTCGCACCTTACGGCAGCATGCCGAGCACGCATATCGAAGCGCGCGCGCTGGCGATCGGCGACTATTTGATGCGGCGCGGCGTCAAGGCCATCGTAGTCGCCTGCAACACCGCCACCGCAGTCGCGATTGCCGCACTGCGTGCTGCGTGGCCCGCGCTGATCGTCATCGGCGTCGAGCCCGGCCTGAAGCCTGCTGCTGCCCTGACGGCCACCAAACTGGTGGGCGTGCTGGCGACCGAAGTCACGCTGGCAAGCGCGCGTTTCGAGCACCTGCGTCAGCACGTCGCGACAGAAGCCGGCGTGCAGTTTTTGCTGCAGGCCTGCCCAGGCCTGGTCGAGCAGATCGAGGCCGGTGCACTCCGGTGCGACGCCACCGACGCGCTGCTGCGCCGCTTTATCGTGCCGCTACTGGTGCAGGGCGCGGACACACTGGTGCTCGGCTGCACGCACTATCCGTTTTTGCTGGAACGGATCGAAGCGATTGCGACAGCGACAGCCGGGCCCTGCCGCCAGGTAGCCGTCATCGACACGGGCGCCGCCGTAGCACGCCAGCTGGAGCGCCTGCTGACCGCGCGCGGCGCTTGGAACGCTGGCGGCAAAGGTACGCTGGAAGGCGTCACCAGCGGCGCCACGGAAGCGCTCGCGATGGCGTGCACGAACCTGCTGCAAACTCGGATTTCGGTCACGCAATGGCATTGACGGCAGGCTTGAAGGTAGCCGCGCGGATCGATTATCATGCGAGACCGATTGCCCACGCCACGCCAAGCCGAACACCATCCGCACCGCGGACCTGCCATGACCAAGCCTGAAACTCGTTCTGACGCTGCCGCTTCGACTCGCGCCCATTCGCGTCCGCTACGGATCGATTCACTGACCGGGCGACTAGGTCGTGCACCGCTCACCGGACGCGGCCAGATTGCCAAACGCGGCGTTAGCCGATTCGATCTGCGCGACCCATACTACCTCGCGATCGGCATGTCCACACGATGGTTCGCGCTGGTCTCACTGAGTTTGTATTTGAGTACCAACGCGTTCTTTGCGACGCTGTATTACCTGTCGCCTGGGTGCATCGCCAATACCCGCCACAATTCATTCTCTGATCTGTTCTTTTTCAGTGTCGAAACGCTGGCAACGGTCGGTTACGGCAACATGGCGCCGGCGACTTTTTATGGTCATGTGGTGTCGTCGATCGAGATTCTGGTCGGGATGGCTTTTACCGCGATTATTACCGGCCTGATTTTTGTACGCTTCTCGAAACCCCGTTCAAAAATCCGTTTTGCCGATCACGCGGTGGTAACCAATTACAACGGTCGGCCGACACTGATGCTGCGGATCGGCAATGCTCGGATGGGGCTGCTGACCAGCGCCGCAGTGCAGCTGAGCGCGATGCTGCCCGAACGATCACAGGAAGGTCAGTCACTACGCCGCATTCATGATCTGAAACTGGTGCGGCCGCGTCTACCGGCGTTTCCGCTAACGTGGACATTGATGCATGAAATCGACGAAAACAGTCCGTTGCACGGCTACGATGCTACCCGTTTGAAGGACCTCGCGATGCGCCTCTTTGTGGTGTTCGAGGCGCGCGACCATGCGCTGGCTGCCACGGTGTACGACGTGCACGACTACCGTGCCGATGAAATCCTGTTCGGCATGCGGTATCAGGACTCGATCAGTACCGATGAAAACGGTACCACTGTGGCGGATCTCGACAAACTGTCGCTGATCGAGCCCGACAGTTAGGCTTGTTAGCGGGCGAATCGTGCTGCCGGACGGATATTTCAATTGCCAGTGCGCCGACAACTTTGTATAATTTGCGTTTTCCCCGGCATGGCATGCGGAGATGTTTTTGTCAGTGGCGGCTGTAGCTCAGTTGGTAGAGTCCCAGATTGTGATTCTGGTTGTCGCGGGTTCGAGCCCCGTCGGTCGCCCCACTAGATCAACGTTTCGGTTCCACCAGATTACGCTACCGCTCGTAACCGAATATCTGACAACTCCCGAATGATTTGGTCGACGAGCGCAGCGTCGAAAATTTCCTCTGAGCTATACTGATAAATGTCGATAAATAGCGACTCGTGAGGTCGTGCAGCTTGCAACAGGCCGTCTGCAGTCAGGTATTGCACTTTAGGGTCGATGAACTCAATGCGGCTAGCCGTGGCCGTTGTACCGACGACTAACTCGCTGTATGCCTGTTTCGCAGCCTCGCGGTCGATTCCGACCGGTTCAATCATTTGGCGCCTGTGCGAATTTAGAACCAGATCGACTAGAAACGATGCCTGATTAGCCGCGTTTCAAAGGTATGCGGACCTGCTCCCCGAAATTGGTACTGCGCTACATTTTAGTCTGCCGCCAAGTTCAACCCCTGTTGCGCTCCCATATTTCCGCTATCGACACGTCGTGGACGCGTTGCGCACACCGGCATCGCTGGAAAACACTATTTACTTTGCGCCGCACGAATGCGGTCGCCAAATGATTCGTCACCCAGCGCGCTGATCGCTTCGGCCATTAAATCGGAAAGTGGGTACGGCAGGTCAGCGTCCAGACTGGCCGCAGCCATCGTCGTCGCCCGCCAGCATTGCTGTAGTTGCGGCAGCATCAGACGCCCGGCCTCGCCTAGCCGGATCAACTTCTTGCGCCCGTCTGACTTGGCCGTCGAGGTGGTCAGCAAGCCCTCTTTCATCATCAGCGCCACTGTTTGCGTCGCTGCCGGTTGAGTTATGCGGGCCAGCGCGGCAATCTGCCCAATCGTCAACGGCTCCTCGGCGATCAGGGCCCGCATGACCGGCGTGAAACGCGGCCGGTAGTTCAGCCCCGCCTCCATATATGACGCCTCCACCGCACCGTCGAGCATTTCGATCAGATGGCGCAACTGCGTGCCCAGTCCCTGTTTCACAAGTCGACCTTTTCCTTACACGGATACGGCATAAAGTGACCGGCCAGATAGGCGCGGCGCAACAGCAAACCGGTTAGTAGCGCCAACACGATCAGCGTGATAGTCGAGGCTTCGAGACCGTAAGACCCGCCAGTCATCCATTCTGGTCCGGCGAGCCTTCCTTCCAGCAGGCCATGGCCCGGATTGCCCGAGGTCGGCGTCGAGAACACCCCGTCAGAGACAAAGTTCCATGCGAAGTGCATACCGAAAGGCAGCCAAAGGCGGCGCGAGATCAGGTAGGCTGCGGAAAACAGCAGCCCGGCCACCGCCGTGTTGGCGACCGCGAGCGCCGTGATGTGCGCATTCGGAAGGTGCGCTAAGGCGAAAGTCACCGCCGCAATTGCCAACGCGATCCAAGTGCCAAGCGAGCGCTCCGACAAACGAAAGATCACGCCGCGGAATAGGATTTCTTCGATCAAGGCGACGAATAACATCTCCGTGCCCGACTTTGCCATCGCCAACCAGCTACCAACGCCGGTCATTTGATAGCTGCCACTGGCAAACAATACGCCGAGGGTGGTGACAAACAACAGTGCACCCAGCCCAACCCCAGCACCGAATTCACGGCCGCTGCCGGACTTGGCAAATTCGGTCGCCGCCCGCTTTTCGACGCGGCGAACGTAGATGATATAGCCGCCAAGGCCAAGCAAGGCGGCAAGCAATGGCGGCCAAAAGGCGCGCATTTCCCTGGCAGGGATCTGCTTGGAAAGGATCAGCACCACCGCCACGGGAATGCACACGGCGAGTAACCCCAGTACGATGCGAACGATCGAAAATCGGGTTATCCCGCAGCTTGCGGTATCCGAACCAGTGGACGATTCTGATCTTGAAATAATGGCGCTCATTTTCACTCCGGGCAATGTCAGGTTGGTTGATACATAAACTATATAAGCACTTATGTAATTTTGCAAAGGGTTTTTGCTGCCGACGCATTCGACCAGTTTCCAAGGGGGACACGTTTGCGGCTAGACTCGGTGCCGCGCCCCTAGGCGGCTATACAGCGGAATTATTTGCCGACATGCTTGGCGATGTTTCCCCACTACCGACGTTGTCCGTACGTGGGAATGTCCACGCCTTGATGAGGGCACGCATGGCACCAGGGTTGGGTTATCTGAAAATATTGCAGCACGATGGCGCTCGACCGGATCGGCCGGCAGTTTTGCCTGACCTCAATCCGGAGCGTTTGACAACATGCATAGACGCGGGGAAGGCTACTAAAAAACTCGTGGTCACTCAGGTGCGACGCTTGCCGATGCGCGCAAAGCCGTTGCCAGCGACATAGATTCGCTTGAGCACGCAATCTACGACGCTCCTATCGATACCGATCTGGTTGCGACAATCGGTCGAAAGGGCGTATAGGAGCTCATCACGCGTTTGCCGCCCGGTAGTGAGCTTGCCACTGAGGTCGAAATCGTCCTTCAGAGCACCGGCGCAGTGTTGGGAGATTTCGGCCGCAAGGCTGCATGGCTACTAAAAAAGTATCCGATTGTGATTCTGGTTGTCGCGGGTTCGAGCCTCGTCGGTCGCCCCACTACCCCCTCCCCCTTCATTCATGGCTTTTGGACTGTCCGCATACAACCCTGCGTCGGCGTAGCCACCGTCGTTTGAATTTGATGTCTCCGTGTTCGAAAATCCTGCAATGAATTGCCTGCGAAACAGACGCCCGCGCCGGGAGCAGGCAGGGCAAGACTTTGGCGTCTTTAGCGGCGCTTATGCACAGGGTTGTCCACAGAAGTTGTGGGTAACTTTGCGCAAGAAGCGGTCAGCGTAAGTTAACCATCAAAATGCCGGCCAGCACCAGCGCCGCACCGCACGCAAACCGCAGGCCGACGGTTTCGTGCAGCAACAGCACGCCGAAGCCAACACCGAACAGCGGCGTCAGGAACGAGAACACCGAAACCCGCGAAGCAAGGTACTTACGTAATATCCAGAACCAGGTCAGGTAGCTGGCAAAGGTCACGATCACTGCCTGAAACAGCAGACTGTACCAAGCCATCGCGTTCATTGCCACGGTGGCGAACTGCCCCAGCGAGGCCGCAAGTGGCAGTAACAGCAGCGCCGAGACGCCGAGCTGATATAGCAAGGTTTTGGTGGGCGCCGCTTCCGACAGCGCCGAGCCACGAATCACTAGTGTGGTCGCCGCCCAAAGTAGTCCCGCCAGCAGCGCACAAGCGTCGCCGAGCAAGGTGCGCGCAGTACCGCTGCCATCGAATCCGCTAAAAAATGCCAGTGCCATGCCGGTGAACGCCAGTCCGATACCGGCCCACTGCGGTGCGCGCAAACGCTCACCCGCGACTGTCCAGTGCAACCCAAGCACTGTAAAAATTGGCGCGGTATATAAAAATACCACCATGTGGGAGGCCGATGTCAGTGTCAGGCCGATCGCGATGCAGAGAAACTCGGCAGCGAACAGCGCGCCGGCGGCAAGCCCCGGCAGCAACGTGCCATCACGCTGGCGCCAGTCAGTGCCCCGCCACAGCATCAGCACACCTACCAGCACGGCGCCGACCAGCGAGCGAATGCCGGTTTGTAGAATGGTCGCCATGTTCGGCGCCGCGACCTTGATTGCAACCTGCTGCAGACCCCAGCACAGGCACAACATCAGCATCAGAACAACGGCGCGGCCGTCGAGCGATTTTCGCACCGGCGTCACGGACCGCTCCAGTGCCGACTACCGTGCTGCCACGTCGTATCAGAAGCGCCGTTACTCTCGCGCCTGTTTAAAACATCCATACCCGCTTTCTCGACCGCGCGACACAGGCACGGACCGAACCGAAGTATAGCGAACTCAGCGTGGTGCCAATGCTTTCATGTGCGGCGTGTCGATCGCCGTCGGTGCGGGGACGATGCTCAGCGTGATCGGACGCGGCAGCGTGGGTGGCGGCAACTCCGGGGCGCGCTTGCAGGCCGCGAGCAGGAATGCCAGCGAACATACAGCGCTCAGCAATGGGACGCTCTTGCGAAAACCAGTGTGCTTGATCATTTTTTTCTCCTATGCATTCGGATCGATGCCATCACATCCGACATCGCCCCAATACCAACGTGCCATAACCAAACGCAGAAATTTCTATCCTGCGTTACGCGCACCTCGCGCGCGCCTGGAAGTCCTGCACCATGTCGTCGACGAAGAAACCATTTTGAGACCTCAAGCAGAGCAGGAATTGGCCGGACAATGAGGCACTCTCAGCGCACAGATGCTGAAGAGGCGCCTGCAACTGGTCGCACAGAAAGCCTGCGAGGTCGCTGGGCCGCTGATAATCAAGCGCGGTGGCAGCCGCACGCGCACTTGCTCGCTGATCGCTGGCGGGAACGGCTTGAGCGTTGCATTTGGCAGGACCGATCAGATCTGGTCCTCGATAAGTCCTTGAGGAAGCTCTTCCATCATGACCTCCGGGAATTCCCATTCGATTTCGTCGACCCATTCCTCTGGAACGTCGCTCATACGGCCCCCTTAAGAA
>JAYVEF010000337.1:0-2378 GCA_043748965.1 Burkholderiales bacterium
GAGCACGGCGCTGGCAGGGGCGGTATTCGATTTTCATGGCGACCCGAAAGCGATCTAGAAAGGGCGTCTGGTTGCAGTGGCGGTTGTGACCGCGTACCAATATGCCTTTGGATTTTCGCGTAATGTCGGGATCGTCGTGGTCACCTTCTTGTTGCTTGGATTACCGTGGATGTTACGCAGTGCACTGCGTTTTAGGTTGCGCAACACCAGTTACCGTGGCTTGCGCTTCGGCTTTGACGGGTCGTTGGGAGGCGCTTACCTGACTTGGTTGCCGGCGGCTCTGATCTTCTTCTTGCCAAGTATCTTGCTGGCGTTGTTTCCGACGCAGCCAGCCTGGTTTGGTAGCAGTTTTGCGTTGTATTTGGGGTGGCCGGTGGTTCACGCCCAAGTCAAGCGATATCAGCATTCGAATTTTCGCTATGGTAGTTCGAACGCCAGTTGCAGGGTCTCCACCTGGCGGATCGTGCTGCTGTATTTTTGGGCGCTACTGATCGGTATCGGGGCGATGCTCGTGGCAATGGTACTGACAGCGCTGCTAGCTTTCGGACTAAAAGCCGGCGGCGCCGGATTCGGTGGCGCGATGCTGTCGTGGATACCAATTGGCACTGCTCTGGTGACGGGATACGGTATCTATCTGCTAGCTGGGCCTTATCTGTACGTACGCATTCACAACAGAGTCTGGTCGAGTACCAGCTTACCGGGTATCGCAATCGATTCGCACCTGCGCGCCATCGGCTATATAAGGATGCAAACCAGTAATGTGATTCTCACTCTACTGACCTGCGGATTGTATCGGCCGTTTGCGGTGGTAAGGGCGTATCGCTACCGGTTGGGGATGACCACCGTAGTCAGCACGACGTCATTCGAGAAGCTCCTTTCAGGGGAGCACAAACCGACGGGTCACACCGCCGGCGAAGGTGCTGCGGACTTCCTTGGTATCGACCTTTCGTGGTAGGGCGAGACATGTTCATGGCAAATTACTTTGATGGTTGCAACGGTACCCTGCATCCGGTCACTCTGCGTCTCGATCGCCAGTATTTTCATATGGACGGCGAGAATCTTTCACTTCGCGTGCCAGTTTGTACTAGCCAGCTAGGTGAGCCTTTCTATGGCGCGCCCTGCGTTCTATATTTTGCGGATGGTGGGCGCTGTGAAGTGAATCTGGCTGCCGACAAACGCGGGCTGCTGGACGCGTTGGGCTTTCGCAAAACTTTTGTACTGCGCTGGCAGCAGCGCTGGTACGGCGCATTGTTCGCGCTGGTTGGAATGGTCGTCGCGCTGGCGGTCGGATACTGGTGGGGTGTGCCGTGGGCGGCAGATCATGCCTCTGCGTATATTCCACAATCATGGGAAATCAGCTTGGGCAACCAGGCTTTGTTGGGGCTGGATAAAAATCTGTTCGCGCCCACTACCGTTAGCGTCGAACAGCAGCAGCTGGCACAACAAATATTTCGGAAAATTCAGCCCAGCGTGAGCAGAATGCCGATGCGGCTCGTGTTTCGCAATGCCGCATCAGTGGGCCCGAACGCCTTTGCGTTACCAAACGGGACCATTGTCGTAACCGATGCGATGATCAGTCAGATCACTGGCGAAGCGAGCACGCTCGAAGGCGGACTGGCAGACGAATTGGCTGCGGTGCTCGCGCATGAGATCGGTCACGTGCAATCGCGCCACAGCCTGAAAAACATCGTCGCACATGGTGTTATCGGTGCTGCTGCATGGACGCTGTTTGGTGATTTCAGTGGCGCTGCTGTCGGTACTTCGACGTTTTTGGTCGGACTTGAATTTTCACGCAGCGCCGAGACCGAGGCAGACGATTACGCGGTCGGGCTGCTCCACCAGCATGGCATTCGTGCTGCGCGTCTGGCAGACGTGTTGCATGCGCTGGACCGGTCTGGTCAGCGCAAAGGCGAAACGCCGCTACCGCGATGGATGCGCAAGGCGACAAATTATGTCAGCACTCATCCGGCGACAGCGGCGCGGATGCAGCGGCTGCGCGACGCGGACCTCACGTGGTCAGGTAGAGATTTGCGGCAGGGCCAGCCTGAATGACCATTCGGCCGTTTGATGCGGCGCCTACGAAGAATGTTATTTTCTTGTAAAGTAAGTCGTCTAGCGGCATTTTAGCCGCCCACTTTTCGAGGGATTATCATGACCACATCACTTCCGATGCGTCGTCTCGGTGCACAGGGTCCAATGGTTTCTGCGATCGGTCTTGGTTGCATGGGTATGAGCGATTTTTATGCCAAACGCGACGATGCCGAATCGATTGCGACGATTCATCGTGCGCTGGAACTCGGTATCAATTTTCTGGACACTGCCGACATGTACGGCCCGCACATCAATGAAGAACTGGTGGCGCGGGCGATCGCAGGCAA
>JAYVEF010000338.1:0-2378 GCA_043748965.1 Burkholderiales bacterium
GCGCGAACGCTGGCCGGCGCCGGACGCCGATTTCATCGATGTCGATTTTGTGGACGGCCGTGCCGATCTGCCGTTCGTGGTGCTGTTTCACGGGCTCGAGGGTTCCTCGAACAGCCATTACTGCCGGGCGCTGATGGCCTACATCGAGCAGCTCGGGTGGAGCGGCGCAGTCGTGCATTTCAGAGGATGCTCGGGCGAGCCGAATCTGGCACCGCGGTTCTATCATTCCGGCGACGCGCAAGAAATCGACTGGCTGCTGCGACGCCTTAAAACCTGTGCGATGCAGCGCCACGCCAGTGCATTTTTTGCCGTCGGTGTTTCGCTCGGCGGCAATGCGCTGCTGCGCTGGCTGGGCGAATCGCAAACCAGCGCCGGTATGGTCGACGCCGCCTGCGCGATTTCGGCCCCCCTCGATCTGGCCGGCGGCGGCGCCGCGCTATCGCGTGGCGCCAACCGTATTTATACCCGCATGTTTTTGCAATCGCTGAAGCCGAAATGTCTGCACAAGCTGGAACAGTTCCCCGGCCTGTTCGACCGCGCGGCGATGCTGGCAGCACGCGACCTGTACGCGTTCGACAATATCGTCACTGCGCCGCTGCACGGCTATCGCAACACCGAAGATTACTGGGACCGCGCCAGTGCGCGGCATGTGCTGGATGACATCACAATTCCCACGCTGGTGCTGAATGCCCGCAATGATCCGTTTTTGCCGGCCCGGCACTTGCCGCAGCGCGCTGCGCCACGCGTGCTGCTGGAGTATCCTGAGGGTGGTGGGCATGTCGGCTTCACGACGGGTGCACTACCCGGCCGACTCGACTGGCTGCCGCAGCGTATCGTCGATTTTTTGTTGCATCAGGGGATTGGTAATCATGGATGATATCGTCAAGGCAGCCCTCGCCAAATGGCCTAACGTTCCGTACTGCTACGGCTGGCTATCGCTAGACGCGCGCGGTAACTGGCGCATGCGCGACGAAGCCGCGCAGCAGCACGACCTGCCTGGCGACAGGATCATGCACGAAGCGCTACTGGCGTTCATCAATCGCAATTATCTGCACGACGCGGAAGGTCGCTGGTATTTTCAGAATGGTCCGCAGCGCGTGTATGTCAACCTGGAAGCTACTCCCTTCATTGCCCGCACCGATCCTGTAGCGGGGCTGATTTTGCAGACAGGCGACCCGCTGCAAAAAATCGATAGCGCGTGGCTGACCGAGTCCGGCCAGCTGGTGCTGCAGGAGGGCGAACTGATCGCATTGGTCGATGATCGCGACATGCCACAATTGCTGGCGGATTTCAGAATCGATGGCAGCGTGGCGGGTGACGACGCGCTACTGGCTTGGCTGGACAAACCCGATGACGGTGCCGTTTTGGAGTTTGTCTATCGCGCGACCACCGTAGTGGTCGGACGCGTCAATACGGCAGAGATGGCCGTACGTTTTGGTTTCGCCCAGCGGCCGCAACCTGACATGCCGCCGCAGGTCAAGTAACCGCCTGCAACGCTCACTTGGTTTTTTTGGTATCGTCCAGTTCTGCCCGCCAGCGCTGCTGAAAATCGCGTTCGCGCGCATCGATCAGCGCCTGATCATAGAACGATGCGTCCGGCGCCTTACGCGCAATCACTAGCTGGTCCAGCGCTGCCGGCAGCGTGCCTTGCAAGGCATACGATTCGGCCAGCGCCAGATGCTGCAACGCCAGCTTGCCCTGCGCTGAATACGCCTGTGCGAGCTGATCCTGCAACGCCCACTCCTGCCGGTAGAGCTGCGCCTGATCGCGCAGATACGCGATCGCCTCGTCGCTACGCCCACCTGCAATCAGCGTATCGGCATACCGCCGTGCCAGCCCGCGCGACAACGGAAAGCGATTGCGCGCCGCATCGGCCTGCTTGATCGCTTCGGCGGGTTTGCCCGCAGCTAGCAGAATATCAATCGCCAGATAATCGAGCACACCACTTTGCCGCGCCCGTATCGCCGCGCCCTGCATCGCCACACGCGCCTGCTGTAGCAATTCAGTCGCCTTCACCTGCTCGCCACGCTTGTACGCCACCAGCGCAAGACCATATTTGCCAGCAATGGTTTGCGGACGACTTTTTTCACGCAACTGCGATTCGTAAATTTCACTGGCGTCGCGCAGACCCTGCGGCGAACTGTCCTGCAGCACCCGCATGCGCGCGCGAATCAGCTGGAAGTCCGGATTGTCGGTGTGCTGCCGATAGCGCAGATCGCGCGTGCGATCGGTAATATCGGCGATACGTTCACTGGTCAGCGGATGCGAACTCAAAAATGCCGGCGTCGCATCGGAATAAGCCTTGGTCGCCGACTGCATGCGCCCAAAAAAAGCGATCATCCCCGCCGTCTCAAAGCCGGCATCACGCATGATCTGCA
>JAYVEF010000339.1:0-2364 GCA_043748965.1 Burkholderiales bacterium
TCCTGCTCGCCTGGAAAATCGAACAAAATTTAACCAAGGACCAGATTCTCGAGGTTTATCTGAACCAGATTTATCTGGGTCAACGTGCATATGGGTTCTCGTCGGCAGCGCAGGTTTATTTTGGCAAAACACTGCCCGAACTTACGATCGCCGAAGCCGCCATGCTGGCCGGGTTACCCAAAGCACCCTCTGCCTACAATCCGGTGGTTAACCCGAAACGTGCCAAAGCCCGTCAGCAATACATTCTGCAACGGATGCATGAGTTGCATTACATCACCGACGCGCAGTACCAGCAGGCCCAGCAAGAAGAACTGAAGGTCAAGACCGATTCGACCGAATTCGGTGTGCATGCCGAATACGTTGCAGAAATGACCCGCCAGCTGGTCTATGAACAGTTCAAGGAAGATACCTATACGCGCGGCCTGAGCGTCTACACCACGATCACCAAAGCCGATCAGGACGCGGCCTACCTGGCGCTACGGCGCGGCGTGATGGACTATGAGAAACGGCATGGCTATCGCGGACCAGAGGGCTACATGGAGATTCCTGCCGGAAAAGAAGAAGCCGACGACGCCATCGAAATCGAACTGGCGGACCACCCCGACAGTGACGATATCGTTGCTGCCGTGGTGCTGGACGCGAGCTCCAAACTGATCCATGCGGTGTTGGCATCCGGAGAAGAGATTTCGATTTCGGGACCCGGGCTGATCTTCGCAACCAATCTGCTCAGCGACAAGGCGCCACCGAACCGGCGCGTCAAGCGCGGTGCGATCATTCGCGTCACACAAGAGAACCGCGCGTGGAGCATCACCCAAATGCCGGAAGTGGAATCGGCCTTCATCTCTGCCAGCACCAGCGATGGTGCGATCCGGTCGCTGATCGGCGGCTTCGATTACAACCGCAATAAATTCAATCACGTCACGCAGGCGTGGCGGCAACCGGGCTCCTCGTTCAAACCTTTCATCTATTCAGCCTCACTCGAAAAAGGCTTGTCGCCCTCGACCATCATCAACGATGCCCCTATTAGTTTCGGCGCCGGCCAGACCGGCGGTCAGGCGTGGGAACCAAAAAACTACGACGGCAAATACGAAGGTCCGATGACGATGCGCAAAGGGCTGACCAAATCGAAGAACATGGTGTCGATCCGGATACTGTCAAAAATTGGCGCCAAATACGGGCAGGAATACACCACCCGTTTTGGTTTCGATGCCGACAAAAATCCGCCATACCTGACTCTGGCACTCGGGGCGGGGGCAGTGACCCCGTTGCAGATGGCGGGTGCCTATGCCGTGTTTGCCAATGGTGGGTACAAAATCAACCCCTATCTGATCACCAAAATTGTCGATGCTGACGGCAAGGTTTTGTCGCAGGCAGTGCCGGACAAAGCCGGCGTGGAAGCGAATCGGGTGATCGATGTACGGAATGCTTTTTTGATGGACAGTATGTTGAAGGACGTCGTCAAGTTCGGTACTGCGACCAAGGCGCTGGTATTAAAGCGCTCGGACATCGCTGGCAAGACCGGTACCACTAACGATTCTTTTGACGCCTGGTTCGCGGGCTATCAGCCGAGCCTGGTCGGGATTGCCTGGATCGGTTTCGATCAACCCAAAAACCTGGGCAACAGGGAAACCGGCGGTGGCCTGGCGCTACCGATCTGGATCGGCTACATGCAAAAAATCCTGAAGAGCGTTCCGATCGAAGAACGCGTCGTCCCGGACGGATTAATTCAGGCGAACAATGATTATTACTACGCCGAGAATCCACCCGGATCGGGCGTCAACAGCTTAGGTGTCGGTGACCGCCCGGCTGCGGAAACCGATGCGGAAAAAACCCGCGATGAGGTCAAAAACGAATTGTTTTGACGCCGGGCACACGCGAGACTGGCGCAGCCTGCTGCGCGCTCAAGTGCTCACATCACCGATCACGACATCAGCTTGTCCCTGTTCACTGACCATTCGCGAAAGCGCTGCGAACAACTCAGAACCGTCACGGGTGTTGCGCCATGCCTGGCCATCATGACGATAATGAAAACCGCCGGATTTGGCAGCGACCCACATTTCGCGCATGGGTGCCTGGCTGTTGATGATGATTTTGGTGCCGTTATCGACGAATTCGATTTCAAGCACGTTGCCGCTGCGGCTGCACTCTAGGTCTATTCTGTCGAGGATTGCCGGTTGCTCAAGCGCAGTCTCAAGCCCGGACAGTACAGCTTCTGCGCTACGATGAAATTCGGTTTCTGTCATGCTAAACTCCTTGGTCGATATCGAACTGTGATGGCATCGTGATTGTAATCGTGAAGCGTAATCTTCTCTTGTACCGCCCGTTGTCGGCGTGCGTCGCCCTGCTGACGACAGTGGTTGTCAG
>JAYVEF010000340.1:0-2349 GCA_043748965.1 Burkholderiales bacterium
ATCCTGCGGGGCCGGTGGGGCCATTCGTGTTGCCGGTCATCGGCTGTGCGATTTTTGGTGTTGCGCATCGGTGGCATTGCAGCGCGATCGATACATGGCCGTCTTTCGGACGATGCGCGGCGACTGGGACGCTGTAAAATTCGGTACGTGCTACCGATTACCTCAATCGCATTGCAGCAAAAGCTTGTTTTAAGCGTGACTCTCGCACAAAATGAAGCCTGCATTTTTTTAACCGTTAACCTATTTGTGAGATTGCCATGCTGATGTCGACCCAAGCCAACCGTTACGCGCACCAGTTGCTCGACGCACGGGCTGGCGCCGCCCTGGTACCGCGCCTGTCGCAAGATCGCGAGCTGTCGGTGACTGACGGGTACGACATTGCCAAGCGGATTCTGGATATCCGGATTGCACAAGGGGATCAGCCGATCGGTCGCAAAATCGGTTTTACCAATCGGCAAGTCTGGAGCAAGTTCAGCGCGATCGGCCCGGTCAGCGCGCCAATTTGGGCGCCCATGTATGACACTACGCTGCGTTTTGCGGACGATAACCGTGCAGTTCAGAGCCTGACGGGTGCGGTCCAGCCGCGACTGGAACCCGAAATCGTTTTCAAGCTGGCCAAAGCGCCGGCTAAAAATGCCTCGCTGGCGGAACTGGCTGCCTGTATCGAATGGATGGCGCATGGTTTTGAAATTGTCGTGTGCCCGTTCGCAGACTGGCAATTTGAACCCGTCGATGCCATTGCCGCATTCGGCCTGCACGGGTCGATGATCGTCGGCGAGCCGCACATGCTGTCGGCAGCATCACGCCGTAATCTGGCCGACGTATTAACTAGCGCCAGCGTCTCGCTGTCCTGCAACGATGGCGATGGATTCGTGATGCGCGGTGCCGGCTTTGGCGCCGATGTGCTGGACAGTCCGGTGCATGCCATGATGCATTTACATAAGCTGCTGCAGACACAGCCGCAGTTTGCCCCGCTTACTGCGGGTGAAATTATTACCACCGGGACCTGGACGGAGGCTTATCCAATCAGTGCCGGCGAAACCTGGACCACCGCTTTTTCGGGGGTCAGCTTGCCGGGACTGACTGTTTCTTTCGTTTGAGCTGGTCCCACCGCAGCAGACAGAATAACCCCTGCACCACCGACAACGCTGCGTTCGCCTATTCCTCGCGCAACCACGTTTGGGTGCGACCGAACAACGGCATGCCGATATACCCGCGCACTTGTAATTTCTTGCCGTCATCGACCAGAGTCATGCGGCTTTTGTAGACCTTGCCATTGTCCGGGTCCAGAATCGTGCCGCCACCAAACGCGGCGCCCTCGGCATGCATGCCTTCAATAATCGTCATGCCGATGACGGGCTGCTCCTTGCGCGCATCGGTGCATTTGACGCACTTCGGATTTTTGTCACCCGGTGGTGGTGAAAAAAGTTTCTCGATTCGGCCTTTGAGTTCGCCGTCATGCTCGCTGATGCGGATTAGCGCCATCGGCTTGCCGTTGTTGTCGTCGATGCTTTTCCAGACGCCTACGGGCGAACTCTGCGCTGTCGCGTCGCACGCGACCAATAATGTTGCGGCAGCGATACCGAATGTGACTGCAATTTTTTGAATGGTCATCGACGCTCCTGGGTGCAGTGAACTGATTATGCTAATGGAAATTTTACAAATTGTTCACGCAACTTCTCGAGCGTACCGACGAAGCCGCGCAGGCGTTCCTGTTCCGCCTGCACTACTTGTGCCGGGGCCCGCGCCACGAATGCTTCGTTACCGAGCTTGGCGTGGCCTTTGGTGATTTCTCCCTCGAGCCGCGTGATTTCTTTCATCAAGCGCTCGCGCTCGGCAGCGACATCGATCTCGACTTTTAGCATCATGCGCGCGTGACCGACGATCGATATCGGCGCCGGTGATTCGGGCAGGGCATCGACGACATGAACCTCCGACAGCTTCGCCAGTGCCTGCAAATACGGCGCAAACGAGCGTAGTTGCGCTGCATCGGCGCCGGTCGCGGTTTCCAGAATCAGCGGCACTCGCACCGCCGGCGACAACTGCATTTCACCGCGCAAATTGCGACAGGCGTCCGTCATCGATTTCAGCTGTGCCATCCAGGCTTCGGCGGCTACGTCCATCTTATCCGGCTGGGCAATTGGATATGGCTGCAACATGATCGAATCGCCGGCCGGGTTCAGCGCTTTGCCCGACAGCGGTGCCACCGTCTGCCAGAGTTCTTCGGTAATGAACGGGATGATTGGATGGGCCAGTCGCAGCGTGGTTTCGAGTACCTTCAGCAGCGTGCATCGCGTGGCGCGCTGCTCTGACTCGGTACCGTACTGAATCTGTACTTTGGCCAGTTCC
>JAYVEF010000341.1:0-8007 GCA_043748965.1 Burkholderiales bacterium
CGAGAATTTTAGTCAGAATATCGGACATGGTCGAACCCTATGCATTGCCAAGTTGGCGGGTCATGGTGACGAATTGGTCGAGCTTGGCACGTGCCGCACCGCTCGACATTACCGCACGCGCTTTGCCCAGACCATCGGCAATCGAGCTGGCCACGCCCGCCGCATAGAGTGCAGTACCGGCGTTCAATGCGACGATATCGCGCGCAGGGCCAGGGGTGTCGTCGAGCGCTTCAACAATCTTTTGCTTTGATTCGACCGCGCCGGCGACTTTTAAATTGCGACTGGCGATCATCGTCAGACCGAAATCTTCCGGGTGGATTTCGTATTCGCGGATTTCACCGTCGACTAGTTCGCCCACCATCGTGGCGGCGCCCAGCGACACTTCGTCCATGTTGTCGCGCCCGTACACGACCAGCGCATGCTGCGCGCCCAGCCGCTGCAATACCCGCACCTGAATCCCGACCAGATCGGCATGGAACACGCCCATCAGAATATTCGGCGCCCCGGCCGGGTTGGTCAGCGGACCCAGAATATTAAAAATCGATCGTATCCCGAGTTCCTTGCGTACCGGCGCCGCGTGTTTCATGGCAGCGTGGTGATTCGGTGCGAACATGAATCCGATCCCAGTTTGCGCGATCGACTGCGCGACCTGTTCCGGCGTCAGGTTGATGTTGACGCCAAACGATTCAAGCACGTCGGCGCTGCCCGAAGAAGAAGACACACTACGTCCGCCGTGCTTGGCTACGCGCGCCCCTGCCGCTGCGGCGACGAACATCGCCGCAGTCGATATATTAAAGGTGTGTGCGCCATCTCCGCCGGTGCCGACGATGTCGAGCAAATTGGTGGTGTCCGCCATCGGGACTTTGGTGGCGAACTCGCGCATGACCTGCGCGGCGGCAGCGATTTCACCGACGGCCTCTTTCTTGACGCGCAAGCCCATCGTCAAGGCGGCGATCATCACCGGTGACATTTCGCCGCGCATGATTGTGCGAAACAGCGACAGCATCTCGTCATGAAAAATTTCGCGGTGATCGATACAGCGCAACAGCGCTTCTTGCGGCGTGATTGACATCAGGACTCCTGGGCAGATTTTAGTAACGAAGCAAGACGGCGAGTGTTCAAGGCCGCCGCGGCGTCTCGGCGGTCATCTGTTTCAGATGGGCTATCTGGGCAAAATCAGCGTCGGCTTCGCAACCGATCCCCGCCAGATCGCCGGCAACCTTGCGACATTGCGTCGCGCGGTGACGCACATGTTGCGACTGCGACACGCGAAAACTGCGCAGATCGGCCTTGTGACCAGCATCACGTACTTTCTGATTCACCGCAGCGAGGGTCGATTGATTGGCCTCGCGCAGCAAATTGGCAGCGCGGTTACGTTCGCCTTCGACACAGGTACGCAAGGCTTGCGGCTGCGCGTCCTTTTGTGTACAGGTATCAAACGCGCCGGCCTGCGCCAGTGCGGTGGCGCCGGTCAGCAGCAGGCTTGCAATCAGTTGGACAGCACGCATCTCAACCTCGCAAAAAGTTTTGCAGCAACGCGTGACCATGCTCCGACAAAATCGACTCGGGATGGAACTGCACACCATGCAGATTAAAAGTCTTGTGCTGGACACCCATGATTTCACCGTCGTCGGTCCAGGCAGTAACATCGAGACACGCCGGCAATGAGGCGCGTTCGATCGCCAGTGAATGGTAGCGCGTGACCGTAAATGGACTTGGCAAATCCTTGAACACGCCCACGCCGGTATGGGCGATCAACGAGGTCTTGCCGTGCATGACTTCGCGCGCCCGAATGATCTTGCCGCCAAACGCGGCGCCGATAGCCTGGTGCCCCAGGCAAACGCCCAGAATCGGTATCGTTCCGGCAAAACGCTGCAACAGTGGCACGGACACACCCGCCTGTTGCGGTGTGCGCGGACCCGGCGAAATACAGATGTGGTCGGGCTGCATCGCGGCGATGGCGTCGAGTGTAGTCTGGTCATTGCGTACCGTCCGTACGTCCTGCCCGAGCTCACCAAAATATTGCACCAGGTTATAGGTGAACGAATCGTAATTGTCGATCATCAGCAGCATCTCAGATCTCCCCGTCCAGACCATCCTGAACCTGCTCGGCGGCGCGCAGCACGGCGCGCGCCTTGTTTTCCGTTTCCTGCCATTCCATTTCCGGCACCGAGTCCGCGACGATGCCGGCTGCGGCCTGCACGTACAGCATGCCATTCTTGATGACACCGGTACGAATCGCAATCGCCAGATCCATTTCCCCGCCGAACGACAGGTAGCCACAGGCACCGCCGTAGATCCCGCGCTTAGTCAGTTCCAGTTCATCGATGACTTCCATCGCACGTACTTTGGGAGCACCCGACAAGGTACCCGCCGGGAACGTGGCTTTAAGCACATCGAGGTTGGATAATTTGGGTCTCAGTACCGCTTCAACATTGGAGACGATGTGCTGCACGTGAGAATATTTTTCGATCACGAACTGGTCGGTGACCTTGACGCTGCCCGTTACCGCGATGCGGCCGAGATCATTGCGGGCCAGATCGATCAGCATTACGTGTTCGGCGATTTCTTTCGGATCGTTGAGTAATTCGGTCGCCAGTGCTGCGTCGCGTTCGGCCGTCGAGCCGCGCGGACGGGTCCCGGCCAATGGCCGAATCGTGACTTTTTTGCGGTCGTTGCCAACGCTTTCGATGCTTTCGTTGCGGACTAGAATTTCCGGTGAAGCGCCGACGATTTGCAGATCACCAAAATTATAGAAGTACATGTATGGCGACGGATTCAGCGAGCGCAACGCGCGGTACAGACTGAGCGGCGAATCGACATAGGGCTTGCGAATTCGCTGGCCGATCTGGACCTGCATCAGGTCCCCGGCCATGACGTATTCCTTGGCTTTGACGACCGCTTTCAAATAGGCATCGCGCGGAAAATCTCGCACGCTATCGGTACGTACCGAGGCCGATGTCACTGGCGCGTCTACCGCGCGACGCAGCATCGCGCGCAGATCTTTCAGACGCTGACGACCTTTTGAAAACGCTTCCGGCTGGGTCGGATCGGCATACACGATCAGGTAGAGTTTGCCGGACAAATTATCGATGACAGCGAGCTCTTCGGTCACCATCAGCTGAATATCCGGCAGGCCGAGATCGTCTTTGGGGGCGGATCTGGCCAGGCGCTTTTCGATGTGACGCACCGTGTCGTAGCCGAAGTAACCTGCCAGTCCACCGCAAAAACGTGGCATGCCAGCGCGGATCGCTACCTTGTAACGGCGCTGGAAGGTTTCGATAAATTCGAGCGGATCGCCGTCGAAGGTCTCAGTCACCAAGCCGTTGGTTACGACTTGCGTCACGTCGCCGGTACTGCGTATCAGGGTTGTCGCCGGCAGACCAATGAACGAGTAGCGGCCGAACCTTTCGCCGCCGACCACCGACTCCAGCAAAAACGTATTTTTTCCGTTGCCCTGGGTCTGCGCTAATTTCAAATACAGCGTCAGCGGAGTTTCGAGATCGGCAAACGCCTCGGCGATCAGCGGGATGCGATTGTAGCCTTGCGTGGCAAGCGATTTGAATTCGAGTTCAGTCATGTTTCTCTCCGGAGCGCTATTGTACGGCGGGCGCTGGGGTGGTCAAAAAGACAGGCGACCGACGGGTCGCCGCAGCGGCGAATCTGCGGTCTATACAGGCCGCGATTGCCAGCGTCGCCACAGCCAGGCCCCGGGGGCGCTGATGGTCGATGCGATTGTTTTCTGGAGCAGAGACATGCGTAGTGTCGGTCAGACTGGTACAGGTTTTGAAATCAAGTATGCCGCTTCAAGCAGCGTGGCGACTATACCATCCGAATCTATTTTTTGTACAGGCTCACCGTGATTGTAGCCATAGGGCACCGTCAGGACCGGACAGCCCGCCGTGCGGGCGGCCAGCGCGTCGTTGGACGAGTCACCGATTGCTACCACCTGTTGCGGTGCCATGCCAAAGTCGCTGCAAACCTGTTGAAAAGGGCCTGCGTCCGGCTTTTTGGTGGGTAGCGAATCGCCGCCATAAATCACCGAAAAATACGCATGTAACGTAAATTTTTTCAACAGTGGCATTGTGAAAGCGAGTGGCTTGTTGGTCACGCAAGCCAGTCGAATGCCGTCGGCACGCAACTGTGCGAGTCCTTCCTGTACGCCCGGATACAGTGTTGCAAAATCACCGTTGATGTCCAAATAGTGGCGTTGATAGGCTGCCAGCGCAGCCTCGAAGTGAACGGCCACCTGCGCGGCATCGTAATCGACGGAGAGTACTTTGCGGATCAGGTTTTCAGAACCCTTCCCGACAAAATTTTTAATGACTGCCAGGTCCAGTGGCGCGAGTGTCATCTCTGCGCGCATGCGATTGATCGCGCACTGAAAATCCGGTGCGGTGTCGAGCATGGTGCCATCGAGGTCGATGATCGCTGCGCGGATACCCTTCAATACCGTCATCGGTTCAGACCCGTGCTAATTCGCTACGCATTGCGTCGATGACCGCCTTGTAGTCAGGTTTGCCGAAAATTGCCGAGCCGGCGACGAAGGTGTCTGCACCCGCTAGGGCCGCTGCAGCAATGTTGTCGATCTTGATGCCGCCATCGACTTCCAGCAGAATGTGGCGACCGCTGTCGTCGATAAGGCGGCGCACCGCGGCAATTTTTTTCAACGCATGCGGAATGAACGATTGTCCGCCGAATCCCGGATTGACCGACATAATCAGAATGATGTCGATCTTATCCATGACATGGTCCAGAAAATCCAGTGGCGTAGCAGGATTGAATACCAGTCCGGCCTTGCAACCGTTATCACGAATCAGTTGTAAGGAGCGGTCGATATGTTCGGAGGCTTCCGGATGGAAGGTGATGATATTGGCGCCGGCTTTGGCAAAATCAGGAATGATCCTATCTACCGGTCTCACCATCAGATGGACATCGATCGGTATCTGGACATGCGGACGGATCGCTTCACACACCAATGGGCCGATCGTCAGGTTGGGAACATAATGGTTATCCATCACGTCGAAGTGGATCATGTCGGCACCGGCGCCGACAACGTTGCGTACTTCCTCACCAAGACGGGCAAAGTCGGCAGACAAAATGCTGGGAGCGATACGGTAGGTCGGCATGAGCGGCAGTCGAAAAATCGGTTGAATGCGGTGTTCCATTTTCCCATCGAGTGCACTGACGGAACAGGAAATTAGGTTTTATAGATGCATTTTAACCTTGCAGCGCTTGCCAAGTTCGCATGTGGTGTTCAGAATGCGTCGATGGGCGAGCGCGACGCAGGTAATGCCACCGGCCGGATCGATCGTTCGATGAGAACAGCAAGGGAAATTGTTATGGCAGCGTATGAGCTAACCGTCACGGTCAGGACGCAATATCTGGCCGAACAGTCGGAGCCGGATCGAGCGCATTACGCGTTCGCCTATGCGATCACGATCACCAATACCGGGCAGATTGCGGCGCAGGTGATTTCGCGCCATTGGGTGATTACCGACGCCAATAATCACATCGAAGAAGTTCGCGGGCTCGGCGTCATCGGGCATCAACCGTTGCTGCAGCCGGGCCAGATGTTTGAATACACCAGCGGTGCCACGCTCAGTACGCCACAGGGATCGATGCGTGGCGCCTATTTTTGCGTGGCCGAAGATGGCGAACAGTTTCAGGCAAATATCCCTGAATTCGTGCTTTCGTTGCCGCGCACCCTGCACTGACAGGCAACGCCGGAGGATCATTGGTCTGGCGGATTGTCGGGCGGCGGGCGTTTTGCTTTCGGACCGGCATACATCGTCCACCAGACGATAAAAATCAGCAAAAATCCGGCCACGCCGGCTTCCAATAATAGTAGCCACATTTCAAAACTCCCTCATGTCATCAAAACGTTTGAGAATACGCGCATCGATCGGCGTGGTCACTTTTTTACTGGCAGCATGCAACACGCTGCCCCCCGAAAAGTCCATTCCCGTTGTCACCAAACCGGTGCCGTCTCTTGAAGCGAAGGGCGATACCTTGCGGCCTGTGAGTTTTGCCGTGCTTCCGGGATGGGATAAAGACGATCTGCGCGAAAGCTGGCCGGCTTTCAATGCATCCTGCGATGCACTGGTGAAAAAAGCAGAGTGGAAAGAAGCCTGCACTGTCGCCCGTGACGTCAATGGCGCCGATCGAAAATCAGTTCGGCAATTTTATGAGGCGTTCTTTGTTCCGTTCCAGGTATTCAATCCCGACGGCACCGATACCGGTCTGGTTACCGGCTACTATGAGCCGCTCCTGCGCGGCTCGCGCAAGCGTAGCGGTACCTACCAAACGCCGTTATACAGAGTGCCGGAAGATTTGCTGACGGTCGATCTGGCAAGTGTGTATCCGGAATTAAAGGCCATGCGCCTGCGCGGACGATTGCAAGGCAATAAGGTTGTACCGTATCCGGCGCGCGCCGAACTGGTTAAAAGCGGCAGTCTGAACGGTAAGGAACTTTTATGGATTGAAGACGCCATCGATGCATTTTTTTTACAGGTGCAGGGCAGTGGACGGGTTCAACTTGCCGATGGCGGCGCGATGGTGCGGGTGGCATACGCGGATCAAAATGGCTATCCGTACAAATCAATTGGCCGCTATCTGGTCGATCGTGGCGATTTGACCCTGGATCAGGCGTCGGCGCAAAGCATAAAGAGCTGGTACGCGGCTCATCCCGAGCGCCAGCAAGAGCTGCTGAACGCCAACCCGAGCTATGTATTTTTCAAGGAAGAGCCAGTATTGGATCCCAAAAAAGGGCCCAAAGGTTCGCTCGGCGTCGCGTTGACGCCGCAACGCTCGGTCGCGGTGGACGCGCAGTTCATACCGCTTGGCGCGCCGGTCTATCTGGCGACGTCCCAACCGAATAGTGCAATGCCGCTGCAGCGATTGATGATGGCGCAGGACACCGGTGGAGCGATCAAGAACGCGGTACGTGCCGACTATTTCTGGGGCTTCGGTGCCGAGGCTGGTGAAAAAGCCGGGCGCATGAAGCAACGCGGCGCGATGTGGGTGCTGCTGCCGAAAGGTGCGCCAAAATCCCCATGAACCGCTAACGATGTGGGCGGTTGATCCCATTTCAAATTTAAGGAGAGCGCAATGACGTATCAAACGATTTTGAGTGAAATGCATGGTCGAGTGGGCGTGATTCGACTGAATCGCCCCAAGGCGCTGAACGCACTGAACGACCAGTTGATGGATGAGCTTGGCGCGGCCTTGCTTGCGTTCGACAGCGACGAAGCAATCGGTTGCATGGTGATCACCGGTAGCGACAAGGCGTTCGCGGCTGGCGCCGATATCGGCGCGATGGCAAAATATTCGTATATGGACGCCTTCAAGGGCGACTACATCACGCGCAATTGGGAACAGATTCGCCGCGTGCGTAAGCCCGTGATCGCCGCAGTGGCGGGGTATGCGCTGGGAGGCGGGTGCGAATTGGCGATGATGTGCGATTTTATTATCGCTGCTGACAACGCCAAATTCGGTCAGCCTGAAATCAAGCTCGGCACGATCCCAGGTGCTGGCGGCACGCAGCGCCTGCCCCGCGCGGTGTCGAAGTCGAAAGCCATGGATTTGTGCCTGACCGCTCGCATGATGGACGCGGCCGAGGCCGAGCGCGCAGGGCTGGTTTCGCGCGTGGTGCCGCTCGAAAAAATGTTCGACGAAGCCCTCGCAGCAGCGACTGTGATCGCCGCCATGTCGCTGCCGAGCGTGATGATGATCAAGGAATCGATCAACCGCGCATATGAAGTCACGCTGTCCGAAGGCGTGCTGTTCGAACGGCGATTGTTTCACAGTACTTTCGGAACCGAAGATCAAAAAGAAGGGATGGCAGCATTTGTGGAGAAGCGTCCGCCGGTTTTCCGCGGGGTTTAGATGCCTTAGTGGTTATGGATGGCGTATTGGGACAATTTTCTGAGGGATGGAAGAGGAAGATAGCGAAAGCGGTTGACGATGTGTAAGTAGTGCAGCATAATCTCACCTCTCTGCTGCGGA
>JAYVEF010000342.1:0-7974 GCA_043748965.1 Burkholderiales bacterium
AAAATTATTGGTGAAAAAAGGTCGTAAAAAACCCCGCTCGCTGGCGGGGGTTCGTCATCGTGTAACGGGGCTTGCCTGGGAATCAGTTAAACGTCTTGCCTTCAGCTGCCAGTCGGGAAAGCAACGGAGCCGGTTTCCAGGCGTCACCATGGCGGCCTTTCGACAGCTTTTCCATCGCGACCAGCACGTTCGGCAAACCGACCGTATCGGCATAGAACATCGGTCCACCGCGATACAGGGGAAAGCCGTAGCCGGTCAGATAAACCATGTCGATATCAGATGCGCGGGTGGCAATGCCTTCCTCCAGAATGTAGGCTGCCTCGTTGACCAGCGCGTACACCAATCGTTCGATGATCTCCTGATCACTGATCTTGCGGCGCTCGACACCGATGTCGGCGGAGTGCTTGATGATCATGTCATTGACAAGTTGCGACGGGTAGGCTTTGCGGTCTCCTGCCTTATAGTCGTACCAGCCAGCGCCCGTCTTTTGACCATAGCGACCCATTTCACATAGCAGATCGGCGGTTTTAGAATACGTGATCTGTGGCTTTTCAACGTAGCGACGCTTGCGGATGTACCAGCCGATATCATTGCCTGCCAGATCGCCCATACGGAAAGGTCCCATCGCGAAACCGAATTTTTCCACGGCCTTGTCAACCTGCTCTGGCAGCGCGCCCTCTTCCAGCAAAAAGCCGGCCTGACGGCTGTACTGCTCTATCATGCGGTTGCCGATAAACCCATCGCACACACCCGATACAACACCGGTTTTCTTAATCTTTTTCGACAGCGCCAGCGTGGTTGCCAGTACGTCTTTGCCTGTCGCCTTGCCGCGCACGATCTCCAGCAGTTTCATGACATTGGCGGGACTGAAAAAATGGGTACCAATGACGTCCTGCGGGCGCTTGGTAAAAGCAGCGATCTGATCGACGTCCAGCGTTGAGGTGTTCGACGCCAGGATCGCGCCGGGCTTCATGACTTCGTCGAGTTTCTTGAATACGGCCTCCTTCACGCCCATGTCTTCAAATACCGCCTCTACCACGATATCAGCCTGGCCGATATCTGCGTAACTCAGTGTGCCGCTGATCATCCCGACGCGCTGATCGAACTTTTCTTGCGTCAGCTTGCCCTTTTTCATGGTGTTTTCGTAGTTCTTGCGGATCGTAGCAATCCCCTTGTCGAGCGCTTCCTGTTTGGTCTCCAGCAGCATCACCGGGATTCCGGCGTTGACAAAATTCATCGCTATGCCACCGCCCATCGTACCGGCACCGATTACGGCTGCCGACTTGATCGGACGGGTCGGTGTCGATTCCGGTACGTCTGGAATCTTGCTGGCGGCGCGTTCTCCAAAAAAAGCATGACGTAAAGCTTTCGACTCGGTTGTTTGTACCAACTCGATAAAGAGATCGCGTTCAAACTTGATGCCGTCGTCAAATTTTTTGGTCACAGCAGCGGCCACCGCTTCAACGCATTTCAGGGGCGCCGGATACGGACCTGACATGGCCTTCACTGTGTTGCGCGAAAACTGCAAAAACGCTTCATAGTTGGGATAGTCAACTTTCAGATCACGCACTTTCGGCAGCGGACGCGCGTCGGCGATCTGGTTGGCAAATGCCAGCGCGCCGGTGATCAGGTCGCCTTCGATCATCTCATTGAAGAGCATAGTTTTTGCGAGCTTTTCGGACGCCACTGGCGTGCCGCTGACAATCATGTTGAGTGCCATTTCCAGCCCCAGCACGCGTGGCAGACGCTGCGTGCCGCCGGCACCCGGCAAAATCCCCAGCTTGACTTCGGGCAGTGCAATCTGCGCGCCGGGACTGGCGACGCGGTAATGACAACCCAGCGCCAACTCCAGCCCGCCGCCCATGCAAACCGTATGAATGGCAGCGACGACGGGCTTGGTTGCGTTCTCGACGACGCTGATCAGCGTGTGCAATGAAGGCTCGGCAAACGCGCTCGGCGAATTGAATTCCTTGATATCGGCGCCACCTGAAAATGCCTTGCCTGCGCCGGTAATCACGATTGCCTTGACCGCGTCATCGTCCAGCGCCTGTTTGATACCGGCAACCACGGCAGTGCGGGTCGACAGACCAAGCCCGTTGACCGGCGGATTGTTGAGCGTGATGATGGCAACTGCACCGTTGACCTGATATTGGGCTGTCATGTCTGTTCCTTTTAGATGGATGCGTCGAGTTTGCCGGGCAATTCGCCGCGAGCGAAATGATTTTTTTTGAAGCGTGAACTATACCTTAAAAAGAACGGTCGTATTATTTTTGGAGGAGGAAATTCAGGGAGCCGGTACCCATCTGCTGGACCCAGAATGCCTCGGAAATCCGTCACATCCCATGACCGGTCACTGCGCCTTTATTCGCATCAGTGCGCCGCGCTTTTGATCTTCGCTATTGGCATACTCTACTCGTCCCTCAGCGATTTTCCCAATCCACAGCATGTTCAGCGTAATCGCATCATGATCGGTTTTGGAAAAGGGTTTGCTATAACTGGTGATCACTCCCTGATAGCGACTTTTCAATTTTTCAAAGGCTTCACGGATCTTGCTACCGTCGCCAGAGTTGGCCTGTCGAATCGCCAGATAAAGCAAATGCATGCCGTCGTAGCCTTGCGCAGCACTCATCGGCGAGGCAATCACATCCGATTTGAAAGCCCGTCGATAAGCGAGCAAAAATCCATTTTTGCTAGTAAAACCCATGTCCTGAATAAAGGTCTGCGGCATCATCACTCCCTCGCCCGCCTTGCCTGCACCGGTAATAAAGTTCAGGCTCGAAAAAGTCCAGCTGCCGAGCGTCGGGACGTTCCAACCGAGCGCTTGCCGATTTTTAGCAACCACGGCAAGTTCCGGCCCAATGCCCCACACGACCAGCGCGGTCGACCCGCTCGCCATAGCCCGCTTGACCTGCGGCGTCATGTCGACGTCTCCCACCTTGAAGCGTTCTTCCGAATTCAGCGTGATACCCGCGGCCACGCTTTCAGCCCGGAATGCTTTGCTACCAGCGTCGCCGTAGGCAGTGGCGTCCGCCAGCAGCGATACGGATGTCAGCTTGCGGCGCTTCAGTTCTGCGGCGAGCGATTTGGCTTCCAGGTCCAGCGTTGGCGCGAGGCGGAAAATATAATTTTCGGGTGCGTCCGGCGGGGCGTACTTTTTGGTCAATGCGGTACCGGTCGAGACTGCAATCAGCAAAGGCATGCGGGCTTTCTGGTACGCCTCGATCGAGGCCAGACCGACGCCTGTATTAACGATGCCGATGGTAGCCACCACGTGCTGGCGCACCAGATCGCTGGCGATGCTGGCGCCAAGGTCATTTTTAGCTTCGTCGTCGCGTTCGATCAGTTCGATCTTCTGTCCATTGATGCCACCGACCGCATTGATTTCTTCGGTAGCCAGACGGATGCCGTTGCGCATACTTTCGCCCAACGGCTGCGATCCGACTGAGAACGGTCCCGACACACCAATCTTGATGGTCGGCCCCGGGCCGATTTGCGCGATTGACGGCGCTGATACCATCAGCGCCAGTGCGATCAACAAGAAGCCAGGACAGGTTCGCATCACAAAAGTCTCCATGGTAATAGTGGTCGACGATTCTAATGTGCAATGACCAGCAGTGGGAGTGCAGCGCGCGTCGTGCGTTGTAAATAGACATAGCCAATAAGTTTGGCGAATAAGGTCGGTGGAATTCCTGGCGCTGCTTCACGTTGCAATGATCAGACTTCGAGCCACTCCTTGCGGATAATGCCATTGCTGCGAAGATCGTCGGGCGACCCCTCGAAAACGATCGCGCCGTGCCCCATGACATAGACCCGTTGTGAAATTTCGAGTGCAATCGCGAGCTTTTGTTCGACCAGTAATATCGAAATCCCGCGTTCTTTCAGTGCCTTCAGATAGTCTGCGACCAGGTCAACGATTTTTGGCGCCAGGCCTTCGGTCGGCTCGTCGATCATGATCAGGTCCGGGTCCCCCATCAAGGTCCGGCACAGCGTCAGCATTTGCTGCTCACCTCCTGACAATACGCCAGCTGCGGTCACCCGGCGCTCGCGCAGGCGTGGAAACATCTGGTACATGTCGTCCAGCGACCACCGCGATGTTCGTCCCTTCTTTTCGCCCAGAATCAGATTTTGCTCGACGGTCAGGGTCGGAAAAATATCACGATTTTCAGGCACGTACCCCAACCCCTTGTGGGCAATCTGAAACGCCTTCAAGCCAATCAACTCCTCTCCCTTGAAACGAATCGATCCGGTCGCGTGGACCTGGCCCATGGTGGCCTTGACAGTGGTGGAGCGACCGACCCCGTTGCGCCCGAGCAAACTAACGATTTCGCCAGCATTGACGATCAGATCGACGCCATGCAGAACGTGACTCTTGCCATAAAATGCGTGCAGGTTACGAATTTCAAGCAGCGCGCTCATGCGGCTACCTCAACCGGCGCGTGACCGCCCAGATAAGCTTCCTGCACCTTTGCGTTGGCGCGGATATTGGTCGGCGTGTCACAGGCGATCATCTCGCCATAGACCAGCACAGCAATTTTGTCGGCCAGACCGAACACCACGCTCATATCGTGTTCTACCATCAGCAAGGTTTTGCCTACGGTCACTTTGCGAATCAATTCGACTGCGGCATCGGACTCCGAGCGGCTCATGCCGGCGGTTGGCTCGTCCAGTAAGATAACGTCCGCGCCGCCGGCGATGGTTATGCCGATCTCGAGCGCGCGCTGCTCGGCGTATGTCAGCAGTCCAGCGGGCACGTTGCGTCGGCGCGTCAGGCCGATTTGCTCGAGCACTGCTTCAGCACGTTCATGCGCGTCCTTCAACCCGTTCAGCCGATGCCAGAATGAATATTTATAGCCGAGCGACCAAAGCACCGCGCAGCGCAGATTTTCGTATACGTTCAACCGGTGAAAAATATTCGTGATCTGAAAACTGCGCGACAGGCCCAACCGGTTGATTTCAAATGGGCGCAGTCCGACCGTGCTAACGCCATTCAACAAAATGTCGCCACTGCTAATACCAAAACGGCCGGAAATCAGATTGAACAGGGTCGATTTTCCCGCCCCATTTGGTCCAATCACGGCAAACCGTTCACCCTTCGGCACTTGCAAGGTGGTGCCGCGGATGATTTCTGATTTGCCGAAACTCTTGCGCAAATTTTTTAGCTCGAGCGAAAAAGGTGCATTCATGCCTGCGCCCTCGCCGTGCTGTCTTCGATTTCGGAATTCACGGTGCCCCAAATATTTTGAAAAGGTTTCCGGATCGCGCGAAATGCCAGCGCGCCGCCTACCACCAGAGCGCCACCGACCAGCCACGCAGGGGGTGCGGCACTGTCCACCGTCAAGCCGAACAGCCGCATTACCGGGTTCGTGCCAGCATCGAGCGTGACCCGATACAGCATCTCGATCAGGGCTACTGCACCGATAAAAACCACCCCGCCGGCGGCGCAAAGGCCGCTCAGCAGCGGTGCCACGCGGCGAAATTTATTGTGTGCGATCAGCCTTGCATTCATCATCACCAGGCTGGCGACCCCACCCGGCGCATACATCACGATTAAAATGAAAAATACACCCAGATAAAGTTGCCAGGCTTTGGTGTAATCCGACAGCATCACGGTTAGAAATACGCCAATCACCGCACCGATCAGCGGCCCGAAAAAAAACCCGACGCCGCCAATAAAGGTAAACAGCAAAATGCTGCCGGAACGGATTGCACTGACATTCTCAGCGCTGACGATTTCAAAATTAATCGCCGACAAGCCGCCTGCGATCCCGGCAAAAAATGCCGACAGGATCAGTGTCATGTACCGTACCCATTGCGTATCGTAGCCAATGAATTCGACGCGTTCCGGGTTATCGCGTACGGCGTTGGCGAGGCGTCCCAGCGGAGTCTGGGTGAAGGCATACATGCCGATGGTACTGATGAAGAGCCAAAACGCAATCAGGTAATAGACTTGGATTTGCGGGCCATAGGTGATCCCGAAAAATGGCTGACCGATCACGCGATTGGTCGAAACGCCGCCCTCGCCACCAAAAAATTCCGGGAACATCAGTGACGCTGCGAATACCAGTTCTACCAGGCCCAGCGTGATCATCGAAAATGTCGTGCCACTTTTTTTGGTCGTCACATAGCCGAACAGCACGCCGAATGCCATGCCGGCGACACCGCCGATCAGTGGAATCAACGTGACTGGAATCGGCATGCCGGCCGCCGCCATATTCATTGCATGAATCGCAAAGAAAGCGCCCAAACCAGAGTATACCGCGTGCCCGAACGACAGCATGCCGCCCTGACCGAGCAGCATGTTGAACGACAATCCAAAGATCATCACGGTGCCCATCTGCGACAGCAGTGATAGCGAGGCGCCCTGGTTGAAAAGTAATGGTGCGATGATCAGCGCCACTGCAAAGCCCGACCAGGTCAGCATGCGTAGCGGAGAAAACAAGGTGGAGTTCATCGCGTCAGCCCTCCCGGGTGCCCATCAGACCTTTCGGTCTGAAAATCAGAATCAGTACTAGCAGCAGATACGGCATGATTGGTGCGATTTGTGCAATCGTCAATTTGAGTACCGCATAGCCGGGTGTCGCCGCCGTAATGTTGGCACCGAATTGCGACAGCACACTCATGAAAGAATAATCCAGCGCCACGGCGAATGTTTGCAACACGCCGATCAGCAGGGACGCCATCAGTGCGCCGACCAGCGAGCCCATGCCCCCGACTACGACCACCACAAAAATAATGCTGCCGACGGTTCCCGCCATGCCGGGCTCAGTGACAAAGGCGTTACCACCAATCACGCCGGCCAACCCGGCAAGTGCACAACCACCGCCGAACACCAGCATGAATACGCGCGGAACGTTATGCCCGAGCGTTTCGACTATCTCAGGATGCGTCAGCGCAGCCTGAATTACCAGCCCGATGCGGGTACGTGTCAGCACCAGATAAATCGCTAGCAGCATCAGAAGTGCGATCAGCATCATGAAGCCGCGATAAATGGGAAACGTCGTGGTGTATAGCGTAAATAACGGCCCATCGAGTTCGGCCGGAATCTTGTATGGCACTGTGGCCCTGCCCCATACCAACTGGACCAGTTCGATGATGACGTAGGACAGCCCGAAGGTGAACAACAACTCGGGGATATGACCAAACTTGTGAACCGGCCGCAACCCGTACCGCTCAACCCCAGCACCGATCAACCCGACCGCTAGCGGCGCCAGAAATAGCGCTGGCCAATAGCCCAAATGCGTGCTGATGGTGTAGGCAAAATATGCCCCGAGCATATAAAAACTGGCATGTGCAAAATTCAGTACACCCATCATGCTAAAAATTAGCGTCAGGCCCGAAGACAGCATGAACAGCAAAAGCCCATAGCTCAAACCGTTCAGCAAAGTGATAAGCGTGAACTCCACGTGGCGACCCTTGGAAATAAAAAAGACATAGACGGACAACAGTCGAAATCATGCAACGGCATCCCTTGGCTGAAGCCGTTGCCTGGCGATCCAGCGATAGTGCAGTGCGTAACCGGCGTGGTCTATCTGGCCGGCCGCTTCATCTGGCAAGAAGTGGGTTGCGAGGCGATATACGTATCGATTTTTTGGTCGGTTTTCCAGCCGTATCCGGTATTTTCCTGATCGTATCGAACCGTCTTGCCATCCACCTTGACCCAAGTCGCGATATATAGCGGTTGCTGTAACTGGTGATCAGTCTTGCGCATCTCGACTTCGCCGTTCAAGCTTTTGACTTTCATCCCCTCAAGCGCAAAAGCCACTTTGACAGGATCAGCTGATTTGGTTTCCTTGATCGCTTTGGCGAGCAGTTCGATGCCCGTGTAAGTGGCAATGGTGTAGAAGTCATCGTTGTACTTTTTCTTGAACGCCTCGACGATTTCCTTGCCAGAGAAGGTCTCATTGTTCGGGTGCCAGTAACCGACGAATTTGACGTGGTCCGCACCTGCCGCACCCATTGCGGTCGGTACCCCGG
>JAYVEF010000343.1:0-2328 GCA_043748965.1 Burkholderiales bacterium
CGAAAAATCAGGTCAGTCTCACGCAGGATTTCCTGCAGCCGAATCGATACGGTTTTCAATACGGCGTCACCGGCGGCATGTCCATGCGTATCATTGATCCGCTTGAAGTGATCCAGATCGAGTGCAAACAATGCACCCAGGGGTTCGCCACTCGCCTCAGCGATCGTAGTTCGCGGTGCGTGATCGCCCAGGAGCGTATGAAAATAGCGGCGGTTGTAGAGTCCGGTCAGCGGGTCTCGCGCGTTATCGTATTCAAGCTCGCTATTATTTTTTTCAAGCTGGCGGTTGCGTCCTCGCACTCGGCGTATCAATAGTGCCAGCACCGTCAGCGCCATTGCGATCAGCACAGATAGCAACCACCAGAACCGTTGCTGGAGACGGCGGTTGTCAAGCTCGATATTTTTAAGACGATTGTCACGTGTCAACGATTCGATCTGACGCTGCTTTTTTTCAGCCTCGTATTTTCCCTGGATTTCGACCACAGCTTTTTCACGGCGCATTTGCGACAACTCGTCGACCAGCGCGCGCTCGCGATGATAGGTGGCGATCGCTGCCTGATAATGGCCCGCGCGCTCGAGTGCCGCACCGTATTCGAGCAGAACGTCCTGGAGTTCGGGACGCGAATCGGCTTTTTCGTAGTAGCGCAAGCCAGCCTCGCAGTGCGAGATACCGAGTGCGATCTTGCCCTGTCCAAGATACGCAAAACCCATGTTGAACAGGGCGGTTGCCTCGTCCGAATCGTCGCGTAATGCGCGCGCCGCTTCGGCCGCCTGTCGTGCATAGAGTATGGTCGAATCCAGATCGCCGGCTTTCAGAAAGCTGTCTGATAAATTGACCAGCGTTCCGACGATCAATGCCCGGGCGTTGACCTTCTTGGCCAATGCGAGCGCTACCAGCAGGGCGCGGCGACCGCGCGCGGGTTGAGCGGCATCAATCGCAACCGCATACTCCATCATCTTGGCTGCCGCCATGCGACCAGACGAATCCATCGCCGTACCGATACTAAACTCCTCGGCTGCCGCCGCAAAACCCTTGTCAAATTCTTTCATGCGGTCGTACAAGCCGGCTAATACGTCCAACACACCGGCCAGCGGTCCAGGTTCATTGACTTCCCGGGCAAGCGTCAGGGCGGACTGCAAATTTGCTAACGCGCTGGCAAAATCGCCTTGCGCAATATAAATGGTTCCGGCGACACGCAAGGTCTGCAATTGAACACGGCGATCGCTCGACCGAGCGGCCAGGCCGACTGCGCGAAACACCAGTGCCGCGGCGCCGGCGCTATCGTTGAGGTCACTCAATACATAGCTTTTTGCAAGCAAAGCACTTGCCATCAGACCATTGTCCGCGCTGTTCTGGGCCAGCTTGACCGCTCGATCCGACAACACTAGCGCCGCTTCTTTTTTGCCCAGTCCAAGTGTCGCAAGACAGTATTCGACGGCATACGCGACCTGGTCAGCTTTGCCAGCGTCCGACAGTTCCGGTGCGATTTTTTTCAGTTCCTGAAGTGCGCTGTCGGGCCGATAAATATTCAGTTCGTGAATTGCGCGCAAACGCTGGTCGAGATCGGTCGCGCCGACAGTCAGCGGCAATGCCAATAGCAATAGCGCCAGACAGCGCAGACAAAGGCGAGCGGTCATGGCGGAACAGACGGGGTTCGGATCTGGGGAAAAGTAATCAGCAAGATATTGACCATAACTGTCGATATTGTCGCGCCGCAACTGGTTTCACACAAGGTATGAAACGTTAAAAGCCTATCTGAGCGCGGCACCGTGCCGGAAAGCGTTGCCAGAATAACATCAAATATCATATGGAATGCACCTGCGAAGCTAAACTCTCCGATCGAACACCGCATGTCTTTTTGTACCGGACACGCCACCTACGCTACCGCCACACTTGGCGACGGTTCAGGACCGTGTGGGCCAGCGCCGTGTCCGAATTGTCAGGCACGTAAGCGCTTGAAAGGCGCTAGCGATCCCGGTTACAAAATATCGGAAAAAAATCGAATTTGTACGATTTTAAATTGGGCATGGCCGCAACCCCGGCCGGTGGCCGCATGGGTCGTCCGATAGCCGATGCCCCTAAAAAATTGGACGGGTGACCGTCGATAACTAAACTTTCGCATCGACCGTACGGATCATCTGACGACGTATCGAATACAGCAGTCAAGCAGGGCGACACATGACGACACAGCGCAAGTGGATTTCAAATCTCGCTCGAACCAGTGGCGCTGCCTGTCGAACGGTTTGACATAGCCTCTTTTAAAATTCAGTCTGCAAAGCCGTACCACCAGGCAACTGGGCGTCTCGACTAGCTACGACAGCTGGGGTG
>JAYVEF010000344.1:0-2315 GCA_043748965.1 Burkholderiales bacterium
CATGGATGGACATGGCGATCATGAAATCGGGCAGGTAAAATGATTGGTCTTTACTCACCAGAGCTCGCATGAATTCCGCCCAGATCGACAGCATCACCATCACCCGCCCGGACGACTGGCATTTGCATCTGCGGGACGGTGCGATGCTGGCCAGCGTGCTGCCCGACACCGCGCGCCAGTTTGCCCGCGCCATCGTGATGCCGAATCTGAAGCCGCCGGTGACGCAGGCCAGCCATGCAGAGGCTTACCGCGCACGCATTCTGGCGGCCTTGCCGGAGGGCTTGCAGTTCGAACCTCTCATGACCTTGTATCTGACTGACAATACCAGCCCCGACGAGATCCGCCGCGCGGTCGGTAGCGGTGTAGTGCACGGCGTAAAACTGTATCCTGCCGGCGCCACCACCAATTCGGATGCCGGCGTCACCGATGTGGGCAAGTGCATGCCGGTTCTGCAGGTCATGCAAGAAGTCGGGATGCCATTGCTAGTGCATGGCGAAGTCACCGATCCGACCATCGACCTGTTCGACCGCGAGGCGGTATTCATCGACCGCGTGCTGATTCCTCTGCAAAAAAGTCTGCCTGCGCTGCGTATCGTGTTTGAGCACATTACCACCAGCGAGGCGGCGGCATATGTCAGCGAAGCCAGCGGGCAGATCGCCGCGACCATTACCGCGCACCATTTACTGTACAACCGCAATGCGATTTTCACGGGCGGCATTCGACCCCACTACTACTGCCTGCCGGTGTTGAAACGCGAACAGCATCGCCAGGCGCTATTGCGCGCCGCAACGTCGGGCAGCCCGAAATTTTTTCTCGGAACAGACTCGGCACCGCACCCGAAGGGCTTGAAAGAGCATGACTGTGGTTGTGCCGGCTGCTATACGGCTTTGCATGCGATGGAACTGTATGCGCAGGCTTTCGACAGCGTCGGTGCGCTCGACCGACTGGAGCAGTTCGCGAGTTTTAACGGCGCGGACTTTTATCGGCTGCCGCGCAATACCGGGGCGATTACGCTGCGGCGCAACAACTGGACGGTGCCAGCACAGCTGGTTTCTGGCAGCGATGTGATCGTGCCGCTGAGCGCCGGCGAAATCCTCCCATGGAAAATGGACTGACTGGTACCGAATCCGCCGAAAGCCAGTTCTTTCAGTGGATTGACTGGTCGCAGCCCTGGCTCGTGCCGTTGCATGAAACCGGCGTCCTACTGTGTCAAGCGGGTAGTCAATGGCGCGAGGCGTTTCATGTCGCAGCGTTGCGACAAGGGCTTTGCAACCACCGCGGGCAGCCGATCAGCCTGATACCTCAGGCTGTGTTGCCAGCGAGCGTCCCCTATGAAGCGTGGATCGGTGCCACCGGGCAGATCCCGACGCGTGACAATCTGCATGACTTCTTCAACGCGCTGATCTGGCTTACTTGGCCAGCGGTCAAAGCAAGGCTGAACGGCTTACAGGCCAACGAGATCACACACCAGCACCTTACTGTCAATCAAACACGTGGGGCCACAACCACGCGGCATCGCGGCGGTCTTCGTGACGCGCTGACATTGTTTGACGAAAACGCCGCAATCATAGTGTCGAGCGAGCCAGCCCTGCTCGAACTGTTGCGCTCGCATTGCTGGGACGCCCTGTTTATGGCGCAGCGAGGCGCGTTCGGGAAGCACTGCGAGGTGTTCCTGTTCGGTCACGCTTTACTTGAAAAACTGATTGCGCCTTACAAGTCGATCACCGCGCATGCTTGGCTGGTTGTGGTCGACGCCGATTTTTTCGCACTGGAGCGTGCGGAAAAACGCACCTGGCTTGATCGCATCGTTGCGGCACGTCTTGACTCCCGGATGCGGCCAGCTGATTTGACACCGTTGCCGGTACTGGGTGTGCCGGATTGGAGCATGGGGCAAACGGCGGCATTCTACGGTGACGTCGGCGTCTTCCGTCCGCCACGCAGACTCTCCAGGCAATAGCAGCACCGGCGCGTGTTGCAGGCGCAAAAAAGGCACCCGAGGGTGCCTTTGTAGTCATTCAACCAGCCTGACGAGGCAGACTGAAATTAGAACGTGTGACGAACGCCGAACGAGGTGCCGTGATCACCGGAACCGGCAGTGATGTCACCTGAATTGCCGACGGTGTAGCCAGCGCCGTTGTCGTTGTTGATGCGTGAGTACGCGGTGTATAGCGTAGTACGCTTGGACATGCTGTACTCGTAGCCGATCGCGAACTGATTCGCATTTTGATGTGCGTCGGTGCGGTCTTGGCGACGGATGTAGGAAGCCATGATTCGACCCGCGCCAACCGGGATGGTAGCGCCAAGCAGATAGTCGC
>JAYVEF010000345.1:0-2309 GCA_043748965.1 Burkholderiales bacterium
CCATGGCGATTCCTCTTTGGCGTTTGGAAACTATGCAGCGGATATCTGCAGGGGTAGCTGAAGATCAGTTTTCGATGCGGACCGAAAAAGGTGACACGACTGCGAGTTCGCTGCTGGTATCGTTTGGCTGATTCATCGTCGGTGACCCATGCCTGGGAAAATGAAAAAACACGTCATTTACGATGAAGCGGGCTCTATTGAGAACAGGTGTTTTCGAATTAGGAACCTGAACTTAGGCTGCCGGGCTGTTTGTGTCTGTGCGTTTGCGCACGAATAGGGATCGAGAAGCGATCGGCAGGAAAACGCTTGTCCTATATGGGTGCTGGCAGACAGAGCGGCGGAGGCCATTAATTCGTGAAGTTAGGCCCATATCCAGAGGGCCGCACCATGCCGCTGCATTTAACAAAGCTATATCCGACATTAGTGCGCTCGACGCTGGTAGCCAGAGCGTGTGGGCAACAAAAGACCGCAGCGCCGTGGGGGTGGGAGCGATGTGAGTAGTCGCGCCATTTGTTCAGTTTAGATCCCGCAATTACTTACCGGCCTTTTTATTGGTTGCCGGCACCCTCATCACCGACAGTCTGGGCGACAAATTGGGAGTGTCCCTTTGGGCCACGTCGGTGGTGCTTACAGTCGCGTTGTGCTTGACGTTTGTCGCTTAGTACGCGGTCGAAAAGTCTTCGTCGGTCCACACCATCCAGACGACGCGGCGCGAACTCTGCTACTGGTCAGTGATTCTGTTGACGTTTTCTCTCGGTACTGCCGGCGGTGATCTGCTGGCTGAAGGCGCCCGCTTGGGCTACCCTGTTTCCGGGTTGTTGTTTGCCGGCGCGATCGGGCGGGTCACACGACGCTGCTACAAGATAGGTCTGAACGGCCTGCTGGCGTTCTGGATCGCTTATATCCTGACCCGACCGCTCAGCGCGTCAATGGGCGACCTGCTGTCTCAACCTAAGGCTAACGGTGGTCTCGGTTTGGGAACGGTGGTGACGAGCGTGGCATTTCTTGTCGTTATCGTCGTGCTGATGATTTTCGGTTCACGCCATCTCAATGCGCCGCAAAGTGTTGGCGCCGACAGAAGTTGAACCTCGGTGCCGTCCGGCACTGATCACCTGACGGGCTGCGGGTACCGGCAGCAAGCCTGATCGAAGCACCGTGTGCTTCGGTCGATTCCGGCACCCTGGGCCAATATCTCATCGGCCCCGGCACACCTGGTCGTCCTTTCGAAGTTCATCAGGGCAGGCCTTGCACACAACCGTTCCGATACTTTCATCGGCACCGGCAGTGCCGATTGCGAACACCTGTCATTGATAAGCGCACGATACCAAAGCCGCAGCAACGCCCGTCCACAAAATCTGCAATTCATCCCCGCCAATTGACGCCCTGTCACATCGAGCGTTGGGGCACCCCTGTCAGGCACTACATTGCCGCATGCCGTTTGCGGCGAACAGACAGGAGACCACCATGCTCGACATTCAAAACGTCACCAAGACCTTTACAAAAGAACTGACCGCTGTCGACGATGTTTCCCTGCACTTGCAACGCGGCGTGATCGGCTTGATCGGGCACAACGGCGCCGGCAAGACCACCTTGATGCAGATGATCGCTACGCTGACCCGACCCAGCAGCGGACGCATCCTGTTCGACGGTGTCGATATCGTGCGACGGCCGGATGTGATGCGCCGTCGACTCGGATTTCTTCCGCAGGATTTTGGCATGTATCCGAATCTGTCAGCACACGAATTCATGCAATATTTTGCGGCACTCAAGGGCGTGCGTGACCCGAATCGGATTCGTACCCTGCTTGAATTGGTGAATCTGCATGAATATGCGCATCGGCCTGCAGCGATGTTTTCAGGAGGTATGCGGCGGCGCCTCGGGATCGCGCAAGCCCTGCTGAATGATCCCGATATCCTGATCGTCGACGAACCTACCGCCGGCCTAGACCCGGAGGAACGGCTGCGTTTTCGTAATCTGCTCGCCGAACTCGGTCGGGGCAAACTAGTGATCCTGTCGACCCACATCGTGTCGGATGTCGAGTCGATCGCCGCGCAACTGGCGATCCTGCGTAACGGCAGGCTGGTGGCCTTCGACAGCCCCGAGGCGATCCTTGATCAGGCCCGTGGCTGCATCTGGTCGGCGAGTGTCGATGACGGTCAATACCAGGCGATGCGCGCGCAGGTACAGGTGCTGCAGGCGCAGCGCATCGGCGCTGAAATGCGACTGCGCATTGCTCATCCGCATGCTCCCTGCGCCGGTGCACAGGCCGTCGAGCCGAGCCTGGAGGAAGCCTTGTTCGCACAGCGCTA
>JAYVEF010000346.1:0-2304 GCA_043748965.1 Burkholderiales bacterium
TCGACCACCAGCAGCAGGCCATTGAGGTAATAGCGGATGTCTTGCTGGGCCATCGAAAAATGCACCATATTGAACAGGTGCTTGAGGGTTTTTTGCGGCAGCGCCAGCGACGCATTGAAATGATCTGCTTGGGTCACGGTCGGGAATTCTTCGGCCGACAAGGTCTGCAACGCGAAGCGCGATTTGCCGGCTTGTACCGTCATGCGCTTGTTGGTCAGCGACAGCGCAACTTCACTCGCATCCGGCAGCGCGCGCAAAATATCCAGCAGCTTGCGCGCCGCAACCGTGGTCGCAGCGACGTCGGCACCGCTGCCGACGTTGGCATGGGTGGTGATCTGGACCTCGATGTCGGTCGACAGAAACGAGATTTTTTCGCCATCCTTGCGAATGAGGATATTGGCCAGAATCGGCAACGTGTGCCGACGCTCGACAATACCGCTCACGATTTGCAGCGGTCGCAGAAGAGCGTCTTTGCTGGTTTTAACCAATTGCATGGTTCATCCTTTGATAATGATTGTTGATCTGTGGATTAGAACGCCTGACAAAACGTGTTCGGGCCAGCGCCGCAGCGCAACCCGCGCAAAACCAAGGCAAGCGGTGACAGCGGTGTTGAGCGCGTTTTATCGGGCGCTCCCGGTGTGCGCAATCCAGTTGTCGCCCTGCATTGCGATGCACTGAATTGCCCTCCCTGCTGCTTGCAATTTTGCTCATTCCGTATTTTGACAGAAAAGATTTTGTTTCCTGAAAAATACGTTCTGATGTTAATTTTTTTTGCCGCCAAGGCGGCCTCGGCAATAAGTTATCCACAGGTGCTGAGGCAACCGGTTCAGCCTTTCAGGGTCTGCTCAAGCACGTGCAGTTCATGGTTGCACTCCGGGCTCTTGGAACGGTCCAGCGCGATTTTGCGGACCGCATGCAGCACGGTCGTATGGTCGCGTCCACCGAACAGCTCGCCGATTTCCGGCAGGCTTTTCTGGGTCAGCTCCTTGGCCAGGTACATGGCCATCTGACGCGGCCGGGCGATATTGGCGGGACGCTTTTTGGAATACATGTCGGCGACCTTGATGTTGAAAAAGTCCGCCACGGTCTTCTGGATGTTCTCTACCGAGATCTGCCGGTTTTGTACCGACAACAGATCCTTCAATGCTTCTTTGACTAGTTCGATGGTGATTTCCTTGCCATGAAAACGCGAGAATGCCAGAATCTTGCGTAGCGCTCCTTCAAGTTCGCGCACGTTCGAGCGCAGATGCTTGGCCACAAAAAAAGCCACGTCGTCCGAAAAATTCACGCCTTCCTGGTTGGCTTTCTTGAGCAGAATGGCGACGCGCATTTCGAGCTCGGGCGGCTCCACCGCCACCGTCAGGCCGGAGTCGAAGCGCGAAATTAGCCGGTCATCCATGCCCGTGATCTCTTTAGGATAGGTATCGCTGGTGATGATGATTTGCTTTTTGGCGACGATCAGCGCTTCGAAGGCATAAAAGAACTCTTCCTGCGTGCGGCTCTTGCCACCAAAGAACTGAATGTCATCGATCAGCAACACGTCGAGCGAATGATAGTAGCGCTTGAAATCGTCAAAACCCTTGCGCTGGTAAGCGGTCACTACGTCGCGAACATATTGCTCAGCGTGGATATAGCGAATCTTGGCCTGTGGGTTTTCAGCAATGACCTGATTGCCGATGGCATGGATCAGGTGGGTCTTGCCGAGTCCGACGCCGCCGTAGAGAAACAGTGGGTTGTAGGAACTGCCCGGATTGTTGGCAACCTGAATTGCTGCCGCGCGCGCCAGTTGATTGGCTTTACCGGTGACAAAGCTGTCAAAGGTCAGCGCCGTATTGATACGGCTCGGGTCACGCCGTGGCGTGGCGTCGACCTGCGGCAAATCGATCAGGCCATCCAGTCCGCTGCGCATTTCTTCTGGTCGCTCGTCGGCGCCGGGGCCATCTGCCAGCGCCAACGCGGGCATGCCGTTGACAGGCCTGCGCGCCGTGTTCAGACGTGGGTCGAGCACGAACTGGACCTCGATCGGCGCTTCCCAGTATTGTCCAGCCAGCACTGTGATACGGCTGGCAAACTGGGTTTTGACCCAGTCCAGCTTGAACCGGTTGGGCGCGGCAATCCGCAAGCGGCCATCCTCATAATCGAGCGGCGTAAGCGGTTTTATCCAGGCGCTGAATTGCTGCGGCGTCAACTCCTGTTCCAGCTGCGCAGAACAGCTTTGCCAAAAATTATCCATGCATCTTTATTTTAATAGGCTGATATGGTGACATCAAAAGCGGCCAAAATAGCGCACCCGGTCGCCTCGAC
>JAYVEF010000347.1:0-7861 GCA_043748965.1 Burkholderiales bacterium
CCGACCGTGCCATGCGCTCGGTGCGGCACCAGCTTGCCGCTGCCAGATTTCCCGTGCATCGCGATCTGGCGGGCTTCGATTTCGAATCGAGCAAGGTCGATGAGCGCCTGGTGCGGCAACTGGCGACGCTGACATTTACCGACACGGCACAAAATGCGGTCCTCATTGGTGGCCCCGGAACGGGGAAAACGCACTTGGCCACCGCCATCGCCGTCAACGGCATCGCCTCGAAAGGCAAGCGGGTACGCTTCTACTCGACCGTCGATCTGGTCAATATCCTCGAACAGGAGAAGCGCGATGGGAAAGCCGGACGCACCGCTGTGTCGCTCATGCGGATGGATCTGGTCATCCTGGACGAGCTCGGATATTTACCGTTCAGCCAGGCCGGTGGTGCTTTGCTGTTTCACCTGCTTTCGAAACTGTACGAACATACCAGCGTGATCATCACGACAAATCTCAGTTTCGCCGAATGGTCGAGTGTATTTATAGATGCAAAAATGACAACTGCCTTGCTTGACAGACTGACCCACCACTGCCACATCGTCGAGACGGGCAACGAGTCGTATCGCTTCCAGCAAAGCACGATGGCGGCAAAAAAGCGGATCAAGGCACGCGAGCAAAATCGCAAGGCAGGCAAGACCGAAGTGCTGGAGGAACCATTCTGAAATCGCACTGGAAGACGATGTCCAATCTCAGGCAAATCGTTTAAATCGGTTATTTATGATGCGTCATCGACGGCAAGGGAAATTCGCTACGGGCTACGCCCTACGCCAATTTCCCTTGCCATTTGGTATACTTATCCACAGCTGCTAGCGTCAAACGCAGCGTCCGCCCCTGGGTCAAATTTCAATCAGCAGGGTGGGTCAATATTCAATCAGCGCCAACACTTCATCGGTAGAGTTTTCAAGAGCAATTTTCGTGGCCAGTAGTTGAGCGCGAAGCTGAATGGCGGCCAAATCGAGAAATGCCCTTGTCTTCATCGCCAGTCGGCTTTGCCCGAGATAAATCAAGTTGACCGGAATCGGCGGCGGTTCGTACGCGGCCAACAGACGTACCAGTAGCCCCTGTTTTAACAATGGCATAACTTGGTACGACAATACTCGCGTCACACCAACGCTGGCAAGCGCAGCAGCGATCGCTGCCTCGGAAGTGGTAACGGAAAGACGGGAGCGAACCCGGACCCGGATCGGCGCTTTCGGACCGGCAAAAACCCATGCAGATGGAGACATCAAGCCTTCGAACGTTACGCAGAGATGTTCGCTGAGTTGGCTTGGTTCACTTGGGATGCCAAACGCAGCCAAGTAGCCGGGGCTCGCGCAGGTGACCCGTTCAACGGTGCCGAGTGCTTTCGCAATGTAGCTACTGTCCGATAAAGCACCGATACGTAACGCAATATCAACCTGCTCGTCGAGGAGGTTGATTACCCCGTCGGATAGAAGCAGGCGCACATCGACGTCGGGATATTGCTCAAGGAAGGCAGTGACTACCGGAACCACATGCAAGCGGCCGAATACGATAGGCGCCGTAATCACCAGCCTTCCACTGACTTTTGCGAAGGTGCCCGAGGCAGTCAGTTCGGCTTCGTCAACCTGTTTCAGAATATCGCGGCAGGCTGCCAGGTAGTCGCGCCCAGCATCGGTCAGTGCCAGTTTGCGGGTTGACCGTGCCACTAATTGCGTCTTGAGATAGGCCTCCAAGTCGGACAATTTACGACTTATCGTTGTCAACGGAATGTCCAACCTTCTTCCCGCCGCAGACAAACTTCCGGCGTCCACAATGGCGGCGAAGACAGTCATGGCGTCAAGTCTGTCCATATTTCCATTTTTTGGAAGGATGATTCCGTAAACTCCAGTCTAATCTTTTTTATTGGAAGTCGCTATATTACTTCCACCGGAATGCACCGGCCATCCCAACCAAGGAGTTTAGCCATGTCGCGTATCTCAACCCCAGCCACCGTCGATGTCTCACCTGCCGCAGCCCATCTGATGCTGGGCGCTGTGCACAAACAACTTGGTGTGGTCCCAAATCTGTTTCGCATGGTCGCCAATAGCCCGGCGGCACTCGAAGGCTACCTTGGCATGTCTGGTGCACTGGCCAAGGGTACGCTGCCGGCGCCTACCCGTGAGCGCATCGCATTGGCCGTTGCAGAAATCAACGGTTGCGGCTATTGCTTGGCCGCCCATACCTACCTGAGTAAAAATTTGGCCAAGCTCGACGACGCCGAAATTGCCGCCAACCGTCACGGTAGGTCGCATGATCCGAAGGCTGATGCAGCAGTGCGCTTTGCCGCCAAAGTAACGCGCGAACGCGGACACGTTTCCGATGCCGACGTGCAGGCCTTGCGTCTGGTCGGCTACGACGATGGCCAAATCGTCGAAATCGTTCAACACGTCGCGCTAAACACTTGGACCAACTATATCAACGAAGTCGCAAAAACAGACCTCGACTTCCCACCAGTCGAACGACTCGCGGCGTGAGATTAAATCCCTCTATGCGTCCCAGGATCACCGCATTGCCCGATTTGGATTGGCATTGATTTATTTCGTTACCGACGTACACATGAGGTGTCACCATGACTCGTTCACCGCTTCAGCCGTTTACGTTAGAAACGGCGATATGTAAAGTTCGCCTAGCTGAAGATGGCTGGAACAGCCGCGATCCAGCCCGGGTTACCTTGGCCTATACCGCCCAAAGCCAGTGGCGAAACCGGTCACATTTTCTCCAGGGGCGCGAGGCTATCGAAGTCTTTCTACGCCTGAAGTGGAAATGCGAGCACGACTATCGCCTGTTGAAAGAACTGTGGGCTTTCCGCGATGAACGTATCGCTGTGCGCTTTGCCTACGAATGGCATGATGATAGCGGCCAGTGGTTTCGTAGCTACGGGAATGAAAACTGGGCCTTCGATAAAGATGGGCTCATGCATACCCGTAATGCGAGTATCAATGACCTGCCCATTGCAGTCAGCGAGCGCAAATTTCACTGGCCTTCTGGTCGTCGACCCGACGAGCACGCAGGTCTCAGCGAAATGGGGTTGTAACCATGAACACCACAGTGCATTTTCCCAGTGACGTCGCTTTTAGCGACGCAGTCAAGCAGATACAAACGCGAAAAGGCTCACGCCAAGCCAACGCGCGTATGGAGCAAGGCAGCGGCTGGCAGACAATTATTAACGGCGACCTGAAGGCCGAGATCGAATCCCAGATCAGTATCTTTCTGGCGACCGCAAATGCAGCGGGACAACCGTACATGCAACATCGCGGTGGACCACCAGGCTTCCTGCGGGTACTTGACGATTGCACGATCGCCTTTGCCGACTTTGCTGGAAACCGCCAATTCATCTCACAGGGAAATTTGTCTGAGAATCCAAAGGCGCAACTGTTCCTGATCGACTACGCGCACCGGCTGCGAATCAAAATCTGGGGCACCGCACAGGTCGTCGAAGGCGATACAGAATTGATGGCGAATCTGATGCCAGCAGAGTATCGAGCGCGCGGCGAGCAGGGCGTCTTGTTCCATGTATCTGCTTGGGATGTGAATTGCCCACAACATATACCGCAGCGCTTCGAATCCGAGGATGTGGCATCCGCAATCGCTTCACGCGACAAGCGCATTGCCAAGCTGGAGAAAGAGATAACCCGAATGCGTGGCGCTGGTAGTCATTAGCTACGCCTGAGTGGCGAGCCGCACGTGACAGGGCGTTTGACAGGCTGTTTCGATGCAGCGTCAGCCAAGGTTGCCACCAAAAAAGCGTACGGGTGGGCGTCATAATATCGAGACACCCATACAAGTAGTAGTCCAACTACCTAAAATTTGCAGGTAAACGTGACGTGCTGTGCAGTGGGTGGTGCCGAGTGTAAGGCGCCGCGCGCAGTAAATGAACCCAAGATCACGACCCAGCCTATCCATCTCATTGGCCTGAGATTTTAGACAGCGTTCGCCTCCAACCATGGCACGCGCTCGTTCTTTTTTATTGAAAGCAGAGTATGTTAAAACAAAAAATCAACCGTGCATTTGCCCCCCTGCTCAGATGCATATTATTCACATCGACCTTATCGGCCTTGCCGATCAGCGCGGCTAGTGCGGAGGCAAACCGAGCTGCTCCACCTCACAGGGCTACCCAAGCGGCCATCGTGCCCCTGCCGGCTGCGTTTAGCGACGGCCTGGTCTTTGTCAAAGTCTCCATCAACAGCGGCCCAGCCGTATGGATGGATCTTGACACAGGCACCACACCATCCATTGTTGGGCCCGCTTACGCGCGCCAGGCTGGCCTGACATTGATCGCCCAAGGCAAGGCAACCGGAGGCTTCGGGTCAGAGAAAATCGACACCTTCAAAACCAGCACCGCCATGCTGAGTACCGGGCATGAAAGCCCGCGCAAGGTCGAATTTGACTCTATCGAACTGACCGGCATGACCGACCAAAAAGCACAACCCTTGGCAGGCTTGCTAGGATACAGCTTCTTGGCGGACAAAATAGTTGTGATTGATTACCCTAACCGGAAACTGTTCTTCCGTGAGGTGCCAGAGGCAACTAACAGCATCGAGGTTCCCTTGACTTTCTTCGAAGGCGTGCCGTTGGTGCGGGTTGCTCTGGATGGTCATGAAGTGACAGCCCTGATCGATACTGGCGGCACCTACGACCTGTTGGTAACGCCGCAGGCACTCAAGCAGACCGGGCTTGAGCATTATCTTGAAAACTCCAAAAAGGTCGACACGATCGGCCATGGCGGAGAACAAGCTGCCACAATCGGCAAGGCGCCTACTCTGACACTTGGCAGTATGACCATCCATGATCACACCGCCGTGTACACCTCGTTAGGCACAACGAAAATACCAGCCAACGTATCCCTAGGCAAAGACTTCCTGAAACACTACCGGGTCACCCTGAACTATATTGCAGGCAGCGCTCGGTTCGAGCCCGAAAAGCTTGGAAAATAAACGGGGGGTGCCTCAATTTGTTGGCGCTGATTGCATATTGACCCACCGGGAGTGCGGCCAGCTAGTTGATGCGCCTCTGCAACGAGATCAATTATGTCATCGTCGAGCCGACGGGAGGCCTCCTCGGGAACCATTAGCTCCATACTATAAACGTTCATGCACTCAACTATCGGATCCCGTGCCGGATTATAGAAATATTTTTCCTAGCATTATCATGAATTTACGTATTTTTTTCTGGCGTATTTTTCAATTGAATATGCCGGTTCTTATATTGGAATCTAGGTTCTGTCCCGATAGCGCGATGAGGTCGATCGAATTGCCGAGCGATGCTACGATCTGTATACCAGCGAGTGAAACTGTTTCGCTGCAGACGAGGTTCGATCTTTAACGTGGTCCAGTTGGTTCTTGAGAATCCTATGCATGGTTTCGATTCCGGCAATGATGATGCGAGCGCAGCGAAAGGTCTTGAATCCCAGCATGGGCCGTGGACCCGTTTAATGGTCCGATAGCTTGTTCGAAGAATGCGCGGGCCGCAGCATGATCGCGCTTGGCGCGCAGCAGAAAGTCGACAGTGGCGCCGGTCTTGTCTACTGCCCGATACAGGTATTTCCATTCGCCCGCGACCTTGATGTAGGTCTCATCCATACGCCAGCTCTTACCGACCGGTCGTTTACGCCGACAGCACACTGCCCTCAGTACGGGCAGCATCTTGATGGCCCACCGGTGGATCGTTGAGTGGTCGACCTCCACACCACGTGCGGTCATCATTTCCTGAAGCTGTCGCAAGCTCAGCGGATAAGCTACGTATCAACGCACGCACATCAGGATGATTCTAACCGGAAAATGCAGCCGCTTGAGAACACGCCGGAGTATTTAGTTCATTATTTTTTGATCAGTTTGCATTGAAAAAGCTTATTGTCTCGGCCTTACTGCGACAGAATCCTTTAATGCGCTGTCCCAGACTTTGACGGCAAGGAACAACGAGTCACCACGCATCGGCTGCTTATTCGACCGTCACTGATTTCGCCAGATTGCGTGGCTTGTCGACATCGGTACCGCGCGCTAGCGCGGTGTGATATGCCAGAAGTTGCAGTGGTACGACATGCAGTATCGGAGAAAGCAGGCCGTAGTGTTCCGGCAGGCGAATCACGTGGATGCCTTCGCTGGGTGCGATGTGTGAATCGGCGTCGGCGAAGACGTACAACTGCCCGCCGCGCGCGCGCACTTCCTGCATGTTGGATTTGAGTTTCTCGATCAGGGCGTCGTTCGGTGCCACGGTCACTACCGGCATTTCCTGGGTGACCAGCGCCAGCGGGCCGTGCTTCAGCTCACCGGCCGGATAGGCCTCGGCGTGGATATAGGAAATTTCTTTGAGCTTTAAAGCGCCTTCGAGGGCGATCGGGTAGTGCAGGCCGCGCCCTAAAAACAAGGCATTTTCCTTGCGCGCAAAGGCGTCGGCCCAGCCGATGATCTGTGGCTCCAGGGCCAGCACGCTTTGAATCGCCACCGGCAGGTGGCGCAGCTGGCGCAGGTACGCGTGCTCTTGGTCGTCCGACAGGCGCCCGCGCAACTTTGCCAGCGTCAGTGTCAGTAAGAACAGTGCCGTCAATTGCGTGCTGAAGGCCTTGGTCGAGGCCACGCCGATTTCGACCCCGGCGCGTGTGAGGTACGATAATTCGGTTTCGCGCACCATCGCCGACGTGCCGACGTTGCAGATCGCCAGCGAATGGCGGTGACCCAATTCTTTGGCGTACTTGAGGGCTGCCAGCGTGTCTGCGGTTTCGCCCGATTGTGAAATCACCAGAATCAGCGCCTTGGGATTGACGGTGGGCGTGCGATAGCGGTATTCGCTGGCGATTTCGACCTGCGTGGGGATACCGGCGACCGATTCGAGCCAATACTTGGCGGTCATGCCGGAATACAAACTTGTGCCGCAGGCCAGGATCTGGATCGCGTCGATATCTTCGAACACGCGCGCCGCCTCGCTACCGAACAATTCCGGCACGAAGCCTTGCACGCCCTCAAGCGTGTTGGTAATTGCTACCGGCTGCTCGAAGATTTCTTTTTGCATGTAGTGCCGGTACGGACCCAGATCAATCGCCACGGAATAGGCCGTAACCGTATTGATTTTGCGCGTCACCGGCTGATCGTTTTTATCGGTGATGTGAACAAACTCGCGCTGCAGGTCGACCACGTCGCCCTCTTCAAGGTAGATGATCTGGTCTGTGCTGCCGGCCAAAGCCATCGCGTCCGATGCCAGAAAGTTCTCATGGTTGCCGATGCCGACGATTAACGGACAGCCGAAGCGCGTACCGACCACGCGGTGCGGTTCGTCACGACAGAACACCGCCAGCGCGTAAGCGCCCGACAGGCGCTTGACTGTACGCTGCATGGTGGCGAACAAATCACCGTCGTACAGATGGTTGACCAAGTGAGCGACGACTTCGGTATCGGTTTGCGATAGGAAAACATAGCCCAGCGCGGTCAGTTCGGTGCGGATTTCTTCGTAGTTCTCGATGATGCCGTTGTGGACCAGCGCGATCCGCTCAACGCCGTCTTTGTCGGCCGAAAAATGCGGGTGCGCATTGAAGGTCACCGGCGCGCCGTGGGTGGCCCAGCGCGTGTGCGATATTCCGGTAACGCCATGGAAGCCCGACTGCGCGATCTGCGCATCGAGTTCGGCGACTCGCGCCACACTGCGGGCGCGCTGCAGGCCCTCGTTGTACACAGCCACGCCGCAGGAATCATAACCACGGTATTCCAGCCGTTTCAAACCTTCGATCAGGATCGGAACGATATTGCGCGAAGAAACAGCGCCGACAATGCCACACATGAGAATTTCCTTGTTAGTTACGTTTGAGTGGTCGCTGCCAGCCATCGATCGTGAGTTGGCGGGCGCGTGATACGGTGAGTTGCCCGGCTGG
>JAYVEF010000348.1:0-2293 GCA_043748965.1 Burkholderiales bacterium
ATCCTGTCGAACAACCGGATCGTGCCACCCTTTGGTGCGGCCGGTGGTGCGCCCGGAGCCTGCGGCAAAAATTATGTGCTACGCGCCGACGGCGGTCGCGAAGATTTAGGCTTTGTCGCCAGTACCGAGATGCGCCCGGATGACGTATTTGTGATCGAAACGCCGGGAGGCGGCGGCTTTGGGCTACCGCAGTAGCGCGGGTTTTTGGCAAAACGCGCGCAATCGGGATACCACCCGGCCGTGTGCGTTTTGCCGGCTAACTGTTGGATTCAGCTATCCTCCGGAAGCATTAGTTCCCAGTACCCTACATCGACCCAGCGATCAAACTTGCGACCGACTTCGCGCAGTTGTGCGACCTGCATGAAGCCCAGTTTTTGATGTAGCGCGACGCTGGCCAGATTCGGCAATGCGATTCCCGCGAGAACAACGTGAATCCCGCGTGCACGCAGGTCTGCCAGCAGACGCTGGTAAAGTCGTGTGCCGACACTTTGCTTGCCCTGTCCGGCCGATACATACACAGTACTTTCTACCGAATGACGATAGGCACTGCGCGTCTTCCACGCTGATGCGTAACAATAGCCAAGAACCTCATCATCTTTTTCGAAAACATACCAAGGCATCGTAGCGATGCCCTTCTCGATCCGCTGCACCATGTCTTCGGTCGTCACTGACACTTCTTCGAATGTCACCACGGAATTACCCACATAGTGGTTGTAGATCGTGCATAGCTGAGCCGCGTCGATCGGGCGTGCCACTCGTATCATTGCGGGCTCCTAAAGGTTTGTCAAAGGCGCTACCGGGTCGATCGTACCCGACCGTTCAGATTTCCACCAGGGTACCGAATTCGATCACCCAATTGTTCGAAATCCAATAATAGTCGGCGCCGTCTCGGGCATTGTGCGACATGGCCGGAAATAGCCGTTCGCCCCACGACGCCGTGCCGTCAGCGACACTGGCAATGACAGTATGACGGGCAATAAAAAAGGGGCTTCCATCAACTCGGCACTAATCCCGGTCAGGCCATACGCGTTGAGCGCTGCCGGCATATCGCGGTCATCCTAGCAACGATAACCAGCTAAAACCGCACAGCACTGACGACCAAGCGATTGAATAGCAATCCGCTGCGCTTCGGAAACCCGCCGGCAATTCTGCGGCTACGTACCCGTCATAACAGCGCTTGCTCATACAGTGCCTTGTCATGAGACAGCTTTCGCAGCGTCGCGTGCGCTACCCCGTCCAGTGGCCCCGTGTGCAACGCGCCGTAGGGCGGCCCGTGTTGGCGATTACCTCTGCGCTGCGAGTATCGACGTGCGGCTCCGTAGCTTTGAGGGCGCCCCCCCGCTCCTTCAAACTGTGTACGGTATTTTCGTGGTCTTTTACGCTGCGCGCCGGGCGATCAATCCTCGTCGCGACGAAACGTCGCTCCGCCGCAGGAGACTGAGTAGCGTCTCGAACTCGGTGCGGCCGAATCGGCTAGTACCATTCGCCTTCTCTACCAGAACCGCGTCACAACCGGCAGCGTGCAGCTCGTGTTCCTGCAATGCGAAATTCTGCTCGCTACCGGACACGCGAACATATCCGAAGAGCGCCACGGGTCGGGTTCGTCTCGATAAGCTTTAATCCTTTGAAAGTTAGCATCTCGCTCACAGCGCCGCGCTTGCGCTGACCAAATCTAGCTTGCTGAGAGCTGCTGTCGCAGCCATCCTGCGGCTGCTCCAATGCTTCGAAAATCCTCGATGGCGCGGCTTTGGATCTGTGGGTGCCGCGCGCGCAACATGCGCGACAGGGCGTTGCCGGGGCCGAGCTCCAAAGTCACCTGAATGCTGCTTTCAGCCAGTAAATCCATGCAGCGTTCCCAAAGGACAGGTTCGCACAACTGCCGTGCGAGCGTGCGCCGGGCTTGCGTGGGCGTAGTGATTTTCTCGGCGCTGTTGCCACTGAGCATAGGCACGATGAAAACTGACCACGGCAGCGCATCGAGCCGAAGCGTAAAGCCGGCAGATGCACTAGCTAGCAGGGGGGTGTGGGACGCTACAGTCAGCGGTAGGCGCTGTGCCTGGCCACCCAACGTAGCCACTTCATCTTCCAATCCTTCACACTGGTGCAGCAAGCCGGCACACACCAGTCGACCGCCACCGTTAAAAATCGCCGGAAATAAGCCACGCCGGTGCAGTAGTGCCGCATTACATGCTTGCGACAATCCACTGATGGCGAACATCGCCTGCGGTTGCAATGGATCGACGCACTGGTCCATCAATGCTGCGCGACTGTCTGCCAGTTCGGGTAACACGGC
>JAYVEF010000349.1:0-2280 GCA_043748965.1 Burkholderiales bacterium
AGCAGCAAGGAATTCCCGTTGGTGCCAGGAGAGACGCAGTCGCCGGATTCGGTAGCGTATTCAGTTGCGCGCAGCGCGCTTCAAAAGCCGCATCAATGCGCCCAGCACGGGCAGCTTTTCATACAGCTCTTCTGCGGCGTCCCAGTAGTCACGATGCAGGCTGACGCGACTGTCGGCATTGAAGCGCAGGTGCGTGGCGCCGCGAATGCACTGCGGCTCGCGTGAGAATCGCTTCATGGTAAATAAAAAATCCCATGTCAAAAAGGCCTGGTCGTCCTGCAATACCTGATTGGTGACAAAAAAGCGGGCATCGTCGACCTGCACGAACATGTGTTCGAACAGGCGCCGGATTTCGGCAGGGCCGGACACCTCATTGAACGGGTCCTTGAAGAATGCGTCGGCGCTATAGATATGGTCTACCTGTCGGGCTGTTTGAGCGGTCAGAGTTTCAAAGAACTGAATCATCCGGCGCAGGCCGTCTGCATGTTGCATGGTCGCTGTCCTATTGAGAGGCAATCATAACCCGGTCACTTTACGAATCAGTGGAAAGTACAGGCGATACGGCAGCAGTCTCGCCAGTCGCAACCAGTTGGTAAACCGCTTCGGAAAATGAATGTGAAAATGCCCTGCTTCGATGCCTGCCACCAGACTGCCGGCAGCGGTGGTAGCGCTGATCAGCGCCGGCATTTTGAAATCATTGTCTTTCGTCAGAGGCGTTTCGACAAAGCCAGGATTGATCAGATACACCGCCAAATCGCGTGGATGCAAATCCAGATATAGCGATTCGGCCAGATTGATGAGCGCCGCTTTGGTCGGCCCATAAATCAGCGCTTTCGGCAAACCGCTGTAGCCGGCCACGGACGCTACGATGCCGATCCCGCCGCTACCCTGCGTCAATAAGCCCGGTAGTACCGCGTCCAGACAGTTGAAGACACCACGCAGATTCAGGTCGATCAGTTGATTGATCTTGCCCAGATCGAAACTGTCAGCGCGCATCTCGTTATAGCCACCGGCCACGATCAACACCAGATCGATGCCGTTCCATGCCTGCACAATCTGGTCGCGGGCTGCCAGAACGGTTGCATGGTCGGTGATGTCCAGCGGCGCGATCACAGCCGACGGTCGGTTACCGGCGATTTCGCGCAGGGGTTCCGCGCGCCTGGCGGAGAGCGCTACGCGGGCACCTTTCGACAGCAGCAGTCGCGCAGTCTCGGCACCGATTCCGGTCGACGCGCCGATCACCCAGACACGCTGTCCGATCCAGTCGCGGATCTTCCGATTCATCACAGCCGCTTGTTGAACGACAGGGTCACGTCGCCCACATGAAAACCATATTTGCTGACACTGGCGCGGTTTAACATCACGCGCTGGTCCATCAGATACATCCAGTCTTCAAAATTGACGTTGACCACTTTGCCGTCCACAGGCAGCGCTAGCACGTATTTCCAGCGCAACGCGTTGCCCGCAACGATACCGTCGGCTTCACCGATCACGTCGGCCGCACTTCCCGTGTAGCGGTCAGCAGCGACTTTGCGCAAGGTCCAGACGCGCTTCTGGCGGGTTCCGTCAGCGTAGGTAAAGTCTTCGTCGAAGGTGCCGACGTTGCCTTTCCAGCTGCACACAATGACCACCGCGAAGCGCTTGATGACCTTGCCGGAACGGTCCTGAAACATGCCCTGTGCGTCGAGCGTGCCATTGAAGTATTGCTGCAGATCGAGTGTCGGCTTTTGGTCGGCATACTGGGCCGGCTCGACCGTGCCGCAGGCGGCAACCAAGACACTGCACACTACACCGAGAAATATTTTAAATAGTCGCATTACAGGCTCCGCAAGGTCAATCAAATGATTCGTAACGGTGCGCGCCATAACAGCGCCGCCGCGATTAATTTAAGGCCGCACGGCACTACCGCGTAGCCAATACTGAGCGCGTGTGCCCCGGCAGCGCTGTGGCTGCCAGGGACGTAGCCCATGCTCTGCAGCAGGGGTAGCGAAATCCCCGCAGCCAGCGCCAGGTTCATTTTGGTGGCCCAGCTCCAGGCACCGAAATACACGCCCTCACGCCGACCGCTGTGACCGGCATGACCGATCACTGCCGCCAGCAATGCCGGTGGTAGCGCGAGGTCGGCGCCCAGAGTCAGGCCCGACAGCACGCAGATCATGCCGAAGGCGGTGACGTCACCTGCCGCAAGGCCATAAGCCCAGATGAACGCCGCCACTGCCAGCAGCATCGCGCCGAGCCAGGCGCGTGCTTCACCGAAACGTTTTGCCAATATCGCCCAAA
>JAYVEF010000350.1:0-2274 GCA_043748965.1 Burkholderiales bacterium
GAAATCCAGAATGGTGGCACGTTGACGGTGCGAGAGTCGCAGCTGGCGATGTTCGTCAACGAAGGCCAGATCGCGGATGTGTTTGGGCCCGGCAATCACACGCTAACTACACGCACCCTGCCACTGCTGACTAATCTTAAAAACTGGGACAAGCTGTTTCAGTCGCCATTCAAATCCGATGTGTATTTTTTTAGCACGCGAATTCAAACCGGGCGCAAGTGGGGCACGCCACAACCGATCACGATTCGCGACAAGGATTTTGATGCGATCCGGGTGCGCGCATTCGGTATTTTTTCTTACCGGATCGCCGATGCAAAGAAATTTTTTACTGAAATCAGTGGTACCCGTGCGCAATATTCGCGCGAGGAAATCGAAGGCCAGCTGCAAGGCGTGATGCTGTCGTCGATGGCGACGTCGCTGGGAGCGTCCAACGTACCCTTCCTCGATATGGCTGCTAATCAGGCGCTGATGGCGCAACACGTCAAGGGTGACCTTGCGGTAGCGTTCGATCGGTACGGTATCGGTTTGGACGAGTTCAATGTCGGTTCGGTCAGCTTGCCGGACGAGCTGCAGCAAGCGCTCGATGCGCGCATCGGCGCTGGTATGAAGGGGGGGATGTCGGCCGAAAAAATGGCCGGCTTCACGCGTTTTCAAACCGCCGAGGCGATCCCGCTGGCGGCGCAGAATTCGGGCGGTCTGGCCGGTCTGGGCGCAGGACTGTCCGCTGGCATGGCAGTCGGTCAAGCCATGATGCCGGGGCTGGCCGCCGCCGCAGTGGTCCCGGTAGCGGTGGCGACACCGGTAGCCGTAACAGCAACCGCTGCGGCTGATGCGGAGTCGCCCGAAGCACGTCTTGAAAAACTCAAAAGTCTGCTCGACAAGGGGCTGATTTCACAGGTTGATTATGACAATGCCAAGGCCACGGTGCTGCAAAAACTGATCGGTTAGCCCGATACCGCGGCGCTGGAGTCCTCCATGCAAAAAGTCGCATGCCCGAGTTGCGGTGGGCAGGTCGAATTCAAGTCACGTGCTGCCGTGATGGCCGTGTGCGGTTATTGCAAAAGTACGATTCTCAAGGACGCCGATTCGATCAAGGACATCGGCAAGATGTCCGAGGTCCTGGCCGACTATTCCCCAATCCAGATCGGTACGGCCGGCGAATTCGAGGGACAGCCTTTCGACGTGGTGGGACGCATTCAGTTGCGCTATAACGCGGGTATGTGGAACGAGTGGTATCTGCTGTTCAATGATGGCCACAACGGCTGGCTGTCGGATGCTTCCGGCCAGTACGCGATCACGACGGAGCAGGCCGCGCAGGGCAAGTTGATTCCGTCGTTTGAGGAACTACGCATCGGTCATCGGTACTCGGTTGCGGGGCTGGTCGGAATTGCCGCGGATCTGCGATCTGCGGACTGCATCGGTGGTCAGGGCGAACTGCCGTTCGTGGTCGGCAAAGGCTATCAGACGCGCGTTGCGGATTTTCGCAATCAGCAAGGCTTTATCACTGCCGATTACGCCGACGCGGTACCCAAGGCCTACGTCGGGCGTGCCGTCACGCTTGGGCAGTTAAAGCCGCAACTGCTACGCGACGATGACACTGTTCGTGACGCGTCGGGAAAAATTACCACGCCGGTGCGGCGCTTTGCCTGTCCTTCCTGCGGAGGCAGCGTGCCGTTTGTGCCCGGCCTGACCACCCAGAGTATTTGCCCTAGCTGCCATCAGCCGTTAGATACCAATGCCACGGTGGCACGCGCGCTGGAGGTCACCCGACGTTTAGAGCGCAGTCCTACCACGCTCGATCTGGGTGCCAGCGCAACGATTAGCGGCGCGGCGTACGAATTGATCGGCCTGATGCGGCAACGCGATGATGATGGCGGCCTCTGGACCGAATATTTGCTGTACAGCCCGCGTGCCGGATTGTTATGGCTGATCGAAACCGACGATGGCTGGTATCAGGCCAAGCTGCAGGATCTCTGGCCACAATGGGACGGGGGACCGGTCGCCACCCTTGGCGACAAAAGCTTTCGACAGATCGCTGTATATACGGCCACAGTGGTATTTGCGATCGGTGCTTTCAATTGGAAAGTCAACGTGGGCGACCAGGTCAACGTGACAGAGTTCGAAGTTGGTCGGGCCCGGCTGGCGGCAGAAAGCACCGTATCGGAGCTGACCTGGTCCCTAGCGACGCTAGTGCCGCCAGACCAGTTAAAAGCCTGGTTCGGTAGCAGCCTGAAGCCGTCGGCGGTGCTGACGCAAGAGACTTCACTGCGCAAG
>JAYVEF010000351.1:0-7763 GCA_043748965.1 Burkholderiales bacterium
ATTGAAGCTTTCGCCGCAACCGCACTCGCTATCGACGTTTGGATTGTCAAATTTGAACATCTGCTTGAGTCCTTCGGTGACGAAATCGATACGCGAGCCATCGAGCACCGACAGACTTTCCGTATCGAGCACTACGCGGGCGTGGTGCGACTCGAAGGTGTGGTCTCCCGCGCGTATTTCGTCAGCGATGTCAAAGGTGTGCGCCAGGCCGGAACAGCCGACTTTCTTGATGCCGATACGTAGTCCGAGACCCTTGCCGCGTTTCGCAAGCTGGCTCTGGATCTGTTTCGCCGCATTTTCAGTCAAGGTAATTGCCATAATTTGAGCTCCAAAGTAACCAAAGAAAATACCGAGATGCCCGAGTAAGATCAGAGTGCAAATGACCAATGCAAACTCGGGTCATGGCGTCATGGCCGTCCCGAGCTCGATTGCTTTGCGCACGTTCTGTGTCGAAGCCGCATGGTTTTTCACCTTGTACGCGTACTCGATCTGCGTACGCATGATCCCGGATCTTTTTCACGCCCTAGGTGAACACATATAGTATCGACTAAAAACTATATTGGTGTCAATATGATTTCGATACACTACTATATATGTAGGGTCTGCGGGTTCAAAAAAGGCAGTCGAACTGTTACCAAATCGGCTTTTTTCGGCGCATATCGTCTGGCGAGGATTCGTGGAAGGGCTGATGGCAGCCCGCTGAATCGTGGTTAGATGCTTGGGCAAATCTGGGTCGAAGGGAAATCGGAAAAAATACCGAGCCGACCCATCGCAAGGGCTTAGTGCAATCTTGCGTTACACAGGAGAGGATCTGAAAAAACGTTGAGAGAGGCAATGGCGCTGCCCTTATCACCACGATGCTTTTCATTAATCTATCCTCTCGTGCTGCAACCGTAATATCGACCAGCTACGAACTCAAGGATATTGCCTGCCGGTGACCGACTGAAATTGGCTTCCTGACCGAGCGGTCAGCCTGATATTGTAATTTTCACACTATCGCCATGTGATGATCATGTGATACATAGCTTGACAGCCGTTGCCCGGAAAGGCTGACCGGGTGTGGTCGTGCTAAGAAAATGGTGGTGCGTACCTGTGAGCAGCCGGCGTGCGCCGTGCAAGCCGAAATCCACTCTATGAACCGTGTTTCACGATCAAATTCATTAGGGCGTGTGCGTGGGGGTACTATCACAGCAGAAGAAAATTAAATTCAAATTAATCAATTACTTACCTTAACAATGAAACTTGCCACCTGGAACGTCAATTCACTCAAAGTCCGCCTGCCACAAGTATTGCAATGGCTGGCGGAAAATCCTGTCGACGTGCTGTGCCTGCAGGAAACTAAAACCGTTGATGATAAATTTCCGCGCAGTGAAATCGAGGCAGCCGGATATCAGGTCATTTTCAGTGGGCAAAAAACCTATAACGGCGTAGCGATTCTGTCCAGGCATGCGATGACCGATGTGGTCCGCAACAATCCACATTTCTCTGATGATCAGCAGCGCCTGATCGCTGCCACGATCGCGGGGGTGCGTGTGATTTGCGCCTATGTGCCCAATGGGCAGACACCCGATTCGGACAAGTATCAGTACAAGCTGCGTTGGCTTGCAGGTCTGCAGGAATGGCTCCGTGAGGAGGCGGCGACCAATGCGCGCCTGGCACTTCTGGGGGACTACAACATCGCCCCGGATGATCGCGATGTGCATGATCCTGCCGCATGGGTTGGTCAGGTGCTGGTGTCCGAGCCGGAACGAGCGGCCTATCGTGCCATGCTTGGATTACCGCTCCAGGATGCCTTCCGGCTTTTCGAGCAAGCTGATAAATTATTCAGTTGGTGGGATTACCGCCAGATGGCTTTTCGACGCAACCGGGGTATGCGAATCGACCACATATTGCTGTCGCCGGAACTGGCCGCAGCGTGCACTGCGTGCGTCATCGACAAAGTGCCACGCAAATGGGAACAGCCCTCGGATCACACTCCGGTAATCGCCACTCTGGCACTCTGATGCGCGATTAGGCAATGTCAACGCTGCCCGAGCACATCGGGCAGCGTTGCAGGAACAAGATCAGTTGCCGGGTTTTGGCGGCGTACTGGTGGTGCTGCGATAAGTACTGTCGGGCATGGAACCTGTCCCACCACCAGTACTGCCGCCAGGCATCATCGACGAACCTGCGGCGCTGCTGCTGCTGCTGCTGCTGCTGCTGCTGCTGCTGCCATGATTTCCCACATCACTTGCTGGCGAAGCACTTCCGCCGGAGTTGCCTGCGCCGATCATGCCACGGCCAGCGGCGCCCGAACCAGCCGAATCTGCGCTACCCCGACCACCCGAGGCCCCTGCAGCACCCATGGCACCGCTGCTGCCTGCACCCATCGCGCCAGAATCAGAGTTGACGCTGCCGCTGCCGGTCATGCTCTTGGCGCCCTTGCCTCTAGCCATATGGTGTCTGGCATGATGTTCCGGATGTACTGCGCCGCTATCGGTTGATGACGACGGGGTTAGCGCTTGGGCAAGTTGCCGTGCATGCTGCTCGACCGCGGAAGCCTTCGCCGGATCGGTGCTTTCGCTGACGCGACTCGACGGTCCCTCGGCCAGTGCGCTACCGGCAAAGCAAACCACCGACATCAAGATAACGAAAGGAAGTTTTTTCATGGAATTCTCCGTAAGCTACAAATGAAATGTCGTGTGTGAAGTTCCAGCGGTTCGACAATCAGACCGCGACCGGACGATGGTTATGATGCAGAATCGACCTTGCGGATTCGTCAATTTGAAAACAATTTGTGATGTGTTCGATGCAGATCAAAACCACAGCACGCTGGCATTCCGGCAGGCATTTCAATATGGAAATACGACCTGTACGGTGGGTCACGTTCTATCAACATCAGCTCACCAGTCGGCATCGTTCCATTCAGCGCGGCTTTTTGGAGACAAGCTGTTTTTCGAAAGCCGCGTCGGCTTTGGTCATGCGACGTGGCACCTGCGGCCCGAATCCGTTGACGAACGCCACGAAGTCGTCGAGCGGTATAAATTCGCACAGGCGCGACGCGGGGTCAGCTGCGGGGCCCAGTGTCAGGCAAAACAATTCAGCAGCTGTACGCAACATTGCGTAATCAGGGTTGCCACTGCGCGCTTTCAAGCGTTCGACAGCGGCGGTGGCGCGAGTAGATCGCATGAAGTCTCCAGCAGGGAATCGGCCGATCAGCTCGGTCAGTGCTGGTATTTTTGCATACTGTAAGCGCAGTTGCCATACGAATTCACAGGGCACGAAAAGTTGCGCCGACAAACCCGTAACTGTGGCAACGCCATCCACCAATGACCGTCCGGAACCGTTATGGATTGACCTTCTCATTGTCCGAGTATGGGATCGGGCAAAACAATGACAGAAAGTTTGGAGCCACGCACCGCGACCTTGAGTACGGCGTTCACTGGGTGCGAACCAAGTCAGACGCCAAACCGCGTTGCACAAGCCCAACCAGAACCCGCCATCTTGCCAGCCGAGCAAATCATCCAAACACAGCGGTCAAGTTTGCTGTCGTACCGATGAAAAAGCCCACTGGATCGACAATGACCACGGGCTGACCAACTGCAATGCTGTCAGGCACGTTTTTTAAATGCCCCATCGATCGGGAGAAGCCATTCATCGTGCCCGGTTCGACCCAATTCCAAAGCGTACCCAAAAGCAGCAGGCGGCCTGTTTTTTTGAGTCAACATGCGTGAGAATAAAAGACAAGCTGATTTTTCCGGAGCCTCCGCCAGTGACTGATTTTGTGGTGACCGTGGCCGCCGGATTGCCTCATTTGCCATTAATGCATGACAGTGATCCAACGCACGACATCGGCGCAGTAGAAAGCACCTCTTCAACCACCGGCAAACGCATCCGGGTGGTTGGCGATGAGATCGACATTATCCAAACGATTTCAATGCTGCTGTCCCTGCATGGCTTTCGGCAAATCACCGTCTCCAGCGCCCTTGAAGTGTCAACGCGATGGAAGCACAAGGTCAGAACGTAATCGTGTCTGATCGCATGATGCCATTCATGAACGGCGTGGCATTTGGCAACGTGGTACGGTCGAAGCCCGAACACGAAAAAGTGCATTTCATTCGAATGAGCGGCGCGCTCGAGCGTCATTGGCTTGATACGGCCAATGACGACGCGTTTCTGCACCAGCTCTTTCCATTCGAACTGCGGGCCGACCTGCCTGAGCGCCTGGTGACCGGGCCACCAAAAGCGGCACCAGTTTAAAATACCGCCGAGCATGGCGCTTGTATGACTGACTACCTAAGAAGAACGCGGCGATCAGACTCTGGCAATTCGCTGGGCAGAACAGGACTTAGAATGCGTGACGACAATTTGATGCTGACCGATCAGAATTTGCGACACAAAAAAGGGAAATCTTCACTAACGTCGACGCCGCTCACATCCATGGCGTGATTCTGTCGGTCTCGCCGAACGACCTGCCTCGCTCAATGCAACCCCAGTGCCACTCGTACCTGCTCCAGCGCCTGCGGATCTTCCAGCGTGGTCAGATCACCCGGGTCGCGACCTTCACAAAGCGCCTGCAACGCGCGCCGCACGAGCTTGCCCGAGCGGGTTTTGGGTAACAGCGTGACGACGTGCACCTTTGCCGGGCGGGCCACCGCGCCCAAATGCCGATCGACCACGCCCATTACCTCGGCAGCCAGTGCCAGTCGTGCCACAGCGGTGGCGCCAGCATGGCCGTCACGTAGTGTAATGAACGCCACTGCGACCTGACCCTTCAATGGATCGTCGACGCCGACCACGGCCACTTCTGACACGGCAGGATGGCGGGCGATACATTCTTCGATTTCTCGCGTACCGAGGCGGTGTCCCGCGACGTTGATCACGTCATCGGTGCGACCCAAAATAAAATGATAGCCATCGACGTCACGGATGCCCCAATCAAACGTGGAATACACCTGTCGACCCGCCATCGAGGACCAGTAGGTTCTGACGAAACGCGCATCGTCGCCCCACACGGTCTGCAGGCAACCGGGCGGCAAGGGTCCCTCGATTACCACGACGCCTTTTTGATTGGCAGCGCACGTGGCGCCGGTGGCTTCGTCGACCACGCGTAACCGGTACCCCGGCATCGCTACGCCAGGACTACCCAGACGACCTGGCCGGTCATCGATGGCGCGTGCAATTGACAGGATCGGCCAGCCAGATTCGGTCTGCCAGTAGTTGTCGATCACCGGTACGCCCAGCGCGTCGGTAATCCACCGTGAGGTGGTTTCATCTAATGGCTCACCCGCCAGATACAACGCTTCGAGCGAGCCAAGATCGGTGTTGTCGATAAATTCGGTTGCATATTTTTTAAGTACCCGAATCGCTGTCGGTGCCGAAAACATGCGCGTCACCCGATACTGCTGAACAATACGCCACCACACGCCGGCGTCGGGCCGGGTCGGCAGGCCTTCGTACAGGACCGTTGCCATGCCAGCGATCAGCGGCCCATAAATGATGTACGAATGACCGACCACCCAGCCGATGTCCGAAGTCGTAAAGAACACCCCGCCCGGCGTGCCGCCGAAAATTTGCTGCATCGACGCAGCCAGCGCTACGGCATAGCCGCCGACATCGCGCTGTACACCTTTTGGCGTACCGGTCGTGCCCGAGGTGTACAGGATGTACGATAAATCTGTCGCGTCGAGCCACACCACCGGCACCTGCGCGCCACGATGCTGCCCGCGTAGCGCCGCGTAATCGACGTCGCGACCGGCGACGATCGGCATCTCGGCCAATTGGCGATCCACCAAAAGTACAGTCGCAGGCTTATGTCGCGCCAGATCGATCGCCGCGTCCAGCAATGGTTTGTAGGGCACCACTTTACCGGCACGTGAACCGGCATCGGCAGAAATAATCAGCGTCGGCGTGGCATCGTCGATGCGGGTCGCCAGACTGGTCGCGGCAAAACCACCGAACACCACCGAATGCACCGCGCCGATACGCGCGCACGCCATCATCGCAAACATCGCCTGCGCAATCATCGGCAAATAGATCAGTACTCGGTCGCCCTTACCCACACCGAGCGACTGCAACATCGCTGCGCAGCACTGAACCTCATCCAGCAGGGTACTGAATGTCCAGGTTTGTTCGAGCCCGGTTTCGCTCGATACCGCGATCAATGCAAGCGTATCGGGCTGCGTCTCAGCCCAGCGGTCGACCGCGTTGTAGCACAGGTTGGTCTTGCCACCCACGAACCAGCGCGCAAATGGTGGATGGCTGTAGTCGAGCACCTGTTCAAAAGGCGTTTGCCAGTGAATCCGAGCCGCCTGTTCGGCCCAATACGCATCGGGATGATCGATCGATCGCTGGTACAGCGCGTCATAGTCCATGGTGTGTCCGCCCGCCTGTATTGAACAAAGGCCGGTGTTACCACCGGCCTTGCGCCCTTAAATTACGTACATGTCCACATACTCGTGGACCGCCATCGCTTCGAGCTTTTTTTGATCAAGCGACACATCCAGAATCGCCTGCTGCTGTTTGACCGGAAACTGCCGCGCGAGATTGATTTTGAACTTTTCAACCAGAAGCGGAATGCCGTCGGTGCGACGACGCGCATGGCCGATCGGGTATTCGACCACGACTTCCTTGAGCATTTTGCCATCCTTGAACTCGATCGTCATCGCGTTAGCGATCGAACGCTTTTTAGGATCGTGATAATCCTTCGAGAAGTTCAGATCTTCCACACATTCGATCTTGGCACGCAGTACATCGATGCGCTTGTCGGCTGCAATGTTGTCTTCATAATCGGACGCGGTCAGTCGTCCGAAAATCAGTGGTACCGCGACCATGTACTGGATACAGTGGTCGCGATCGGCCGGATTGTTCAGTGGGCCTTTCTTGTCGATGATGCGGATGCAGGCCTCGTGCGTGCGAATCGTGATTTTCTTGATATCGTCCACCGACTTGCCGGCCTTGGCCAACTGCGCATGCAGTGTCATGGCAGCTTCGACCGCAGTTTGCGAATGAAATTCAGCCGGAAAAGATATCTTGAACAGCACGTTTTCCATCACATAGCTTTCGTACTTGCGCTGAAATTTGAAAGGTTGTCCCTTGAACAGCACATCGTAAAACCCCCAGGTCTTGGCCGTCAGCACAGACGGGTAACCCATCTCGCCGGTCTTGGCCATCAATGCCAGGCGCACCGCACGCGAAGTCGCATCACCCGCCGCCCACGACTTGCGCGAACCGGTATTCGGGGCGTGGCGGTAAGTACGTAGCGCCTGACCATCGACCCATGCCAGCGACACCGCATTCAGAATTTCATCGCGCGACAGACCGAGCATTTCGGCGACCACGGCAGTCGACGCCACCTTGACCAAGACAACGTGATCCAGACCGACTTTATTGAAGGAGTTTTCCAGTGCGATACAGCCCTGGATTTCATGCGCCTTGATCATCCCGGTCAGCACGTCCTTCATGGTCAGCGGCTTCTTGCCGGCGGCCACCGCGTTGCGCGACAGCCAGTCGGCCGTCGCCAGAATGCCACCCAGATTATCGGATGGGTGACCCCACTCCGCCGCCAGCCACGTATCGTTGAAATCCAGCCAGCGAATCATCATGCCGATATTGAACGCTGCCTGCACTGGATCGAGTTGATGCTGAGTACCGGGTACCTTGGCGCCATTCGGCACGATGGTGCCAGGCACGATCGGACCCATCAGTTTTTTGCAGGCCGGATATTCCAGTGCCTCGAGTCCGCAGCCGAGCGTATCGATCAGGCAGTTACGCGCGGTGTCGTA
>JAYVEF010000352.1:0-2266 GCA_043748965.1 Burkholderiales bacterium
CTCGCGCTGGGTGTGCTGGACGGCCTGCTGGCCGCGGTCGGCGTCAGTTTGATGATGCTGTTAAAACGGCTGGCAGAATCATCAGTGTCAGTTTTGGGTCGCCTTGGCAGCGGCCATGACTTCGTCAGCCTGAAGGCCCACCCGGAGGCGCGTCCGGTACCGGGCATGCTGATACTACGACCTGAAACCGCGTTGTTTTTTGCCAACGCCGACCGGATTCTCGCGCAGGCCCGGCGTGATATCACTGCCGGCGATGGTGCTGCGCGGGTGGTGATTCTCAGTCTGGAAGAGTCACCCGACCTGGACAGTACTGCGGTCGAGGCAATTGGCGATTTTTACAAAGCCATGTTGGCCGAAAATCGCCATCTGCTGTTTGCCCGGCTCAAAGGCCCGGTACAGCAGGTGCTGAACCGCGCTGCGATCGCCGGTTTGACGATGGCAGCGTTAATCGAGCTTAGCGTCGACGACGCCGTGCGGGCCGCGCTGAAGTTATATCCGGACGGTCTGTCCACGCCAGCGGCTGTAATCAGTGTAGATAGCCCAGCGTGACGGCGGTGATCAGGGCGATGCCCAGTGCAGCGCGATAAACCACGAACGGCCAGGTCGAGAATTTTTCCAGAAAACGCATCAGGCCCCAGATTGCGGCGAACGCCGACACGCTGGCGACCAGTAGTCCGAACAGCAGAATCGACCAGGCCTGCAGCGGAATATGGGCGTGTACCAGCACGACCAGTTCTTTCAGTCCGGCCAGCGCGATCGCCGGCAAACCGAGCAGAAATGAAAATCGCGCTGCTTCTTCGCGCTTGAAGTTCAAAAATAGCGCGGCGGTCAGGGTCGAGCCCGAGCGCGAAACGCCCGGGATCAACGCGCCCACCTGCGCCAGACCCACCAGTACCGCGTCGCGCAGGCGCATTTCGCGTACCGTGCGCTTGTGCCGGCAGCTCAATTCAGCCGCCGCCAGCAGCACTGCCATCACCACGCATGAAATCCCGATCACCATCAGACCGCGCAATGGCGAGTTACAGGCGTTCAACACGGAGGACAGCGCCAGTCCGGCAATTCCGATCGGAATCGTTGCGACGATAATGGCCACCGCCAGCCGGAATGCATAGCTGCTGTAGTTGCGCGTGCGGATCGCGATGATGCTGCCGCCCACCACTTCCTTCACATCGCGCCAGAAATAGCTGACGACCGCTGCCAGCGCAGCCAGTTGCATGGCCGCCGAAAACGCCGAGCCCGGATCGGTCCAGCCCAGCAGCGCCGGGACTACCCGCATGTGTGCAGTCGATGAGATCGGCAGCAGTTCGGTAATGCCCTGCACGATGCCGAGAAAGCCCACCTGCAGATAGCTCAGTTGCGCAAAGCCGATATCGAGGCCATTGGTACAGATATTGGACACGGTGATTCCCATCAAAAAAAGTTGTCCGAATTTTATCGTGCGCGCCGATAAAACGAAAGCGCCAGTCGCTCGACTGCTGGCTGCCGGGCACAGGCGCGCTGGCGCGACCGTAACACGCCGCAGCGTCGGGGCAGGCTGCTACACTGGCGGCCGTCCGGCATCGCCAGCCGGATTTGACGTGTCAGAAATCAGTAATTTGCTGCCGCCGAATAACCCTTGAAAATAAGTGGGATAGCCCCATTTGACTTTTAGATTGGTTTTATGACATTGATTTTCGGAGGATTTTAAATGCAAGATCAAGAAAAAAATATAGTTGACAGTTTGCCAACCGAAGACAGCATTGTGCCAGACTCCGACATCGCACCGACAACTACGGTCGAGGCCAAGCTGGCAGAAACCGAAGCGCGTCTGGCCGAAGTACAGGACGCATTTTTGCGAGCCAAGGCGGACGTTGAAAACTTTCGCCGCCGTGCCCAGGAAGACATCGCGCGCGCGCACAAGTTTGCCATTGAAGGTTTCGCCGAAGCGCTGGTGCCGGTCAAGGACAGTCTCGAGATGGCACTGAAACTTGAGGTGCCCACCGTCGAATCGCTGAAGGAAGGCGTCGAGATGACACTGAAGCAGTTGTCCTCGGCGTTTGAAAAAAACCGATTGCTGGAAGTCGCGCCGCAGCCTGGCGAAAAACTCGATCCTATGAAGCATCAGGCGATTTCGATGGTGCCGGCCGAGCAGGACGCCAACACGATCGTCAGCGTCCTGCAAAAGGGCTACATGATTGCCGACCGCCTTTTGCGACCGGCACTGGTGACCGTTGCATCGTAAAAAGACCAAAAATCCCCGCTTGAAAGGCGTCACTGGCGCCCAACA
>JAYVEF010000353.1:0-7693 GCA_043748965.1 Burkholderiales bacterium
TTATGACATCGAATCGGGTTTCAGCGCCGAAGAAACCTACGCGCATGCGCTGCAGGCAAAAGAAACGCTGCTTCAAAAAATGGCGAAGCTGACTGATACGCTGTGGCCCAAATACCTCGATGGCGTCGCGAAGCCTGAAGGCCGCTCGCAACAGATCAAGATGTTGATCGACAAGCTATCCGAAAATCATATCGCCCGGACCGAATTATTCAGCGAGGTGCGCCGGCAGATACCGCTGCTCGAGCAATGGGTCAGCAACCATGATCTGGTTTCGCTCGATCCGAGTCGGCCATTGATCGTACGCGAGACGCCGGCCTATCAGCGCGGGGTGGCAGGAGCGTCGATCGATGCGCCGGGACCGTTTCAGCCAACCCGCGTGACGTATTACAACGTAACTCCGATCGATGGCGAAACCCCCGAGCAAGCTGAGAGTTTCCTGCGCGAATACAACCACTGGATTCTGCAGATTCTGAATATTCATGAAGCAGTGCCGGGTCACTATGTACAGCTGATTCACGCCAACAAATCGCCGTCGATCATCAAGACCGTTTTTGGCAATGGGGCCATGATCGAAGGCTGGGCAGTATACGGCGAGAGAATGATGCTGGAATCTGGCTATGGTGGCGACACGCCGGAAATGTGGCTGATGTATTCCAAGTGGAACCTGCGCAGCGTCTGCAACACGATTCTGGATTACAGTGTGCACGTGCTCGGTATGACCGAGGCGGACGCCAAAAATTTGATGATCAACGAAGCCTTCCAGACTGACAATGAAGCGACTGGAAAATGGCGCCGGCTGCAATTGTCATCGGTCCAGCTGACTAGTTATTTCAGTGGCTACAGCGAAATCATGGCGCTGCGCGACGAGCGCCGCAAGGCACTCGGAGGCGCCTTCGATCTGAAAAAGTTTCATGAACAATTTTTGAGCTATGGCGCGGTGCCAGTGCGGGTAATCCGCTCGCTGATGCAATCGGCGACAAGCGACTGATCGCCGTCCGCGCGTCAGCTAGTTTCAGTCGCCGAGCGCCACCATCGACTGGTTGCGTCCGGCGATCTTGGCGGCGTATAGCGCAGTGTCGGCGCGCATCAGTAATTCGTTGCGGCTGGTGCCGTGTTGCGGATACTCGGCAATGCCGGCTGAAAACGTACAACCGGTCAGGCTATGACCCCCTTGCCGAATGACCAGCGCGCGGTATTTGGTAGCGATCGCCGCCACCTTGTTGGTTGCCATGACGCCGTCTGCGTCACGCAGCAGCATGCAGAATTCTTCCCCACCGTAGCGGCACAGCATGTCACTGCCGCGCAGATTACCTTCCACCAGTCTGGCGAATTGCATCAGGACTTCGTCACCGAATGGATGTCCGTACGTATCATTGACGCGCTTGAAAAAATCGAGGTCTAGGATGACGATGGTGATTAGGAATTTTCCGCTGGATTCGTGCAACACGGCATTCAGGCAGGTTTCGAAATGACGCCGGTTGTACAGCCCGGTCAAATGGTCACGGATTGCCTGTTCCTTGAGCGTCTTCTGCAGCGAGTTGACGTGATGAATCTGGTGCGTCAGTTCCTTGTTCAGGCTCTCCAGCTTTTGATTGTCGACTTCACGCGCGGCGTGTTTCTCCAGTGCGACGTCGCGCTCTTCTTTCAGACCCTTCATTTCTTTTTCAAGATGACGCATCAGCAGACGTGCGTCGCGCGCGGACTTGCTGCTGGCCTCGAAATACGTCTGATACTGCTGTAGATAAATGTACGCCAGCTTCCATTTTCCCAGATGTGCCTGCACGTGCGCCAGCCCCTTGAAAATCTGCTGTTGATAAAAAGGGTTGCGCGTATAGCTGAGCAGAGCGCGCGCTTGGTCGAGCGATACCAGTGCCTGACGGGCGCGCCCAGAAGCCATATCCAGCATGCCACGCACTAGCCATGCGTGCATCTGTTCCTCGTAATCTTGATCGGTCTGAGCAATCTTGTGGGCTTGATCGAGGAGTCGGGCGGCAGACGCCAGGTCCATCAACAGGATCGACGCGTGCGCACCGAGGCTGAAGATAAATGCCTGGTCGGTCGTATCGATGTCGGTGGTGTTAAAAAATGGTGTTACCGCTGCCAGCGCTTCTGCAGGCTTGCCGGTCGATAGCAGGCACATCGCCAGGTTGCCGACAACGATCGGTTGTTGCGCGAACAGCCCTTCGGTGTTGATGATGTCCATCGCTTCGATCAGCAGTGGAATCGCATCGTCGTCGTTACTCAGATCATGCTGGCACGATGCCAGATTCGACAACATGTTGACGCGATGCGAAGCAGTGCCAAAGCGCTCGGCAATATCCAACGCCAGCAAAAAATTACGTGGCCCTGCGTTAGCATCGCCTCGACTTAACGCATCAATGCCCAGCCGGTTGTACAGCGCAAATTTATACAGCGAATCAGGGATCTGGGTCGATAGTTTGCGCGCAATGCCGAGGTGCCTTTCGGAACGCGTGAAGTCACCGCGTCGGGTTGCAATCGAACCCAAGCAGATGTTGGCAAACATCTCGCCTTCCAGGTCTGCCAATCGATGGAACAACCCTGGCAAGGGTTTGCACATGACTGCGGCCCGGTCGGTCTCGCCGGCATGAAACAATACTGACAATTGATTCAGGTGGGCGTAGCCGGCACCGCGCAGGTAGCCGATTCGGTTGGATGCATCCAGTGCCAGCGCGGCAAGTCGCGAGGTTTCTGAGCGGTTGGATGCGAGACAGGACAAGGCCTGCTGATTCAGCCGGTCGATTTCGGTGACATCGCGTGGTACTGTCTCGGACACCGTCGACTCCTGTTGTATATTGGCGAACAGCCACTGGCGCGACCGCTTGGACGGACGAGTGTGGCACTACGGGCTGCGAGCGTGCAGTTGGAAAACCATTCTATAGTAGCGAATATTAGAGTTGATGCCGAGCACTTTTAGGTTCGTTGGTGCATCCAGAACACGCTGTTAATTTATTCACGTGGATGCGGTGTACCAAATGCCATCGCCCGGACGGCATCGTTTCGGCAGCTCCCTGTATCAGCAAAACCAACTGACCAACCCTTTCGGAGGAGCCGACGGCATGCCATTTTCAACCTGTGACTTATGCGACATTCATGAAGACAAGCTTGTTAGTGGCGCGCTCATTGTGCTGTCCCCGGTTTTTCAGAACTTTGGTGCGCAGCGACACTTTGCCGGGCCGGCTGCCACCCTGAAAGTATTCGAAGACAACGTCATGCTGCGTAGCCTACTTGAAACATCCGGCCACGGTCGGGTGCTGGTAGTTGACGCCGGAGGTAGTGTGCGCTGTGGCATGGTCGGTGGCAATCTGGCACGACTGGCGCAGCAAAATGGCTGGGCTGGCATTGTGATCGACGGTTGCGTCAGGGATGTGGACGAGATCAACGCCTGTGCAATTGGCGTCCGGGCACGCGGCGCACATCCGCGCCGAAGCCTGCGCAAAGGCGTCGGCGAAGCCGATATCGCAGTCACGATCGTCGGCACGCTGGTGCATCCGGGCGACTGGATTTTTGCCGATGCCGACGGCGTGCTGGTGAGTCGTACCGCGCTGCTGCCGTAAGCAGCTGGCGTTCCATCAGGCCACAGCTGTCTCGGCGCCAGGCAGTGCATCGTCGGCCAGCGCAGGCGCTGTGAGCGGCAGCGTCAGAACAAAGGTGCTGCCGGTGCCAAGTTCGCTTTGGACCTGAATCCTGCCGCCGAGGATGCCGCTGACAATGTTATGCGTAATGTTCAGGCCCAGTCCCGAGCCGCCTGCGCCGAGCCTGGTGGTAAAAAAGGGATCGAAAATCCGGTCCAGATTGACCTCTGGAATACCGGCACCATCATCGCCGACTGACAGCGTCAACCAGCCGCTGCCGTGTGCTGCCGCAGTCAGCAGGATGGTGCCTTCCATACGATCTTCAAATGCGTGCAGCAGTGCGTTGTTTACCAGATTCGTCAGTACCTGACCGAGCGGCCCCGGATAGCTGTCCATCGACAGGTCGGTGGGGATGGTCTGGCGTACATGTACAGCGGTTTTTCGGATGGTCGGTGAAAGCGTCAGGACGATTTCGGCAACCAGTTCAGTCAGTAAAAAGCGGCGCCGTTGCGAACTGGTCTGATCGATCGCCACCTGTTTGAAGCTGGTTACCAGATCGGCGGCACGATACAGGTTACGCACCAGAATTTCGGAGGCGGTAGCCGTGTCCTGCAAAAAGCTGTCCAGCACCGAGCGTTTCAGTCCGGCGCTGCTAGCAGTGCTGAAATCGCGGGTGCGGTCGGCAAGCGTGCTGGCCACCATCAGACTGTTTCCGATTGGCGTATTAAGCTCGTGCGCAATGCCTGCCACCAGTGCCCCCAATGCAGCCAGCTTGCCACTGCGGACCAACTCTTCCTGAGCCAGATTCAAGCGCTGAAGAGTAGCAGCAAGTTCCTGGTTTGCCTTGCGCAGCGCGTCGGTGCGCTCGGCGACGCGCTCTTCAAGCGTATTGTTCGAGGCTAGAATCTGTTTTTCAATTTCATGAATTTCGGTGACGTCTTCGCTGACCATGATCAGCAGGTCCTGGCCGGCCTGCTGGAACACATTGCCGGACAACTGCATCAGCGCTTCGCTACCGTCGCCTAGCCGCATCCAGGCTTGGTATCGATCGACCCGGCCAGACGATTTAAGCGATTTTACGATGCTGTTGCGGTCTTCATAGTCCCGATACAGGCCGAGCAGCGCGGCATTTTTGCCGAGTACCGCGCTACGTGCTCGCCGGTGCAGATGCTCGAACGCCTGATTGACGTCGAGCAGCGCAAAATCGCCCTCGAAACGCAACAACACCATCGACACCGGTGATGCATGAAACATCGCGGCAAACCGTTGTTCGCTGCTACGCAGTGCACGTTCGGCGTGTTCGCGGGCGAGTTCAGACGAGGCTCTTTCGCCGAACACCCGCAGCAAAGTTTTGACCAGATCGGGACTACGCAGGGCATCGCGACTCGCAACTGCCAGTACACCGATGGTGTCGCCGGCAACGTTATGTATCGGCGCACCCGCAAAGCTGGTGTAATCCGTGTCCTGCAAATCCTGGCCGGATGGAAATAGAGTCTTCAGTTGCGTGGGAATCAGGCTGAGTTCACCGCGCAGAACTTGTTCACAGGGGGAACCGGCAATCCGGAAACTGCGCTTCGCCACGACGCTTCCCTGAAGATGAATCGCCAGTGTGTCGATCTGATCCGGATCGATTGGCGAGCGCAGTCCGATATAAGCGATATCAGCGCCGAGTGCTGATGCCAAATCTGCCACCAGCACATCAAAAAAAGTCCCTTCAAGAAGTTGCTGGGGCCCTTGCGCCAGACGCATCAGGGCGCGGTCGACCTCAGTTTTTTGCGCCTCGAGCAAACGCTGGTCGGTAATGTCGCGGGTAGCCGCGAGCAGATAATTTTCGTCGCCTACCCAGAATAGGGTCGCGTTCACCAGACAGGTCCGCAAGGCACCTGAGCGGGTTCGCATTTCCCATTCGAAATCACGCACGGTCCCCTCTGCCCGCAGTAGCGAGATCATGATCTGCCGCTGTTCAGGGCTAGCCCACAGTGCTAATTCGACCGAGGTGGTTCCGACCGCTTCATGCCGGGCGTGGCCGGTGATTTTTTCGAAGGTTTGATTGATGTCTATCAGCAGGCCATCGGACAGGCGGGCAATCGACATCGAATCGGGATTGCATTCGAATGCGCCAGCGAATTTGGCTTCCGACAGCCTTTGCGCATCTTCGACACGGCGCTTTTCAGTGATGTCCTCGGCCAACGAGAGTAATTGCCCGACGTGTTCGCGCTGTTCAGCGATGTGGGCGTTGCGCCACTGGCAAATGATAATCTGGCCATCGGCACGAATGTTTTCGCTGATACTGCGTGCGGCACCGGCACCAGCCATCAGCGTACGGAAAATCCCATCGACCTGCTGCGCCGAACGGTTCGGAATGATGAATCCGGCATGCTGTCCCAACGCCTTGCGCCGGCTGTAGCCAAAGATCCGTTCCGCCGCAGAATTCCATTCGATCACGCGAAAATTCAAATCCCATTCGATGATGGCGATCGGGCTGTGTTCGACCAGCACCCTGAAGCGCGTCTCGCGCTGATGCAGTTCGTGCTCGATATGCTTACGCATGTCGATATCGCGTTCGAGTTCGGTATTCTTGCGGCCCAGTTCGTCGAACAGGCCGCGCAGACTGATGCGGGTTTTTTCAAGACGCTGACCAAGGAGCCCGATTTCATCGAGTCGCGTCCAGCTGAACGGTACGTCCAACTGGCCTCGCGCAAGCCGTTCGGCACCAGCGCCAAGTCGCTGTAGCGGTCGTACGAGTCGCCGGTCGAGCAGCAGCAAAATCAGCAGTACGGAGAGCACCACCTGCGCAGTCAGGGCCAGCACCGAGTGCATCATGTCGGCAGCGAGAATTTTTTGCAGGCGCGCGCTGCCAACTTCAAGACGGACGCTGCCAATGACCTGTCCGCGATAGCTGACCGGCTGCGTAGTTTTTGCGCTGAACCCGGTACGCCGTTCGGCATGCTCGCCCGCGACAAACGCGCCCAGCTCGCTATCGCGCACTTCAATGGCGATGATGTCTGGATTGCGTAGCATTACGTCGAGCAATGCTCCGGCGCTTTCCTGGTTGACGTTCCACAGTGGCTCTTGCATGCCGTGTGACAGAATTTCGGCATTCTGACGCAACAGGGTGATAGTGCCGCGACGGATTTCGACGTTATAGCGCTGCAGCCAGGACAGTCCTACGATCGCCATGGCCGGGATCAACAGGCCGGTCACGACCGCCAGCACGATCGCGCGACGTAGAGTCAGCATACGCAACATACGGATTGACCCAGAGGGAAAAAAATTTGTTGTGCGATTGGGACCAATTGCCGGCTCACTGGCCGCAGTAGCGTTGCAGCCATTCGGGCAGTAACGCGGGTGCCATTGGTTTGGCGAACAGGTAGCCTTGCGCTAGCGGGCAGCCGAGCTCGCGCAAAATGGCAGCCTGGCGTTCATCTTCGACGCCTTCGGCAATCACAACCAGATCCAGGTTGCGGCCGAGCTGGATCACCATTCCGGCGATGCTGCTGCCGCGCGTCGAATCCGTGATTTCATTGACGAAACTGCGGTCGATCTTGATCCGGTCGACGTTTAGCTGGCGCAAATAACTCAGCGATGAAAAGCCCGTACCGAAGTCGTCGATGGCGATGCTGACCCCGGTGCGTTTGATCTGCTCGAGCGTCCGGATTAGAAACGCAGGATCTTCCATCGCCATCGATTCGGTAATTTCAAGTTCGATGGAAGTCGCCGGGGCGCCGGTCTGCCGCAAGGTATTCTGCAGCATGTCGATAAATCCCAGATGGCGAAACTGGACTTGCGAGACATTTACCGACATCATGAAATCAACGAAACCAAGCGCGCGCAAACGCATCAATTCAGCGCAGGCGGTCTGTAACACCCAAGCGCCAAGCTCGATGATCAGACCAGAATTTTCCGCTATCGGAATAAATGTGTCCGGCGCAATGAAATTGCCTTCTTCATCGCGCCAGCGCAGCAGCGCTTCGGCACCCACGACACGGTGCGCGACCAGATCAATTTGCGGTTGATAAACCAATGTCAATTTGCGTTGTTCGAAATCGCTGCGCAGTGCGTGCATCAGGCGCACCCGCTCCCGAATATCGACGCCCATG
>JAYVEF010000354.1:0-2245 GCA_043748965.1 Burkholderiales bacterium
CGGATTTCAATGGTGGACCAGTCGCGCGACACACTGTCGGATGGCAAGACGGTGTTCGACGATGTCACCGGTGGCGCCGACATTCTGACGGTCGGCCGGTTCGAGATGCCGTCGCGCGCGTACCTTGGCCGGTTCAACTTCAAAGGGGGCGATCAGCAAAAACTGGTCGGCAATCTCTCCGGCGGCGAGCGCGGCCGGCTACATCTGGCCAAAACTTTGCTGAAAGGCGGAAACGTCCTGCTGCTCGATGAGCCTTCGAACGACCTGGACGTTGAAACCCTGCGCGCGCTCGAAGATGCGCTACTTGAATTCGCCGGCAGTGTGCTGGTGATTTCGCATGATCGCTGGTTTCTGGACCGGATTGCGACGCATATCATGGCCTTCGAAGGCAACTCGCAGGTGAGCTTCTTTGATGGTAATTATCAAGAATACGAAGCGGACAAGCGCAAACGTCTAGGCGAAGAAGGGGCCAAGCCTAAGCGGATTCGGTATAAACCGCTAACCACTTGATGCTGCCCGGCTTTTCCTGGTGACGCAATTTACTGCAGCAGTTGGGGCTACGCAAGATGCGCCTGTTGCCGAGCGATATTCAATGATTAACTATTGTTAATTCGCGCATCATGCTTCGCGTGGTAAAACTTTTTGTTGTAATATTCTTAATGAAACACTTGGCTGCTTGGTTGCCTTTCGCAGGCAACGGTTGCTCGTATTCACACCATCGGACAAAAATAACATGAATTTCATCAAATTCTCGACCGCCCTAGCGGTGGTACTTGCCGCATCGGCAGCGTTGAACGGGCCAGCATTCGCATCTTCGCCCGTCACGTTCGATTTTTCAAATCTGAAACACAGCGGCGGTGGTGCCGGTGACCTGCTGCCGAGCGAAGTGCTCAATACCGGTTACTGGAAATGTACTGGCGGCGACCTGTGCAGCTCCGATATCGACCATGGCAAATTCGGTGGCGATCTAAAATATACGGTGGGCGGACTAACCGCGACTGCGACCGGTTTTTATGGTGGTCAACTGGTCACGGCAATGCAGGACCATGAGGCCGGCTGGAATCCGCTACGTCACATCGGCGCCGGACTCGGCGTGTATCACGAGGCCCATGTCAACAGCGACGATAATGTCACCGAAGGCGAGACGCTGAAGCTGAAGTTCAGTCAGGTGGTCACATTGAGCGGCGTGTCGCTGCGCGCTGATGGTCACACCGGCAATTTTGAAAATAATTCAACCTTCCTGCTCGACGGGCACAGTTTCAAACTTTCACACGATATTAACAACCTGTCGATAACCGGGTCCGAATTCACATTCTCGTACGGTGGCAGAGATGCCGAACAGTTCTATCTTGGCGGCGTGACCGTGTCGCCCGTGCCGGAGCCGGAAACCAGCGCGATGCTGATCGCCGGGCTGGGTCTGCTGGGTTGGTCAGTGCGCCGTCGCAAGCGGTCCGTCTGACACACGGCGCAGCTTGTTCAGCGGCGCTGGTCGCCCCAATAAAACGGTCCTCTGGGCCGTTTTTTTACGCCCATAGCGGCGTACGGGATGGCGGTGCCGACTGCGGCATAATAGTACACTGGCGCCATCCTTGCGACGGCATTACCTGATTCTGTCCGACGTTGCGGTGAGGTCCCATGCTCAACTCCATTCAAATACACGACTTTCAGAAGGACGGATTTTTGCTGCTGCGCCGACGGGTTGACCTGGCACAATGCGGGGTCCTCCGAACCACCGCCCTGGAACAGTTGGAGGGCGCTGTCGCGCCGCTGGAGTATGAAGTCGAAGTGGGCTATGCCGGCGCCCCGGGAGCACGCGACGGTATCGGCGGCGACACCGTGCGACGCTTGCGCGGTGCATGGGGCAGAGGCCGCTGTTTTCAGGAATGGGCTGCGGACCCGACCCTGATCGCCGAACTGTCGCAACTACTCGATCCGCCGGTAGTGCTGAATCTGGTTCATCACAATTGTGTGATGACCAAACATCCGGACTGGGGCACCGCGACTGGCTGGCATCGGGATATTCGATACTGGTCGTTCTCGGACGCGAATCTGATCACGGTCTGGCTGGCGCTGGGTGATGAATATGCCGATAACGGTGGCCTGCACCTGCTCCCCGGATCGCATCGCTGGCAGGTCCAGCCCGAGCAACTGGATTCGAAAGACTTTTTGCGTCCTGATTTGCCGCAAAATCAAATTCTGGTAGAGCAAGGGGTTGCGTTAGTGATGGCGCCGGGAGATGTACTGA
>JAYVEF010000355.1:0-7679 GCA_043748965.1 Burkholderiales bacterium
ACTGGCGATCTGGATGAACAGATGACCATCGACGTTGTCGCCATGCTGTTTGAATTTATTTTGTGCGATAGCCAAATACCTGCAGAAGTCCGCGCTCAACTGGGACGACTGCAGTTTCTGGTGCTGAAGATCGCCCTGCGCGAGCGCACCCTGCTGACGCAAAAAAGTCACCCTGCCCGGATGCTGGTCAATCGTATCGGCTCGGTCTCGATCGGATTGCGCCAACTCGATCCCAGTGGTGCGCGCGTCAGCGCAGAAATCTGCCGGATCGTTGAAACGCTGCTTGCCGACTCGAGCGAAAGCAGCAGCCAGTTCGAAACCATGCTTGACCAGTTCGACACCTTTATCGCACAGGAGCTGCGCGCCGGCGACAGCAAGGTTGAACTGACCGTACAGGCACTCGAAAACGCCCAGAGTCGCACCTTGCGCTTTGCGCACCTGACCGCTCAGCTCGCAGAAGCATTGAACGGTCTCACAATCGACCCTTTTCTGCATGATTTTTTGAGTACCACTTGGGTGCACGTGGTCGAACGTGCCGAACGCACCGCCGACAGTGCCACCGCGTCATTGCGATTTCGCCAGCTGGTGCCGGATCTCCTTTGGAGCATTTTGCCGAAGCACGTTGCCGCCGAGCGCAGCCAGTTGCTCAGCCTACTACCGCGCATCGTCGCAACGCTGCGCGACGGCCTGCAGCATGAGGGCTGGGAACAGGCACGGCAGCAAGTCGTGCTGAACTGGCTGGCAGATGCGCACAGCAGTGCCCTGCGCAGCGCCGAATCGAGCGGTAACGGTCCCACTTTGAGCGCACTGCATCGGCACTTCGAACATTTCGTCACGCATCCGGAACGCCAGAACGCACTGCCATCCACCGTACCACCCGGAAGCACGGCGCAACACCAGGATTTTTTGAATGAAGCGTTACAGGAATCGCAGGTCCACGTCACCATGCTCGACCCTCTGATCGAACAAGCCGGCACACTGCCACCGGTAGCGCCCGACCAGGCCAGCCCCGGCAGTGCGGTCACGACGATCGATCCCCTCAGCGAAGCCGAACTGCTGGAGCGCCTGCGCAGTGGCGTCGCAATTGAAATCACACTCGGCAGCAGCCCCGGTATCGGACGCCTCAACTGGATCAATCAGGACGCGTCCACGCTGGTTCTGACGATGGACGAGTCGGCCGAGCCCTCGCTGGTCAGCGTGCGGATGTTCCTGCGTCTGCTGGCGCTCGGCCGGGTTCGTTTTATCGAAACCGCACCGCTGTTCGAACGCGCGGTGCAGGCTTTGCTGAAGTCGGCGCAGCAGGTCGATCAGGCTGTTTGAGAAGGGATGTAATGGCGCGCGATAATCGCTGCTGCCAATACCGCCAGTAAATGCTTCAACGTGTGGCCGCTGACCACCAGCAAGGTCGCGAAAATCGCGTAGTCTGCAACCTCGCATAATTTTGCCAGCACGTACAGCGCTAACGCGAGACCAAACGCCGGCCGCTGCTGGCGCGACGCATCGCCGCGCCATTGCAGGATCGGAATCAGCATCAGCGGCAGTATTTGGACCAGCAGGTACGGCATCAGATCGCCGGCGCCCTGCAAATCGGTCCAGCGCCACCATCCCACACTCGCAATCGCCGGCGCCGCAAACCACATCGGCAATGACGCACACGCGGTGCCGGTCTGGCGCCATACCCCTGCTAGCAAGCCAGCGCAAGCCAGGGCGATCGGCAGGCGATCCCAGACCAGGCGTGAATTGTCCGGCGCCAGGTGATAGTAACCAGAACCGAACGCTGTCAGTATGAGGGCTAAAAAAATAGCGCATATCCGCAGCGTTCCGGCATCGGCAGGCCCGACGGTTTGCGTCGCCAAAGTTGTAAAATCCCGAATGTACCCACTAGCGCGAAACCAAGATTGGATAGCACATCCGCGGCGTGCGCCATGCCCAGCCACAGCCGCTGATCGGCAAACTGATGGTACGCAGCCGGTTGTGCAATCGGCCCGTGCAACACCATTGCCGCAATCACCAATAACGCCACCAGATACGGCAGCGGTCTGCTAAAACGGCACCGTAACAGCGGTACATTCAGGCGCCCGACTGTTGATGGCAAGACGATAGCTCCGGCCGAAATTATATTTTTCATGATGCGTCCGTGTTTTTAAAAGGAATAGCAATTTTGCCGTCTGACAGCGATTATCGATACAATTACTACAAAAGCATCATTTTTTTCCGAATAACGTATTGATAATCGCTACTTCTTGTCATGGCACAAACTCCGCATCTGATCTATACACTTAAACAATTATTAAAAGCGCGCGGCGTCACCTATGCACAGGTAGCCATGCATCTCGGTTTGAGCGAAGCGAGCGTCAAGCGCCAGTTTTCGCAACGCAGCTTCAGCATGGTCACGCTGGAAGCGATCTGTGAAGTCATCAGTTTCGATCTGTACGGATTGGTCAAGGCTGCCGAAGAGGCCGATCTGAAAGTGCACCAACTGACCGAGATACAAGAGATAGCATTACTCGCCGATCCCGCCAGACTGCTGACGGCGGTATGTGTCATGAACCATTGGAGCATCGATCACATCGTCGCGACTTACCGGCTTTCCGAGGCCGCCTGTGTCGGGCATCTGGCTGCGCTGGACAGGCTAGGATTCATCCGATTGATGCCGCAAAACCGCGTCAGGTTATGTCTGGCACGAGATTTTTCCTGGCGACCCGATGGTCCGATCCAGCGATTTTTTCGGGACCGTCTGCAGAGCGACTTTTTGCAGCCTGAATTTGATCAGACGGGCGAATTGCTCCGGTTTGCACATGCGATGCTGACGCCCGAGGCCAACCAGCGATTCCAGCTAAAACTGCAGCGCTTGGTGCGCGATCTCGCCGACATGCACGATGAATGCACCGATGCGCCAGAGTGCCAGCGTTTTGGTACCAGCCTGCTGTTCGCACTGCGCCCCTGGGAGCCCGAGGCCTTTGCATCGCTGCGTAGAGTGCCGGATCTGCGCGCGTTCGGCACGCGCTAACGGGTCCGCGCGGCGCGGGGCTGCGCTACGATTGCGCCAGCGAACTTGATGCCTCGCACGACCGTAGCGAGCGCACGGCGAACCCCATATACGAAACCGAACAGTCGGTACTGGCTTTCAGTCGTAGATTTCGCCCAAGCTCGGCGTAACTGTGCCGGCCAAACTTCTGGCACACCAGTGCGATCAGCGCTCGCAGCGGATTGATTGCCGGCGACAGTCCGGTAAAACCAGCATGCTGCAGGCCATGCCGTTGCAGACTCGCGGCGAGTTCGTCTGGGCGAATAAATTTTTCCCATACGTGTACGTCGGCCGGCACGAACCGGGTCGGCCACCAGTCCTGCGCGATCTTGATCGCCACCAGCTTACTGCGCCAGGTCCGGTTAATCGTATCGAAAAAGAATACGCCACCGGGTTTCAGTACCCGCGCCAATTCGGCAATCACCGCATCAACCTGATCGACATGTTCCAGCACGTCGCAGCAGCAGACTACATCGAATGACGCCGCGTCGAACGGCAGATGTTCGGCAGTACCGTGCAGATAGCGAATCGGTAGTGCGCTTTTTTGGGCGTGCGCGCGTGCCGCTTCCAGCGTCGGCACCGACTGATCGATCCCTGTCACTACACAGCCAATCGCGGCGAACTGCTCTGCCAGCAAGCCGCCACCGCATCCCGCATCGAGCACCTGCAGATCAGCTGGTGCAAGCCCCAAACGTTGCTCCAAGGTGTCGCGAAACCAGGCGAAACGTGGCGGGTTGACCGAGGTTCGCAGCACGGCCATGAAGCCATCCTGCTCCCACCAGGTCGATGCCACGCGATCATAAATACCGTTGTCAATACTGCCCATTTCAGCTCCCGACTTTTAACTTGATTGGCACCTGCGCACGCTTCCGTGCAACCGCAGCGCTTGCGTTTTTCAATGACCCGCCCAATGGACAGAATGTCGTCATAAAATCATGCACCGTGTTGATCAGGTTACGATCTGCCAAGCGGTAATGGACAAACTGGCCTGTTTTTTCCCAGCATACCAGGCCGGCGTTTTCCAGGATTTTGAGATGTTTTGACAGGGCCGGTTTGCTCATTTCGAAACGCTCTGAAATTTCGCCGGCGGTCATCCAGGTCTGCACCACCTGATGCCGATACGTGCGCCTGCGTGAGGCGGTCGGCACGCGCATCTTGTTGATGCACGCCTACCAGGGGCGCTGATGGATCAGATTACCGCAGCCGGTCTGGACATCGATCAGGGGATGGTACTGAAATTCAAGGACGTGATTTGTTACAGGCCGGAGGCAATTCGGGTGATGAGTCTGCTGAGCACAGGTTCGGGACTATTCAATCGCGTGAACGCTTTTCTGTTCGAAACCAAAATCATGGCTGCAATTTTTTATCCACTCGGTAAAGCGTTCCGCTCGGTGGTACTGAAACTGTTGGGGATTCGATACATACAGAATTTGGAACAGCCCGCGCGATCGTCGACGCGGGCTTAGATTGCGATGTGCAGCGCCGCGGCCAGGCGACTGTAGTGCTACTTTGCCGATGCGGGGGCACCTGTAACCTCAGCCGCCGGGGCTAGCGCAGGGGCAGGTGTCCCCGCCAGAACCGTCGGTGGCGTCGCCGCAGGCAAACGGATGTCTTCGCCCATCATGATCGTGATTAGCGACGGGTAGTCGTAGGCAGCACCGGTGCCTGCATCGACGGCAGCACCGATGATGCCACCGAATAAAATATTTCCCGCAAGCATGCCCTTGGTGCCTGACTTTACTTTCGCCAAGCCGGGCGGCATGTTCTCCTTTTCACACTTGACTGCGAGATCCTGATAGCCGCGATGCACGGTGACGGTGCCGGGCGTCGTTACAAAGAATGTTCCCTTGTCGCTCTCAAGTTTGCAGGTGGCCCCCACCACAGCTTCGCCTTTATTACGGGTTTCTACCGACATAACCTGATTTGTCCCGCTGACGATGGATGCGCAGCCGCTGAGCGAACTGGACAACACGATCAAAATCGCTGCAGCGAGACGTACCTGATGGACTTTTTTCATTTTTTAATTTTCCCTTGTTATACGACCAATACCGACACGCCACGCGTGCCCGGTTAAGCGCGGCTTTCTGAACCAGGTTCAAAAGGCGCCCGCCCAAGAGGATAATTGTAATCAAGAAAAAAGTGAACGACAAACTGTTCGCGATCATCACTATACGCGGGAGGTCTTGCATTTCAGCGCGCGCGTTTATCCCAGTGCGTCCAGCACCGGCTGTAAAATCGCCGCGCCCAGCTTGGCACTCCGATCGCCGTTCCATCCCACTTTTGCATCCGGCAAAATCGCGTTGTCCTTGAACGGCATTTCAAGCGTCAAGGACACGCACTTAAACGTATGTGCAACGTACTTCGATGCCAGTTTCAGAACCTCTTCACGGTATTTGGACGGCGCGTAACCGACCTCGGTCTGAAAATCCGGACTGGCCTGCACGAAGCAATCCAAAAAGCGTTTTTGCTGTGCAGCCTGTTCGGCGCTAAAGCCTTCCAGCATTTCACTGCCAGCCACGAACACATAAGGCAGCGCCTCATCACCGTGCACATCCAAAAACAGATTGCAGCCGGTTGCATGCATGGCCTGTTTCACCGCCAGCACTTCCGGGCTGCTTTGCAGGGACGGCGTCATCCATTCGCGATTGAGGTTGGCCCCGGCAGCATTGGTTCGCAAATTGCCACGCACTGAGCCATCCGGATTCATGTTCGGCACGAGGTACAGAACAGCTTTATCCAGGATACTGCGTGCTATCGGGTTACCCCCATCCAGCAACGCGCCTACCATTCCTTCAACAAACCATTCGCCCATGGTTTCGCCCGGATGCTGCCGCGCGATCACCCAGACTTTTTTTGCCGCAATCGGGTCGCCGATCACGATCGCGTTCAGATCGCGCCCGTCGACGGTGCTGCCCAGATCAATCACCCGCGCGCGCGGAGATTTTTCGGCACGACCCAGCAATTGCAGATGCCTCTCCCACGAATATGGTTCGAAGTAAGCGTAGTACACGCTATCGCGCTCTGGCGTATGTCGGATCGTCATGACCCCGCTGGCATATGAGGTCGGTACCCGAAACCAGTTTTCACGATCGTAGCTGGCCACCGCCGCATAATTTTTCCAGCCACCCGGATAGGTCGCCTCACCAGCATTCAAAAACCGCATCGAACAAGCGACCGCGCGCGCACCCTGCAGCCGAAAATAAAACCACTGTGTAAAGTCCGCGTGGCTATCCTTGCGAATGCGCAGATCGATCCGCTGCGGATCAATAGCGCCTAAGACTTCAATGGCACCTGCGTCGAATTGATGACTGATTTTGATGGGCATGATGAGGATACGAATATGATTGAGGGACGACCAGATGTTCAGGAATCGCAGCGGGGTATTGGCATGCGTGGCGAATGGGCAAACCAAGGCAACGCCTGCACTCTGCGCATGATAAATGATTTCCCTAAAAATACTGCGGCAACGGAGGATGATATGTTGAGCGCCGGCGTGGCAATTGCGTCGTCGCCTCTGCTATACTCTCGTATTCGTCGGGGCGTAGCGCAGCCTGGTAGCGTACTTGCATGGGGTGCAAGGGGTCGGAGGTTCGAATCCTCTCGCCCCGACCAAGAGAATTGATAAGCTAGGCCAATCTCCGGATTGGCCTTTTTTTAGTCGGGAGTTAGTTACCGATTTAGTGACCAGTTGGTGCGCGCCAAGAAATCAGGCCTCCAACCAAGCGCCAACCTCGACGGTCCATAACGTGCCGTGAAGCTGCAATAAAGAAGCCGATTTTTGCTCGATGGGAGCATGGCGAGCCTATCCACCAAACGCTAACGGAAAACTTTCCATGAGACTTGCTGCTTTCATCGCCTCGAACATGGATGGCATCGTTGGGGAGTTGTCTCCTTTGCCCGTACCCTCGAGCCAGCATCGTTGGGCGAACCGGTCACCGAGTTAAAAGATCACTCGCGTGAAATCTTGCTGGCGATCGCCGTAGGTTTGGACGCCCACGAAATACCACAGCAAAAGCGCGACAGGTCCGTCGAGCGGCTTCACGCTGCCGCAAGTGACGGCAGAATATCGCGCCTTGCGCGTCAGCGTACTGAGAATGTGGATGCCCACAGTTAAAACGCTGGCAAGGGCAACGGTGAAAGACATGTCCAGCTTTCACGAGGAGATCGACCAAGCTCTGCAAGAGTCGGCGTTTAGGTTCGCGCAAAAAACGATCTAACGGGTGACACTTTTCTGGCAATACTCGGGCATGACTTACGCAGTCCGCTCGCCACAATGACGATGGCAGGTGATTTTTTAACGCTTATCACTGAGGGCACCGAGCGCACATCGCAAATCGGAGCGCGTGTCAAGCGCAGCGCGGCGGCGATGTAACCAGTGCCTGAGCGGCGTTATATCTTTCTGATTTTCGCCCCGCCACAGTCCCCTCCGAGTGCAACATCGTGGAGCGGAATTGGGCAAACAGCAGTTACAGGCATCGAAGGAGATGATCCGGCGCGATTATTTTGTACGGCACGCTGCAAGCGGCAAGACCATGGCTGCATTTTGCAGGGCGGAAGGGAACGGTTCATGCGATTACTTTTCGGCTGCAAGGCGAACGCCAAGCACTATAAAAATAGAACCAAGAGCTTTGCTCAGCCAATAGGATATGCG
>JAYVEF010000356.1:0-2239 GCA_043748965.1 Burkholderiales bacterium
GCTGTCGTGGCTGAATTGCAGGCTGCCACGCGGTGCCTATTTTGTCCCGCCCCTACTTTCCCCAAGCCACCCATGCATACCGAAAGCTTCATCCCCGGCAAAGATGCCTCACTCGAATCGACCATTCGCACCATGCAAGCCAAGCTGGCCCAGCGCGGCTTTCATCTGGATGAATCATCCTGGCTAAATCCAGTCGAGGCGATCTGGTCGGTGCATATGCGCGATCACGACTGTCCGATGCTTTTCTCCAACGGCAAGGGTGCGTCGGAACTTGCAGCGCGTGCCAGCGCACTGGGTGAATTTTTTGAACGACTTGGGACCCATTATTTTTGGACCCATTTTTATCTTGGCGAAACACGTGCAAACCGGCCGTTTGTGCATTATCCCCAGGAACGCTGGTTTGCGCCCACCGGTGATGGCAGTTGGCCAGCAGAGTTGCTAAATCCTGAGCTGCAGGCTTTCTACAATCCCGACGGCGAGATCGATGCGCAGGTACTGGTCGATCTGAATTCGGGCAACGTCGAGCGCGGCATCTGCGCCCTTCCCTATGCCCGCTTGCGCGATGACGCCCAAACTTGGTTTCCAGTGAATATCATCGGTAATCTGTATGTCAGCAACGGCATGGCAGCCGGTAACACCATGATGGAAGCGCGCAGCCAAGCGCTGTCCGAAATTTTCGAGCGACATATCAAATATCGCATTATCAGTGAAGGTCTTTGCCTGCCTGAAGTACCCGACGCTGTGATCAATCGCTATCCGGGCATCGCAGCAGGCATCAAAGGACTGCGCGATGCCGGTTTCGGCATTTTGGTGCGCGATGCCTCGCTCGGCGGACGTTACCCGGTAATGTGCGTGACACTGTTGCATCCCAAGGATCAGGGCCTGTTCGCCAGCTTCGGCGCCCATCCACGCTTTGAAATCGCACTCGAACGGGCGCTGACAGAATTGCTGCAGGGGCGCGCGCTGGAGTCGCTCGAAGGATTTCCGGCGCCAGGTTTTGACATGGATGAAATTACCGCGGTTGCGAACCTCGAAATTCATTTTGTCGATTCAAGCGGTGTGGTCAGCTGGAATTTCCTAGGCGACACGCCAGATTATCCGTTTGCAGACTGGAATTTCAGCCGGACTACCGAGCAGGACTATCAGTGGTTGTGTGAGGCAGTCCACGCCGAGGGCAAGGATATGTATGTGGCTGACTTTAGCGAACAGGGGGCATACAGCTGCCGCATTCTGGTGCCCGGCATGTCCGAAATTTATCCGGTCGAAGACCTCGAGTGGGAAAATAACAGTGTCGGCAATGACATTCGCCCGGCACTGATACGTCTCGACCAGCTGAGCGAAGCCGAATGTACCGATCTGCTGGGTTACCTGCAAACGTCGAATCTGAACGATGAACGACCATTGTGGGAAATTCTCGGGCTGGCAATCCCGCTCGGCACCACTTGGAAAGAACTGCGCGTCGGCGAACTCAAGACCTTGCTGGCACTAGCCGTGGGCGACAGCGACGCGGTACGCGAAGGCTGCGACTGGATTCATCAGTATGCGCAGATGAACCCAGCCCGCCGTCTGGTTTATCGTTGCGTCGAAAGTCTGATGCAGCTCGACTCGGTGGATAATTTTCAGCATGCGCTAGTGCTGCTGTACGGCGCTGAAACAGTGCGTCGGGCGCACGCACTGCTGGACCGCAATGAACGTTTTTTCGGGCTGCCAACATTGGGAACTGACATGCAAGGCAGCGCGATGCATCAAACCTTGCTGGCAGCATACGACAAATTGTTTGCCGCGCAGCCTGCCTGACGGCGTTGTTGCATCAATCAAAAAATAATTATCAATAAAAGGCGTTGGTGCACTGAAAAGTTGAAGGCGAGAGTACCCCAACCCCGGATTTTTTATGCAGGTACTTTCTGATTACGAACGGAGTTAGGGCGTCCAGCCAGGCCTCTATGGTGGAGGCCTGACTTAAACTAAACAGCCTCCACGAAATGCAGGGCGGTTCAAACCCCTAAAAAGAAAGCGCTACCGTTAGCCAACGTACATACACAGCACGCGCTTTCGCGCACTATCCAGATAGTCAACAATGCATCATCTATTGGCAACACACCTACGCTGGAGCATTTCATGTCACTATTTCACGCCGTTGTCTGGATCGACCACCACAGCGCAAAAGTTTTGCAATTCGATGCCGAACAAGTTGAGCTGACAAAAGTTCGGGCCCATACGCACTACACCAGGCAGCACG
>JAYVEF010000357.1:0-2238 GCA_043748965.1 Burkholderiales bacterium
CGGTTCGCCTGACCCGCTTACGCAAACAGCGATGCTGGAAGTACTGCGCGACGATCAGTCAGGCATCCCTTGTTTTGCTGTCTGTGCAGGGTGTCGTCAAGACCGTGTGGGCGTCGAACTTACATGCATTGGCACAACGCCTGTAGCTAAAAGTCTTTGCCGTTATTTCACAAAACCCTGCGTCGAATATGCATGCGTAAAGCCGGCGGCGCCATCGTGAAACCCATGACCTCTACCGCCTCGTCCCCGTCAGGCGTATCGATTGCTGTGATGTCGAAACTGCCGAGCAGCATCGCGACCGCGAGCTTGATTTCAAGCAGCGCCAGGTAACGGCCAGGACAGGTGCGCGGCCCGGCCCCGAACGGCATCGAAACCGCCTTGTTGGCGGCCCCTTCGCCGACTTGCAGCCATCGGTCGGGATCGAAGGTAGCGGCACGCGGAAAATAATTGTCGTTGATGCTGTCGCGCCGCATCACGCACCACACCAGCGTGGCCGCAGGCACCTGCACATCACCCACGGTGGTTGCACGCAACGCTTCCAATGGCATGAAAGGGGCAACCGGTTTTAGTCGCATGGCCTCCTGCGCGCAGGCACCGAGATAGCCGAGCGCGTCGAGTTGGGCCACCGATACCGCAGCAAGATCCGAGATCACCCTTGACACTTCATCGCGCGCACGCTGCAGCCTATCGGGGTGACGCTGCAGCAGATAGACCATCCAGGCAATGGTATTGGCAGTGGTGTCTTCACCGGCCAGCAGCATGGTCGATACGTTACCGGCGATGGCCGACTGATCGACGCCGCTGTCAGGATCGTCGGCGGCGCAGATCATCGCTTCGAGCAGGTTGGGCGGGTGAGCGCGCCGCTCCGGCGCGCCGTCCAGGCGCAAGCGGGCTGCCACGATCAACGTTTCGATCGTGGCCCGCAAGGCGGCAACGCAGCGGTCAAGGTGCCGGTCAATGGGCAACTTGAAGGTCCGCCAATAGGGCAGCACAGAGAACGAACGTCGTACGACTGCTTGTGTGATGGCTTCCATCTGTCGATGAATCACGTCGTCGATGCCGTCGACGGTATTGCTCGCGGTACCGAGCGCCAGGCCGGCGACGATGTCGACGCTGTAGCGTTTCAGATCATCGTTCAGCGTAATGAACCGGCGCTCGCGTGCAGCGACCTCCCAGCGATTTTGCAAGCGCAATGCAACAGCCACCAGCGACGGGAAATACGCTTTCACTGCATGCGGTGCGAGACCCGCCATGACCATCCGACGCTGGTGGCGCCACGCAGCACCTTCTGCCAAGAAAACACCCGGCTTGCCACCCATTTCAGCATACAGCTGCGCGGTGATCGCCGGACGCCGAAAGCCGTCGGGACGGTCGCGCAGGATCCCATCGATCAGCGCATGATCGGCGACCACCAGCACGACGCGCCGCCCGAATTTGATCCTGAACAGCGGTCCGTGACGGGCAGACAGCGCTTCCATATCCCGATGAATCTGTGCGGCACGCAGTTGTGGCAGATTGCCCAGCACAGGCCAGCCGCGCGGACCCGGCAACTGCGCGATGCTGCGCAATTTGGCGGATCTACTGGTCGAGAGCAAACAAGGATCTAGCGATACAGGCAGTGGCATGGTCGATTCCGTGTAAGGGGGAAAACTTACTAAAGCACTGTAACCGATCGTTGTATTAAACGTTTCCGACAGTGTGCAGCGGTTAGGAGCTGTAACGTTTGCGTGTTGAAGGAGCACGATTCATTCCCCTGACCGAACTCACGGACAAGACAGGCTTGACGCCGTTTGCTTGTAAAGTAATCCGCAGACCGGCCGATGATCATCCTATACGCTGTTAAGCACCAAAAAACCACGCTGAGAGTGCCCAGTAACACCATGCTCCACTAGACTGCCCTGAATTGGTCTGCCTCGCAACGCCGCCGGCGAGGATCCGATGGCGCTGGCCTACCACGGCTTTGTTCGGAAGAGGTCTTGCGGGTAGCGACCTGACTGTTGTATAAATGCAATCTCGGGAAACAAATGGATAATTGCCATGCCTTACAAAGCCAGGCTGAAGGAAGGAACGGAGCGCAAGCACAAGAAACCGAGCTACCGCGTGACGAACTGGTCCGGGTATAACCTGGGTTTTAAAAAAGCGCGGGCAAATCAGCCTGTATTTCCCCGCTGGCGAGCTGAAGAGTCAGTTCATCAATCCGTCCCCTTGGACAACCGGTGTTTCCGGTCGCGCGCCGGA
>JAYVEF010000358.1:0-2231 GCA_043748965.1 Burkholderiales bacterium
ATTAACCGACTTACCCACCGCGGCGAACGTCCACGGTCTGTGCATAGACCACGCCCGCCGCCGTGGATAAGTCTTTCTCTTCAACTGATTTAACCGCTCGAGGACCAAAGCAAGGGGACATTTCTACTTGGGAGAGAAAGGGACATCTTTACTTGGCGTTGACAGAAGGTTTTTGGGATTGATCGCTTTAAAAGCATTTGCACAGCGCCGTCCTGACTCACGTGCGGCGCACTTCCACCACGCCCTCGACGTCGCGGATCACAGCCAGCGCTTTTTTCAGCTGCGCAGTAGAGGCGATTTCGGCAGTGAATGCCATCCGTGCATGCCCTTTGGCGCTTTGCGTGCTGACACCAACGACATTAATTTTCTCACGCAAAAAAATTTCAGATATGTCACGCAGCAAACCCTGCCGGTCCCCTGCCAGCACAAAAATATCGACCGGGTAGACTGTTTCTGACGCAGGACTACCCCATGTCGTCTGGATCACCCGTTCCGGCGTTTGCACCTGCATCTCGGCGAAATTTTTGCAACTGGCGCGGTGGATCGAAACGCCTTTCCCACGCGTTACGAAGCCAGCAATAGGGTCCGGTGGTGCCGGCTTGCAGCATCTCGCCAGTTGCGTCATCAAGCCGTCGGTACCCACCACCAAAACGCCGGATTTGGCGCCCTTGGTAACGCTCGAGCGGCTATTTTGCCGCGGCAGCACGGCGTGGTCCGCCTGCGCACTTTTTTGCAATACCCGCGTCGGCTCCCCCTCTTGAAGTGTCTGCTCTACCAGACGCAGGCTAAACTGATCCTTGCCAACTGACAAAAATAAATCGTCGGGTTTTTGAAAGCCAAGCTTATGTGAAAGCTCTTCAAGATTCACTGCCGTCTTGCCGACTCGCTGCAGGGTCTTTTCGATCAGTGCACGTCCGGTGGCCAGCGTCTCTTGCTGATCGATTGCGTTGAACCATGCGCGCACCTTGGCCCGCGTACGCGGGCTGCCAGCGTAGCCTGTGCCAAGCCAGTCGCGTGATGGCCCGGCCGCCCCCAGCGCGACACTCGCACCACGCGCGGTGATGATTTCGACCGTCTGGCCATTTTTCAGAACAGTATTCAAAGGTACCATCGCACCGTCGACCCGTGCCCCGCGGCAACGGTGTCCGACGTCGCTGTGGAGGTGATAAGCAAAATCAATCGGGGTCGCGCCGCTGGGTAGCTCGATCACCCGTGCCTGGGGTGTCAGAACATAAATACGGTCATCCAGCGTCGCTGATTTGAGCTTGTCGACCCATTCGCGGCGCATGGCGTCGTCATGCCCCACTACGCTATCAGCGACGTCACTTTTCCAGGCCAGCAGCTGGCGTAACCAGGCGATTTTTTCATCGTATTTTTGGGCAGCGAAATTCGATCCGCCACTTTCCTTGTAGCGCCAGTGTGCAGCCACCCCATACTCGGCGAAATAATGCATCTCCTGAGTGCGGATCTGGATTTCCAGCGGTCGCTCGTCGTCAGCCATCACTACCGTGTGTAACGACTGATAGCCGTTCGGTTTGGGGCGTGCAATATAGTCGTCGAACTCCTCTGGGATTGGTGCCCAGTTGTCGTGCACGATACCCAGTACGGCGTAACAGGTCTTGACGTCGTCGACGATCACACGAAAAGCGCGCACGTCGTTCAATGCCGAAAAATCGATCGCCTTGCCGCGCATCTTGCACCAGATACTGTAGATATGCTTTGGCCGACCGAATACTTCGGCGCGTATCCCGGCGGCGCTGAGTTGCGCTCGCAGGCGCGCAATGGCGGTTTCGATAAAGCACTCACGTTCAACGCGTTTTTCTTCCAGCATTTTAGCGATGCGCTTGTACGCTACCGGCTCGAGAAATCGAAACGACAAATCCTCCATTTCCCATTTGAGTTGCCAGACCCCAAGCCGGTTCGCCAGCGGCGCGTACAAATCCATGGTCTCGCGCGCGTATTGAAAGGTGCGGTCGGTCTCGCGCTTCATTTCGGCAAAATACCGTAACGTCGTCACCCGCGAGGCCAGTCGCACTAGTACCACGCGCATATCCGTAGCCATCGCGAGCAGCATCTTGCGCAGAGTTTCCATCTGTGCAGCAGCGAGCTGCGCAGCATTTTTGCCACGAACGACTTCTTGTTGCGAAAAGGTTTGCTCATGCAATCGCATCAGCTGCCGCACGTCACGTACGAAGTCCGCGATTTCCTTGCCGAAATTCGTCTCGATCTGG
>JAYVEF010000359.1:0-7625 GCA_043748965.1 Burkholderiales bacterium
GGTGCAGAAGTCAAGCACCATCGCACCACCGATAGTGGTTTGTGCACTGGCATCACGCAAGACGATTCGGTCACCATGGCACAGGTGAAGTGGCACATCGAGCACCAGTTCTGCCAGTGTCGTGTCGCCCGGATTGAGTCGGTCTGCTGTCAGCAAAGCCACATGCGCGGTAGTGTGGGTCGCACCGGTGTGCAGGTGCACCGGACTCCAGTGCTGCATGGTTTTTGCGCCGGCGAGTAATGACAGCGCAATCGACACGCGCTCGCTGCGATGGGACAGTGCAGTGGCGACTACCCAATCGCCGCGCAGGACGTCGCTGCGTTCCAGACCAACCAGATTGAGCGATACGCGCTGGCCACGCTGGCAGGTCTGCGCGCTGCGATCGAGTGCATGCAGACTACGCACCCGCGCCGTGTGTGTGCGCCCGTCGATGGCGGACGAAAGTACCCGCACCGTTTCGCCGACTTGTAGGGTGCCCGCATGGACGGTGCCGGTAACGACGGTGCCACGCCCTTCGATTGAAAAGCAGCGATCGACGGCCAGTCGAAACTGTTCGGTCGGGACATGCTCGGCGCGTGCTCGATGCCAGGTTCGCGCAGCTTCGTGCAAAATAGCTTTCAAGTCGTCAACGCCAGTACCGCTGACGCTACTGACACCGATCACTGGCACATCGGCCAGAAATGTCCCAGCCAGCAGGTCTGCAATGTCTTGTCGCACCTGCGTGAGGCGAGCAGCATCGACGCGATCTATTTTTGTCAGTGCCACGGCGCCGCGCGACATGTGCAGCAGTTGCAAAATCTGCAGATGCTCGCGGGTTTGCGGCATCACGCCATCGTCGGCGGCCACCGCCAGCAGCGCAAAGTCAATCCCGGTGGCACCAGCCAGCATGGTAGGGATAAACCGTTCGTGGCCAGGCATATCGACAAACCCGATGCGCGCGCCGTCGGGTTGCAGCGGGTCCAGCGGCTGATAGGCGTAGCCGTTTTCGATCGTGATGCCGCGCGCTTTTTCTTCTTTCAGGCGGTCGGTGTCGACCCCTGTCAGCGCGCGCACCAACGCAGTTTTTCCGTGGTCGATATGACCGGCTGTGCCGACGATCATGGCTCGATCGATCGCAGCGTGAAACCGTGGAACTGCGCCAGCATCGCGTCGGGATGTTCGAGCGTACGCAGGTCGAGCCAGACTGCGCCGTCCTGAATTCGTCCGATGACCGGTGTGGGCAGACCGCGCAGCGCCGCTTCCAGCGCATGGACAGTACGCCCGCTACGTTTGCCCAGAGGCGTCAATACCAGCGCCCAGCTATCGAGCCGCTCCACCGGAAGCGAGCCGCTGCCGATCTGGCTACGGGTCGCACACACGCGCACGCTGGCAATGTTCTGTAATGCCGCCTGCACGCCGGTCAGGCACAGCAGGGCGGTCTGTCGGATCGCCGCGGCCGGGCGCGTCAGCAGACGCAGTACCGGTAATTGCTGCGCTAGCGCAGCGGGCGTATCGAGCGTGTTGTGATAGATCCGCAGTACGGCTTCGAGCGCTCCCAGAATCAATTTGTCACAACGCAATGCGCGCTTTAACGGGTGCTTCCGAATGCGCTCGATCAGATCGCGCTGGCCAACGATGATGCCGCTTTGGGGTCCTCCCAACAGCTTGTCACCCGAAAAAGTCACCACGTCGGCGCCATCGATCAAGGCATCCCTGGGGAGGGGTTCATGGGGCAAGCCGTAGCGTTCGAATGGGACCAGTGCACCGCTACCCAGATCGACCATCAAGGCAATGCCACGTTGTTTCGCCAGCTGCGCCAATGCTGCATCGGTCGGGCTGGCAGTGAAACCGACGATGGCAAAATTCGATGTGTGGATACGGGCAAACAGGGCGGTCTGATCGGTGATGGCGTGTTCGTAATCGTACAGGTGGGTGCGGTTGGTGGTGCCGACTTCGACCAGTTTGCAGCCCGCAGAATGCATGACGTCGGGAATGCGGAAACTGCCGCCAATTTCAACCAGTTCGCCGCGCGATACCGCTACTTCCTTGCCGTGCGCTAACGCACTCAACGTCAGCAACACTGCTGCCGCCGTATTGTTGACGATCGTCGCGGCTTCGGCGCCGGTGAGTTCGCACAGGAGTGTTTCGGTGAGACTATCGCGCTCGCCGCGCTCGCCGCTGGACAGATCGTATTCCAGCGTGACTGGATTGCGGGCGGCATTGACCAGTGCGGTAATTGCTGCTTCCGGCAAGGGGCTGCGGCCGAGATTAGTGTGAATAACGGTGCCGGTCAGATTGAATACCGGACGCAATTGCGGTTGCAGCGCGACGCGAACTTCCACCTCGACTGCGGCTAGAAGCTGTGTTTCGGTGAGACACAGCACTGGCTGCGCCAGCAGCTGGGCGCGCGCTTCGGCTATGACGTGCTGGATCGCGCGCTTGGTCACCGTGCGGCCGTGCTGCGCAGTCGATTCGACCATGCCCGGCAGATTCAGCAAACGATCGACCGAGGGCAGGCTTTGCAGCGTGAGAGGCTCGGCGGGGGAAACGTCTGTTTCACCCGCACGGGGCAGAAACGTGATGGAAGGCATCGGTGTCTTTTTAGGTGGCTGGTACTTCGTCGATTACGCCAGGGGAGAATAACAGGTTCGGTCCGCTGCGCAGATAGCCGGCCTGATCGACCAACAGGTCTAATGCCAAGGTCGCCAGATCGTCGGCATACACTTCCATCAGTGGCTCTTTCTCACGTGTGAATATTTTCAGGTAGCTGTGGCAATCGTCGCAAGTTTCTGCCCGCGCGAAAGCGATCTTGCGCGATGGTGCGGCGTCCTGCTGTGCTCCGTTCAGACTGAGGTAAGCGATGCCACCGGTGGCCTCACAGGACGAACATGTAACGCGCACCATGTGCCATTGCGTACTGCACAACGCACAATGCAAGAAGCGCAGGCTGGCCTGACTAGCGCTGATTTCCACTACGCTGGCAACCGGACGCGACGCACAGATCGGGCATACCGTAGCGCTCCCGACATGGCCGATATCGGCGTCTTCAAGAGTGCTTGCCTGCCGGCTCCACCACACCTGGAGTGCTGCCCCAATCACGGGCGCTAGCAGGGCGTGCAGCGGCAGCGCACAATCGGCCCCCAGCAACACGGCTTCTGCCAGTGCGTCGCATTGGTGTGTCGACATGGCCTGCAGTGCCACAGCGGCAGCCTGCCAGTGATTGGCCGGCTGCTCCGTCAGCGCGGCCACCATGGCGGCCAGATCGACCTGCCAGTCAGCATCGCGTAAAGTGGTTTGGTATGACAACGGCGGCATCCCATGCAGTCGCGATTGTTGCAGCAGTGCGGGCGCGATCGGCCCAGCACCACGGGCCTTGAAAGCGACCTGCTGGGCCTGCGTCAAATCTGCCATGGCACTCAGAAACGTCGCCATCGGGTGACCTTGCGCAAGATGCACAAAGCGTCGGCTGCGCTGCGCAAACAGATCGCTCTCGCGCGGTAGTACAAAGGAGGGAAAAGGATCAACCTGGCCGATTTCGCCAGGTTCGAGGATGCGCGTAGACATTAAATAACTTTGGATGAAGGGATCAGGACTTGATACGCGTTATCGGGTCGTATGGCGGGACAGCCCGACAACGCTGCATTCAGTCAATCTGTTGCGCCGGTTTTTCGGTCATTTCGCGGTACCACGCCGGGTGGTGATGTTTGGCCCAGGCCGACTCCACATCACCGCGTGTCATGGCGCGAATCGTGCCCTTGACCCAGATCGCCGCATACACGTGGACGATCAGTGAGATGATGCCGATAAAAGCGGCCAGCATGTGAATGACCATTCCCATGCGGACCACGACAATCGGAAAATACTCGGAAAAATAGGCACGCCAGATCAGTATGCCGCTCAACAACAAAAATGCGACGCTGACGACCATCGACCAGAACATCAGTTTTTGGCCAGCATTGTATTTGCCGACAGGTAGCTGGTCCGGCCCGTCTTCATTGTTGATGACTTCATCGATACGCTTCAACCAGGCGATGTCGACTGGCTTCAGATAATTTTCGGTCCAGAAGCGTATTGACAGAAAAACGAACGCCACCGACAGTACGACACCCAGAAACGGGTGCAGAATACGTGCCCAGACCGGTCCACCCAGCACCGCCGAAAAAAAGAAAAACGCCGGATGAAAAAATGCCAGACCTGACAGTGACAGCAATACAAAGCAGATCGACACGATCCAGTGATTAACGCGATCCGATCGCGCATAGCGGGGGAGATAGCTGGTCATTTCATTCCTTTGGCTGATCGCGATGATCTTCGGCATGCACTTCTTTCGGGCCGCGCGTGACGTAGTGGAAAAATCCACCCAGCACTGCCAACCCGATGCCGACCGACAGGAATGGCTTGGTAACGCCTTTCCATAATCCGACCAAAGGGCTGATCGACGGATCGGCCGGCAGCTTGTGATACAGCCCGGGCCGATCGGCATGGTGTAGCACGTACATGACGTGGGTGCCGCCGACGCCGGGCGGGTTGTACAGACCGGCATGAGCGTAGCCACGTTCCTTCAGGTCGACAACGCGTTCTGCCGCCTGATGAATCATCGCTTCCTTGCTGCCGAACATGATCGAACCGGTCGGGCAGGCTTTGACGCACGCCGGTTCCTGACCAACAGCGACGCGGTCCGAACATAACGAGCACTTGTAGGCCTTATTGTCCTTTTTGGAAATCCGTGGCACGTCGAATGGACAACCGGCCACGCAATAGCCGCAACCTATACAATTTTCCTGATTAAAGTCGACGATGCCGTTGGCATACTGGACAATCGCGCCCGGTGCGGGGCAGGCTTTCAGGCAGCCTGGGTCCTCGCAGTGCATACAGCCATCCTTGCGAATGAGCCATTCGAGGTTACCGGCTTCCTCAACTTCAGAAAAGCGCATGACGGTCCAGGAATTTTCGGTCAGGTCGGTCGGGTTGTCATATACGCCGACATTTTCACCGACCTCATCGCGCAAGTCGTTCCATTCCATGCAGGCCGACTGACATGCCTTGCAACCAATGCATTTGGAGACATCGATCAGCTTGGCTAACGGTACCGTGGTGCGTGCCGAGGGCGGCGGCGTGGTGGTGGCCGACCTTCGGGTGATATCTGAACTTAACATGGCGGTCTATGCTTTCTCGACGTCGACCAGAAACGCCTTGAACTCAGGCGTCTGGGTATTGGCATCACCAACCACCGGAGTCAGTACGTTCATGATGTAACCATTTTTGGTCTGGCCCTTGAAGCCCCAATGGTTCGGAATCCCGATCGTGTGGGTTTCCTTGCCATCGATGAGAAGGGTACGCAAACGCTTGGTCACGACTGCTTTCGCGATCAGTTCACCTCGCTTGCTGCGCACCTTGATGCGGTCGCCATGCGCGATGCCCTTGGCGCTCGCAAGCTGTTCACCGATCTCGACGAACTGCTCCGGTTGCAACACCGCATTGATTCGTTGATGCTTGGTCCAGGTCGCAAAGTGTTCAGTCAGCCGATAGGTCGTGGCGACGTAAGGGTAGTCTTTATGGCTACCCAGTTGCTCGCGGTCGCCCTTGAAAATCCGCGCCGCCGGGTTGTTGAAGGCTTGCGGATTATTCGGCCAGAACAGATTTTTATCCAGCGGTGACTCAAACGGCTCGTAGTGTTCGGGAAACGGTCCTTCCGCCATCTTGTCGATTGCAAAGAAGCGCGCGATGCCTTCTGGGTTCATGATGAACGGACCGACGTTTTGCTCCGGCGCAGCGTCAGGACGCATGTCGGGCACGTCGGGGCCGCTCCATTTCGTGCCTTTCCATTCAAGCAGCTTGCGCTTCGGATCCCAGGCTTTACCGTCTGGCGCCGCCGAGGCGCGATTGTAGAGAATCCGCCGATTGGCCGGCCAGGCCCATGCCCAGTTCGGCGTATTGCCAAGCCCGGTATCGGTGTTGTCTCGTCGCGCCATCTGGTTGCCGGCCTGGGTCCAGCAGCCAGAAAAAATCCACACGCCGCAAGCAGTGGAGCCGTCATCGCGCAATTGTGCGAAACCGGCCAATTGCTCGCCGGCCTTGGCCAGCACCTTGGTTGGATCGGTCGGGTCGAGGACGTCGGCTAGCGCGCGGCCGTTGAACTCTTTCGCTAATTCTTCCGCGGTCGGTGACATTGGATTGCGATAATTCCAGGTCAGATTCTGGATCGGGTCCGGAAAGGTGCCGCCGTCTTTTTTGTACAAGGCGCGGATTTTTTGAAATATCGTTGCGATGATTTCAGGGTCAGCCAGCGCTTCACCCGGCGATTCCGAGCCCTTCCAATGCCATTGCAGAACTCGGCTTGAGCTCACCAGCGAGCCGTCTTCTTCGGCGAACAGACTGCACGGCAGGCGATACACTGTGGTCTGAATTTTGGATGAGTCGACTGGATTGAATTCGTCGAAGTTCTTCCAGAACTCAGAGGTCTCGGTGGCGAGCGGATCGATTACCACCATGAACTTAAGTTTCGCTAACGCGGTGTTGATCTTGGCCTTGTTCGGAAACGATGCCAGAGGGTTGAATCCCTGCACGATGTAACCGTTCATCTTCCCATGGAACATGTCGTCGAATACTTTAATGACGTCGTGGTCCATGTCCACGCGAGGCAGATAATCGAAAGCCCAATTATTTTCTTTGGTGGCGGCGTCGCCGTACCAGGCCTTCATCAGACTGACGTGGAACTTTTCATAGTTCTGCCAATAGCTCATCTGGCCCGCGCGCAAGGGTTTTAACGCGCGTTTGTCGATGTAGGCACGGTAGTCGACCTCCTTGTCACCGGGCAGGCTCATGTAACCCGGCAGCAGCGTGGACAGTAAGCCCAGATCGGTCAACCCCTGAATATTCGAGTGACCGCGCAGTGCGTTCATGCCGCCACCCGGTAAGCCGATATTACCCAGCAGCAGCTGCACCATCGCACCTGCGCGAATCATTTGCGAACCTTGGCTGTGATGGGTCCAGCCAAGCGCGTACAAAATCGTCATCACGCGGTCAGTGCTGGCGGAGGTCCCGACTTGTTTGCAGACCTTCAGAAACGCATCTTTCGTGGTGCCGCAAATCCGCTCGACCAATTCCGGCGTATAGCGGCTGTAGTGCGTCTTCATCAACTGAAAAACGCAACGCGGGTCCTGCAGGGTTGGGTCAGTTTGAACGAATCCCTCCGCGCCCTTGACGTAGCCCCAACTAGTTTTGTCGTACTTGCGCTTTTCTTGATCGTAGCCTGTAAATAGACCGTCCTTCAAGGCAAAGTCGGCGTTGACCAAAAAGCTCGCATCGGTGTAATTCTTGACGTACTCAGCCTGATATAGATTGTTGGTCATCAGGTAGTTCATCAGGCCGCCCAAAAAGGCGATATCTGTCCCCGCGCGCAACGGCGCGTACATGTCCGCGACCGCAGCCGAGCGCGTAAAGCGCGGATCGACCACGATCAATTTGGCCTTGTTATGGGCCTTCGCTTCGATCACCCATTTGAAGCCGCATGGATGTGCTTCAGCCGGGTTGCCACCCATCACCAGAATCGTATCGGCATTCTTGATATCGACCCAATGATTCGTCATCGCGCCACGTCCAAACGTCGGGGCAAGACCTGCCACCGTCGGTGCGTGTCAAACGCG
>JAYVEF010000360.1:0-2224 GCA_043748965.1 Burkholderiales bacterium
GGCACCTAAAATCGTCGCCAAGGGACGCGGTCTGATTGCTGCAGAAATCATCGCCCGGGCGAAAGAACATGGCGTCTTCGTGCACGAGTCGAAAGAACTGGTGGCCTTGCTGATGCAGGTGGATCTGGATGGGCAGATTCCACCGGCGCTGTATCGGGCGGTGGCTGAACTGCTGGCGTGGCTCTACCACATCGAAGCCGCAAAACTAGGCGGGGACAAGGTATGATTGAAGTTATCCCGTATTTACTTACGCATTCATTTACGCGCGAACGATGTCTACACCTCTCGTTGAAAACAGCTTTGGCAATCTCGATCTGAACCCATTCAAGGTGTATTCGCGGCGCGAAATTTGCCTGCTGCTGAGGTCCCTGTCAGAACACAAACAGTTGATCCGGGTGTTGATGGAAGGCTCGGGTGAAGCCACCGTCACCAGCATTCTCGCTGTCGACGAGGACACCGACAGCTTGATCATCGATATCGCTGCCGATCAGGACGTCAACGCGCACCTGGTAGCTAGCGACAACGTCTCGTTCGAGACCGCGCTCGACCGAATCCGTATCGTGTTTTTTGCTACGGAAGTCGAGGCAATCGCGTATGACGACGGACCGGCCTTGCGCGTCGCAATCCCGACCAGTGTGATCCGGCTGCAGCGCCGTGAATTTTATCGGGTACCGACACCTGTCAGCGTGCCGGTACATTGCACGATTCAGCTCGGTGCCGAACCCGGCCAGCAAAATATTTCGCTACCCTTGCAAAACGTCAGCGGCGGCGGCATTGCCATCATCGACGAGAAGCGCCTGCTGGATAACAGTGTCGGTAAAGTGTATGCGAATTGTCAGATCCATTTGCCGGGCAGTACCGTCATCGTCACCACACTGCAAATCCGTAATTCGCAGGATTTGAAACTCGATAGCGGACGTGTCCTGCGCCGCATCGGCTGCCTTTTCGTCGGCTTGCCAAAACCAATGTTAGCCGTAGTGCAGCGTTACATCACCAAACTCGAACGCGAACAAAACGCCAAAACCACCGGGATTCGTTGAGCGCCTGTTCGACCAGCGGTTTTACAATTTTGGAATATGCAGTGTCTTGCTGATCATCAGGGTACCTGAGACCAAAAACAATAGCGCCAGTGGATGGAGCGACCATAGTCCGCTACCAAGCACCCCACCATACAGCGCATCACCGATCCGGCCCTGCCACGCTGCAAGTGCGAGCACCGCAGTCAGCAGCACGCTGGAGGGAATCGGTGTGCCTTCAAAATTCGCAACTTTGTCGGCGCCCTCCGATAGGGTCTCAGCCGTGACGTTATAGCGCGCCAGCCGGCTGACGCCACAGCAGACAAAAAATATCAACATCAACCAGTCGAAGCCGCCGCGCATGCCTGCCGCAAACCCCAGCGCTGCTGGCGCTACGCCAAACGAAATCACATCTGCCAGCGAATCGAGCTCGCGCCCTAAAGAGGAATGCTGCTGACGCCAACGTGCAATGCGGCCATCCAGCATGTCGAAAATGAATGCCGCCGGCGCCATTGCGGCGGCCCACAGGAACCAGCCGCGCTGAGCGCTGGCCATGAACAGCATGGTCAGAAATATCGCGGCAATGCCACACGCTGCGTTTCCCAACGTAAAAAAATCTGCCAGATGGAAGCCACGAATCATCGAAAAATGCCGTTTGGTCGGGGTCGGGTTTGCCATAAGTAAATTCTTCGGATACAAACTTATTTGGTCGGTTCGGCAGGTGCGGCGGGGACAACCGTCGTAACTTCGCGCAGCAGGCCCCCAGCGCGCACGCTGCCGCTGACTTTGCCATCGCCATCAATGCGGCGCTGGCAGTCGTTTCGATCACTAGCAGGCAAGGCGCTGCAACGTGCCAGCGCATTTTGGAGGTAGGAACCCTGAACATCGACGAGTTGATGCATGCGCCCGGCATTACGCGCGGCGCCAGCTTCTTTCAGGCAGGTAGCGCGATCCTGGTTGGACTGACCGGACATGCAAACGGCGCGGTCGGCCCGATAGCGTGCGTCGATCGTATCGCTGGCAAAGGCGGTCGATGCACAGGCCACCAAGCTGAGGGCGATACAGGCTTTGGCTGGTGATTTGATAAATGTCATGATGGAATCCTTATTCAAAGCTGCAAGATAGGCCCGGCCACCAGAGCGGTCTGTTCGCTACCAGACATAGCGATGTTGCACCCCTCGATGTCGTGGCCTTGCTGCACGGCGATA
>JAYVEF010000361.1:0-2222 GCA_043748965.1 Burkholderiales bacterium
CCCATATCGCCGATTGGCCGGCCGGTACGCACATGGCGGCCTCAGAAATTGCCGGTATCGTGTGGAAGATTCAGGTCGCCGAAGGCGACGTAATCAGCAGCGGACAGACACTCGTTATCGTCGAATCCATGAAGATGGAAATTTCTATCGTCGCTGCCTGTGATGGCACCGTTTTGCAACTACTTTGTCAAGAAGGCAGTGCGGTCGTGGCAGGACAGAATCTTCTGGCGATTAGCGCCATCACCTAAGAGTAACCATTATGCATGTAAAAAGTCTTGATATCGCCACGCTGCACGCGGGCTACCGTGACGGTAGCCTGACGCCCGTGGCCGTGGTCGATGAGATTCTCCGGCGCACCGCTGCTGATCCCCACAACGTCTGGATCCATCGTCTGTCGGCTTCGGCAATGCGCGTCTACGCCAGCGCATTATCCGAGCGTGATCCGTCGACGCTCCCGCTGTACGGTATTCCATTTGCGATCAAAGACAACATCGACCTGGCCGGGGTACCGACTACCGCGGGCTGTCGCGACTATAGCTATACGCCGGAGCGGCATGCCTTTGTGGTTCAGCAGTTGATCGATGCCGGCGCGATCCCGGTTGGCAAAACCAACCTCGATCAGTTTGCCACCGGCTTGAATGGCACCCGCTCCCCCTTCGGCGCGTGTCGTAATGCCTTCAACCCCGAGTTCGTATCCGGTGGATCAAGTTCTGGCTCAGCCGTGGCAGTAGCACTCGGCTACAGCAGTTTCGCGCTAGGGACCGATACCGCTGGCTCGGGTCGGGTGCCCGCCGCACTGAACAATCTAATTGGCTTGAAACCGACGCTGGGGCTTTTGTCGGCAAGCGGCGTAGTTCCGGCCTGCCGATCGCTCGATACGATCTCATTGTTATGTCTGACCGCTGCCGATGCGTGTGACGTCCTAGCGGTCGCCGCGCGTTACGATGCATCGGATGCGTATGCACGAAAACTGCCGACGGAGCTGCTGCTACCGTTTGGTGAAGGCGGTTTTCGATTTGGCGTGCCGGCTGAAAAATATCTCGCTTATTTTGGTAACGCAGCAGGTGCCGTCGTTTTCACCAATACGATTGATACCCTTAGAAGGCTCGGCGGCACTGCGGTTGAAATTGACTTCGCGCCCTTCTTGGACACCGCGCGTCTGCTCTATGACGGTCCGTGGGTCGCCGAACGTTACGCCGCAATTGCCGATTTCATCGAGCGGCAACCGCAGGCTTTGCTACCAGTAACCCGCAAGATTATTGGTTCAGCCAAGCAGATCGACGCGGTTGCCACCTTCAAGGCGCAGTATCGACTGCAGGAACTCAAACGCGCCGCAGCGGCAACCTGGGACCAATGCGACCTGATCGTGACACCATCAACTCCAGGCCATCTGACGATCGCCGCGATGGAGGCCGATCCGATCCAGCTTAATTCGCAGCTAGGTCACTACACCAACTTTGTTAATCTGATGGACCTCAGTGCAATCGCCGTGCCGGCTGGAATGCAAGCCGATGGGCTGCCGTTTGGGGTGACGCTGGTTGCGCCCGCCTTTGCGGAACCACGCCTGTTATCACTTGCCGCCGTCTTGCATCGGCAGACCAGCACGAAATTGGGCGCGAGTGGCCTGTCATTGCAGGACTGTGATCGTGAACCCGCTGGCCCGGCATCACGCCATTTCGTCGATGTCGCCGTGTGCGGCGCGCATATGAGTGGGCTGCCATTAAATCATCAGCTGACTAGCGCAGGTGCACAACTCCGTCAGCGCACCACAACACAACCGGTCTATCGGCTGTACGCACTACCTGGCGGTCCTCCGTATCGGCCGGGAATGATACGTATCGCCCACGGCGGGGCGCCGATCGAGGTCGAAGTATGGCGCATGCCAGTGGCTGCCTTCGGAGGTTTTGTAGCCGCCATTCCATCACCGCTAGGTATCGGCACGGTGCTGCTCGCTGATGGGAGTAATGTTCAAGGCTTTGTCTGCGAAGCGGTGGCGATCGATGCAGCGCTTGATATAACAACATTTGGGGGATGGCGCGCGTATCTGGCAAGTAGTGTGGTCTGATTCGCCCGGACACCTGAATAAGTAGAAACTCCGCGACCAGTCGGCCCACAAATGACGATGTAATGCAGACATTTCGACACCAGCCTGAAGCTGAAAGTCGTTCGCACGGTCTAGGCGCAGGGGCTGAGCACGCCGCAGGTCAGTGACAGCATGAAAA
>JAYVEF010000362.1:0-21026 GCA_043748965.1 Burkholderiales bacterium
AGCAAACTCGGCGTCAGTTTCGATCATCGCGGGATCCCGACTTTCCGGGTCTGGGCACCGACGGCCAAATCGGTCGCATTAAATCTGTATCCCGATGCCAATACCGCCAGCAACCTGCAGGTGCCAATGACGCGCAATGGCGCCAGTGGCGTCTGGTCCTACAGCGCATCAGATGCCAGCTGGAGCAACCGCTATTACTACACTTATACCGTCAACGTAATGTCGCGTTGGGCGGGCAATGCGTTGGTCACCAACATCGTCACCGATCCCTATTCGCTTAGTCTGAACGCCAACAGCCAGCGCAGCTTTGTTGCCAACCTCGATAGCGCAGCACTCAAACCGGCTGACTGGAATGATGCCGATATCCCACCGCTGGCGCACCCGACCGATATCGCGCTGTATGAATTACACATCCGTGATTTCAGTGCCAGTGATGCGACCGTACCACTGGCGCATCGTGGCAAATATCTGGCATTTACCGATACCGGATCGAACGGCATGCGGCATTTGAAGTCGCTGCGCAAGGCTGGCATGACGCACATCCATTTGTTGCCTAGTTTCGATTTTGCCAGTGTCAACGAAGCGGGCTGTACCACCCCGGTGATTCCCAACGCCGCTGCCAATGCACCCGACCAGCAGGCTGCCGTGGCGGCAACGCAGGACAGCGACTGCTTCAATTGGGGTTACGATCCGGTCCATTACACCGCGCCGGAAGGCAGTTACGCCACGGATGCCAACGACGGCGCCGTGCGCGTGCGCGAATACCGCGCGATGGTCCATGCGCTGCACGAGGCGGGTCTGCGGGTGGCCATGGATGTGGTGTACAACCACACCAGCGCGTCGCAACAAGGTCCGTTGTCGGTGCTGGACAAGATCGTGCCGACCTATTACTACCGTCTCAATGCCGACGGTGATAACAGTCACGACAGCTGCTGCGCCGATACGGCAGCAGAAAACGCCATGATGGCGAAGCTGATGATCGATTCGGTCAGCACCTGGGCCAGTCAGTATCAGATCGACAGCTTCCGTTTCGACATCATGGGCTTTGCGCCGCTAGCGGTCTTGAAGCAGTTGCAAAAGAGTGTCAATCAGGCCGCCGGCCGCGACATCTATCTGTATGGCGAAGCGTGGAATTTTGGGGCGGTCGCCAACGATGCACGCTTCATACAAGCCCGCCAGGCCAACATGTTCGGCAGTGGCATCGGCTCCTTCAACGATCGCTTGCGCGATGCGGTCCGGGGTGGCGGTTGCTGTGACGGCGGAACCAATCTGATCAGCCAGCAGGGCTTTATTAACGGCGCGTATTACGATCCTAACGCGCTGGCCAATCAATCAAAGGATGATTTGCTGCGACTGGCTGATCTGGTGCGTGTTGGTTTGTCAGGCACCTTGCGCGACTACAGCTTTGTCGATCGCCACGGCGTCCAGCAGAAAAATTCGCAGATCGATTATTTTGGACAACCGGCCGGCTTCACTGCCAATCCTGGCGAGACCATCAACTATGTCGAGGCGCATGACAACCCGACCCTGTTCGATCTGAATGCCTACAAGCTGCCGACATCGACCAGTGGCGCCGACCGCGTGCGGGTGCAAAATCTTGGTGCAGCTATCAACATGTTTTCGCAGGGGATCCCGTTCTTCCATGCCGGACAGGACATGCTGCGTTCCAAGTCGATGGACCGCGACAGCTACAACGCTGGCGACTGGTTCAATCTGCTGGACTTCAGCTACCAGACCAACAACTTTGGTGTGGGCTTGCCACCGGCAGGTGCCAATCAGGATAACTGGTCGCTGATGTCGCCGATCCTGACCAACCCGCTGATCAAGCCGGGTATGAGCGATATCGTCACGGCCAAAAATTACTTCACCGACCTGCTGGCGATCCGGAAAGACACGTCGTTGTTCCGGTTGCGTACTGGCCAGGACGTGATCGAGCGGCTGCAGTTTCATAATGTCGGTCCGCAGCAGGTCCCGGGACTGGTGGTGATGAGTATCGATGGTCAGCATCCACGCCGCTATGAAGGCGCTAAATACAAGAGCGTGGTGGTGCTGTTCAATGTCGACAAGGTCGCCAAGACGGTGACGTTGGCGGAACTGAAAGGACGCAATTTACGGGTGCACCGTATCCAGCGCCACTCGGAAAGTGACCGTCTGGCCCGCACCGCAGGGTATGACGACGCCAACGGCTCCTTCACAATACCGCCGCGCACGACGGTGGTGTTCGTCGAGCGCGGTGAGCGGCACGAGGACCGTGAGCGCGACGAAGACGATTGAAACAATTCTGATCTCGGGTGGTTTTCAATGCTGCGTGGGCAACCGCGCAGCATTTTTTTTGCCTGCGCGCTTGTCTTGAAAAATGCGTCCAAGTCTCGCTGCTCAGCGACGTTGCCTACTTTTAAAGCGTCGCCTGAAACGATAGGTGACCGACGGAGCAAGCGCGGTGCACGCTATTGAGAAGCTATCGTCACTTGGGCTAAGTAATAGAAAAAATCTATTGAATAAATTTTAAACATTTACTTCTTCTATGTATCTCGCGGTCCTATACTCATTTCCCTATCCATCGTCGTCCCCACAAGGAGAAAACTTTGTCAACCGAAGCTACGTGCCCCTTTGCCGGCACCGCAGAGAAACACACACCCGCCCGGGTCCGAACCAATGCCCATTGGTGGCCAGAGCAACTGAATCTGCAAATGCTGCACCAGCATTCGTCGCTTTCGAACCCGATGGAAGATGGCTTTAATTATGCGGAAGAATTCAAAACCCTCGACCTCGACGCCGTGGTGGCGGATCTCACCGCGCTGATGACTGATTCTCAGGCATGGTGGCCGGCTGATTATGGCCACTATGGTCCGTTTTTTGTGCGCATGGCCTGGCATAGTGCAGGCACCTATCGCATCGGTGATGGTCGCGGTGGCTCGGCTTCCGGTACGCAGCGGTTCGCGCCGCTGAACAGCTGGCCGGACAACGGTAACCTGGACAAGGCGCGCCGCCTGTTGTGGCCGGTCAAGCAAAAGTACGGACGCAAGCTGTCATGGGCTGACCTGTTCATCCTGGCGGGTAACGTTTCAATGGAATCGATGGGATTCAAAACTTTTGGCTTTGCCGGTGGGCGCGAGGATGTGTGGGAACCAAAAGAAGATATCCATTGGGGCCCCGAGTCCGAATGGATGGGTGATGCCCGCTACAGCGGCGATCGCAAACTGGAAGGACATTTGGGGGCGGTCCAGATGGGTCTGATTTACGTGAACCCCGAAGGCCCGAATGGTGTCCCGGACCCGCTCGGTTCGGCACGCGATATCCGCGATACCTTTGCGCGCATGGCGATGAATGACGAAGAGACCGTGGCACTGGTTGCCGGCGGCCACACTTTCGGCAAATGTCACGGCGCAGCCGATCCCGGCCAGCACGTCGGTCGCGAGCCGGAAGGTGCTGCGATTACCGATCAGGGCTTCGGCTGGGCCAATTCGCACGGTACCGGCTTCGGCGCGCATACCATTTCCAGCGGGCTGGAAGGCGCCTGGACCACCAATCCGACGCAATGGGATGACGGTTATTTTGACGTGCTGTTCAAATACGAATGGGAACTGACTAAAAGCCCCGCTGGTGCGCAACAATGGAAGCCGAAAGGCAACGCTGGTGCCGATACCGTGCCGGACGCGCACGATCCGTCGGTGCGCCACGCACCGATGATGTCGACCGCCGATCTGGCGATGCGCATGGACCCTGCTTATGAAAAAATTTCACGGCGGTTTCAGGCCGATCCAGCCGAGTTTGCCGATGTCTTCGCCAGGGCCTGGTACAAGCTGACGCATCGCGATATGGGTCCGCTGTCGCGCTATCTGGGCAAGCTGGTGCCGGCCGAACCGCAACTGTGGCAGGATCCGATTCCCAAAGTCGATCATGTGCTGGTCGATGCCGCCGACGTTACGGCGCTGAAAGCGACAATTCTAGCCTCACCACTGTCGATTTCCGAGCTGGTGACAACCGCCTGGGCGTCGGCGGCAACCTTTCGTGGCAGTGATCGGCGCGGTGGCGCCAACGGTGCGCGCATTCGTCTTGCGCCGCAAAAGGATTGGGAAGTCAACCAGCCGGCCAAACTGTCCAAAGTCCTCGCGACGTTAGAAGGCATCCAGCAGGATTTCAACAAGGCGCAGACCGGCGGCAAGAAGATTTCTCTGGCCGACCTGATTGTTTTGGGTGGATCAGCAGCGGTAGAAGCGGCAGCCAAAAAAGCCGGTCAGGCGATCGAAGTGCCGTTTTCAGCGGGTCGGATGGATGCCTCGCAAGCGCAAACCGATATTGAATCGGCCGCCGTGCTGGAACCGGTCGGTGATGGGTTCCGTAGCTATGTCAAAAAGGGTCTGGAAGCATCGGCCGCAGAATTGCTGGTGGACCGCGCACAGTTGATGAATCTCAGCGCACCTGAGATGACGGTGCTGATTGGTGGCATGCGTGCGCTAAACGCGAATTACGACCAGTCCGCGTTCGGGGTATTTACGGATCGGTCCGGGACGCTGACGAATGACTTTTTTGTCAATCTCCTCGACATGCGCACCCGTTGGCAAAAATCCGATCGATCGGAGGCTATTCTTGAAGGTCGTGACCGCGTCGGCGGTGACGTGAAATGGACCGGTACCGTGGTCGATCTGGTGTTCGGTTCCAACTCGCAGTTGCGCTCGTTGGCAGAAGTGTACGCATGCAGTGATTCACAGCCGGCATTCGTGCGGGACTTCGTCGCGGCATGGACCAAGGTGATGAACCTGGACCGCTATGATCTGGCACACTGATCTGAACTGAACTGATGTAACGCTGCAGCAGCGGGTATCTGCTGTCTGGACCGCAGTATTGGCGCCAGACAGCATGTGCCCGTTTTTTCATTCTGCAATTGCCGTCCAGCGCTATTCAGCGCTGATGACACGATTCTTGCCCGCGCGCTTGGCCTTGTACAACGCTGCGTCCGCGCGCTTGATCAGCGCTAGCTGTTCCTCTGCTCCGTTGCGCAATGCCACGCCCGCACTAAAGGTGATCAGCAAACGTTCATTGTTGTGCATGAAAATTCGCTTGGTCAGTTCACGCTGCACCCGCGTTACGGTGTGCAGCGCGTCATCGATCGCGGTATCGGGCAGAAGAATCAAAAATTCTTCGCCGCCAAAGCGAGCAATCACGTCCATCGTGCGCAAGGTGTCCTTGATGACGCGGACCAGATACACCAGCGCTTCATCACCCGCTAGATGACCGTGGGCGTCGTTCAGGCGCTTGAAGTCGTCCAGATCGAGCATGGCGATGCACAGCGGCGAATTGCGACGGTCGGCGCGGGCGATTTCGCGCTCGAACACATCGTCCAGGCCGCGCCGATTCAAGCTACCGGTCAGTTGATCTTCGCGCACCAGATCGCTCATTTTTTCCAACCGGGATTCGAGATCGTGGATGCGCTGTTCGGTATCTTGTACGGATTGGCGCGTGGCAAGCATTTCATCGCGTGAACGCAATGCCTGCGACTGCGTGACGCGGGTTTCGCGCATGACGTCTGCAAGGATGATATTCAATGTACTGATGTCGGAGGCCTGACTGATCTTGCGCGAGTACACGTCGATTTTTTGATGGTAATCCCCGGTGCTGGTCGCCAGTGCACCGAGCCGGTCGATGAAGGTCATCATCATGTTCTTGACTGTCACCTTGGCATCGGTCAGGCTGTGCTTCAAGGTGCCTTGTTTGTAAATCACGTCTTTCAATAGTCGGGTGGCATCTTGTAGCGCATGGTGGTTGATCGGGCCGGACAACACGTTTCGCACGCTGTCGATCTGACCTTGCAACCAGCTGCCTTTCTCGACCAGTTCGCTGACATTGTCCAGTAGCAGTCTAAACAGGCGCAGCAGTAATTCCTGCTCCTCGGCCATGTCGCCAGCGCGCATTTCGATCCTGAAACACAGTTGCTTCAGGCTGGCGCCGATGTCATTCAATGCGTCTTCGGTGTTGGCGTCCTTGACGGTCCGGCCGAGTGCTTCGGTTTCAGTCGCCAGTTGAGGCGCCGAACTAAGCAGGCCAGTCACCGCAACCAGCAGTGTGCGCCCGAGGAGATCGCGCAGGATGCGGGCTTGCTGATCTTCGACCATGGCATGACGGGCACCGCTCGGCGCCGGTCCAGGCACAGCAATGCGGGCCGGCAATTCTTTACGAATCGGCTCCGGCGAACGCGTCAGGTAGGCGGCGCTCAGATCACTCAGGGTTTCGGCATATGCTGACCAGTTGTCGGCGCGTGCGGCACTGTCAAAACGCTGGCCAAATACCTTGATGTCAGCGTGCTGGGTATTCAGCGATAGCAGCGCGCGGGCAAAGTCGCCCAGCACCTGGGCGGCGCCAGGATCGGGTAGCACGATGCTACTGACGCCGGCGATTTCGTCGTAGACGGCACGATAAGCGTCGGGCGTCGGTGCGATGCGTCGCGTCGCCAGCTGACGGAACGCTTCGCGCGCCAGCTCGGCGGGATTCTGGCTACCTGGTGGCTTGTTGCCATCGCTGGACTTCATGCTGGTTTCCCCGCTTTCAAAATACTGCTTGCGCACCCAGTATGATACCTCGCCGCCACTGCAGCGATAGTCCGATCAGCGTGGTGATGGCGGCGTTGATCGATTGTTATGATCGCGGTCGCGCAGCCGCTAATGGTTGGCTATGGCACGTTCACTCGACCAGATGATTTTTGATCGCGTAATGGGTCAGTTCAGCGTTGTGACGGAGTTTCATTTTTTGCAGCAGGCGTGAGCGGTACATGCTGATGGTTTTGACCGACAGCAGCAATTCGCCAGCGATATCGGACACGGTCTTGCCGGATGCAATCAGCATCAGGGTTTGATATTCGCGATCGGACAAGGTTTCGTGCAGCGGCAGTTCATGGTCGTCGCCGACCTGGTTGGCCAGCTCTTGCGCTAGTGCGCTACTGACGTATTTGCGCCCACCGGCGACCATCCGGATCGCATTCACCAACTCGGCAGGCGCGCTTTGCTTGTTCAGATAGCCGGCCGCGCCGGCTTTGAGCGAACGGATCGCGTACTGGTCTTCACGATGCATCGACAGCATCAGTACTGCGGTTTTAGGATGCTCCTTGTGAATTTGTTTCAAGACTTCGATACCGCTACGATCGGGCATCGAAATATCCAGCAGCAGCACGTCACATTCGGTATCGCGTACGAGTTTTACGGCGTCATGTCCGCTTTCGGCAGCACCGGCGACAACGATATCTTTGGTGTCGGCCAGAATCTGTTTCAGGCCTTCGCGCACGATTGCGTGATCATCCGCAATCAGCACTCGGATTACGTCTTTTTTGGTCATCGTCCAGTCTCGTTCATGGTTTTTGTGCACGGCTTATCTGAGGTCGTGGTCGGGTACCGCTGCAAGGTATCGACACGCACGACCCTGATACTGCGCGTCCGCGTCGTTGGCGGCCTCACGTCGTGGTCAGGGTGCTGCGTGCATTGTCCGGCAAGGGGATGCGCAAGGCGACGATGCTGCCACCGCCCGGCACATCGCTCACTGCCAGCGTGCCACCCAGCGCGCTGGCGCGTTCGACCATACCGCGAATGCCGAATGACTTCGGCTTCTGGCGGTCGCGCGGCTTGATCCCTCTGCCATTGTCGCTAATTTCAAGCCGGATGCCGCGGCTGTTACGCACCAGTTTTACGGCGACGCGACTGGCATGGGCGTGTTTGCCGATGTTGGTAAGCGACTCCTGAAATATCCTGAACAGGGCACTGGCCTGATCGGGCGGCAGGTCGATGTCGGCCTGATTGGTAACCACATCGCACGGGATCCCGAGTTGCTTTTCAAATTCGCGGGCCTGCCATTCGATCGCTGCAACGATCCCGAAATCTAGAATGCTCGGGCGCAGATCGATCGAGATTCGGTGGATTGCCTCGATGGTGCGATCGACCAGCAAATCGACGTAGTCGGCTTTTTCGGTCAGACCCGGATCCGGGTCGGCGGGCAGACGTCGCTTCAGTAGAGCCATTGCCATTTTGATGGCGGTCAGATTGCCGCCCAGATCGTCGTGGATCTCACGCGCTATGCGGGTGCGTTCTTCTTCCTTGACACGCTCGACGTGGGCCGACAACTCTGCCAGTTGCGCACGGGAACGTTTGATTTCGGCCTCTTCGAGCTTGCTCTGGGTGACATTCGTCATGATGCCTTCCCACTGCACGCCGCCGTCCGGCAAACGGCGCGGCATGGCGCGCAGGTTGATCCACTTGATGTCGCGCCAGGCCTCGATCCAGATCCTGCCGTCCCAGTTCCAGCCTTTGACTTCTGCTGCCGATGCCGCCATCGATTCCAGAAAACCCGCACGCTCTTCGGCCACGATCAGTTCCAAAAACAGATCCGGGTGGTCGCGCAAATTTTCGGACGTGATGCCGAGCAGCGCATGGCAGGCTTCGCTCAGATAAGGAAACCAGATCGCACCATCCGGCATCAAGCGAAACTGGTACACCAGCCCCGGCGTATTGGTCACGATCGCATCGAAACGTGCCCTAATCTGCACCAGCGCACCGGTGGCCTCATGGTGCGGACCAAGGTCTGTGCCAATCACGATCAGTACCGGGACCGCCGCATCGCGACACAGCAAAAAACGCAGCGCGGCCGGATAGCTGCTGCCATCCTTGCGCGTCATGCGCGTTTCGGTTCTGAACTGCGCTACCGCACCTGCCATTAACGGTTTTAACCATTGACGCAGGGTGGCGGGTGCCAGCGTCGCAGCAGCCATAAAAAAACTGCAACCGGCGAGTTCAGCCCGGGCGTAATGGAGGTTTTCCTGTGCGGCGGGGTTGACGTCGATGATGACAAAGGTCTCCGGTGCGATAACGGTGATCTCGTCGAAGCACCCTTCCAGCAGCAGAGCTGCCCAGGCCGGGTCAAATTGCGTCATAAAAGGCTTCCTTTGGATCGTGCCGGCGGGGTCACGTTACTGGGCCGACAGTCGGTCCTGCGGCGTGGTGCCGACGAACCGATGCGCTGGTGCACGCCATTGGGCGATCCACGCTTCGAGCCGTTCGGCTGGCATCGGACGACTGATAAAATAACCTTGCCCGTGATCGCAGCCCATCGATGCCAGTAAATCCCAGACAACCTCACTTTCGATTCCTTCGGCAACCACCCGCAAACCCATGTTGTGACCGAGATCGATGGTCGACCGGACGATCTGCGCGTCGTCGGTATCGTGCTCCATGTTCATGACGAAAGACTTGTCGATTTTGAGTTCATCGACGGGCAATCGCTTCAGATAGGCGAGTGACGAATAGCCGGTACCGAAATCGTCGATTGCCAGCTCTACCCCCATCGCGTGCAAACGTTCGAGCGTGTGCAGGGCGCGGACTGGATCGTCCATGATGGTACTTTCGGTAATCTCCAGACAGAACGACGCCGCCGTCACGTGGTGGCGTTCGAGGATTTCGGCAAACTTGTGCGGCAGATCCTGATCGAGCAAATCGCGCGCCGACAGATTCACGGAAATCTTGAGCGCCAGGCCGCGCTGCAACCACGTGCTGCACAGCGCCGCTGATTCCTCCAGAACCCAACGCGTCATGACGCGTATGAAGCCGGTTTTTTCGGCGAACGGAATAAAGTCGTCCGGGAAAATCATCCCGCGTTGCGGGTGCTGCCAGCGGATCAAGGCTTCGAGCCCGATCACTGCACCGCTGTCCAAGACGATTTTCGGCTGCACCTGCAATCGGAACTCCTGATGGTCGATGGCGCGCCGCAGTTCGCTCAGCAGGGACAAACTCTGCTCGCTGGCGCGATCGATCATCGGGTCGTAGACCACGGCGGCATTGCCACTTTTCTTGGCAGCGTACATGGCCACTTCGGCGCGACTCAGCAGCGATTCGGCATCAATGCCGTGGAGCGGAAAACTGGCAATACCGATGCCGGCACCCAGATCGACGGTCTGATCATCCTGCGAAATCGGCTGTTCCATTGATTTCAGAATCCGCTCGGCCAAGGCTTGCGCGTCGGCCAGAGAGCCGTTCGGCAGGAGGACTACAAATTCATCACCGCCCAGTCGCGCGACCTGATTTTCGGTGCCAGCCATTTGCTGTTTCAGGCGATCGGCGACTTGGCGCAGCAAGGCATCGCCGAAGTCGTGCCCCAATACATCGTTGACGTTTTTGAAGCGGTCCAGATCGAGCATCAGGATATGGCAGCTGTGGCCTTCATGCGCGGCTGTGGCTAACGCGCTGGTCAGCGTCTTGATCAGCAATGCGCGATTGGGTAAATCGGTCAGCGTATCCCAATAGGCCAGCCGACCGATCTCAACTTCGCGGTGCGATATTCCATCCCGCATGCTTTCGAAAGCGCGCGAGAGCTCGCCGATTTCATCATCGCCCTTGATTTCAAGGCGGTCCTGGTAGTCACCTCGACCAAGCCGGCGCGCGGTCTCGGTCAGCGAGCGTAAAGGCCCGGTGATACGCTTGGCAGTGAATATACTCAGTACCACCGCAAGCAGCGTAAATCCTGCTGTCAGCAGCAGCATGGTCCACTGCAGATGGCGATAGGGTGCTACCGCTTCGCTCAGCGAGCGCTGCAACACTACGATGGCACTCTGATCGCCGTCGGCGGCTAGCGGCAGCACGCGCGAACTGAAATCGCTGCCACCCATGGACATGGTCGGCAGCATCAACGTGCCCGCCGGCATGCCATATAATTGTTGGATCAGATTGCTGGCGTCAGCGGAGGGCAGGGTAGTCGCCTCGGTGCGCCAGTGATGGATTCTGTCACGGCTCAGAATCGACACCTGCAGCGACGACAGGTCGCGCATGTCGTTGATCAACGTCTGATCGATCGAGAACGCCATCGCGACCCAGCCGATGATCAGTGGCGCTTTGACCGGTACCACGACGATCTGATACGGATGCTGATCGAACAGCCGGATCCCGTTGGCACTACCGTTTTTTTCAGCAGCATCGACTAGCTGCATGATCGAGAGCTGACGGCGCATACCCTGGTCTATAACGCTGGCAGAAATAATCTTCCGGTCGGTTCCAATCAGCATCGTCAGCGCCGCACCGATACGCGCTCCATGGTTGCCCAGTACCGATGCAATGGTTTCACTGTCATTGGTGCCGATCGCCTGCCGGAAGCCATAGTCGAGCGCCAGTACACGCGCACCCGTGATCAGCTTTTGGGCGTTCTGATCGAGCAGGCGCCGAAACACCTTTTCGCCTATGGCCAGTTCGTTCTGCACCGCCGCGCGAGCGTTGTCGTTGACGCCGACCCGAATCGTAATGAAACCCGCCAGTTGCACGCTCAGGATCAACAGCAGAAACAGCGCAACGATGCGGCCTTCAAGACTGCGCAAGCGCATGGATTATTTCCGTTATCGTTGGGTTTTGAAAGGCACCGTCAATGCGATGGTCTGATCGCTGCTGCCGATCGTCACCCACTGATCGGAGGCGCTAGTACCGGCGGGCAGATTTGGATGCCAGATTTTGAGACGGTATTTTCCCGGTGCCAGGTTGTCGAGTACGAGCTTGCCGGCGGCGTCAGATTTACCAAACCAGGGCGTATCGACAATCTGGATGTACGCCGCCATCTGATCATGAATGTTACAGCCGACAATGACGATGCCCGACTTGTCGAAGACCACCGGTTCGCCGCCCGCGCCAGAAAATAGTTTGAGCTCGAACACCTTGGCCGGCGAAAACGAATACACCTGGTGGCGCACCGAATCATGATTCGGAAACGAAATCGCGGTACCGGTCTGGATCACTGTTACGACGGGCGCAAAGCGTCGGGCTTTTTGTTCGATTTGGACTGCGCCGCGCGCAGGTTTCGGCAGCGCCTGACCAGAAGCAGGTTCGGCGTAGGCGACAACGTCGACACCGGGCTGCGCCGCAGCGTCGGTGATCTGCAGGGTCAGATTGGCCGCCCGACCGGACAACGGCAAAGCCAGTGCGATCAGCAGCAACCAGTGCATCTGGGTCTGTCTTACGCCATGCGCCTGCGGGCGCAGTGTCGGTGACATGAAGCTGGCATTTATAAGCGGCATGTGCTGGACCGGCAAGAAGTCGATTTTTCGTGGATTAGCAACTGGGCGATTGGCGAATTGGCATTAGGTAATTCCCTTGATGACTTTAGCATGAATCGATTTGAATTCGGCCCACCGCAGCATGCTTTGGCAAAAACATCGCTGCAGGTGCACAGTGCAGGTTTGTGACGCCCACGACGTGTTTGCAGATTCGACAAGCCGCACGCTGACCGGTACCGGTCAGCGCACCTACCAACAACTACCTATTTTTTGTGCGCGGCTGATTTGGTCAGTGCGGCGCCGTTGGGAAGGCGTGCCGCGTCGAGTGAAGCCGGCTCCTGTGTGTCCTCAACCGGCACTTTAATCGGTACAAAGGCCGCCGCTGGCGCTGCGACTACAACTTCGGCAGGTACGGATGGTGCCGGTAGCGCTGCAGGTACTGCCATATTTTCGATCGGCAACGGCGTGGCAGTATCCGCTGCAGTGACTGGTACTGCAGGCGTCGGTTTCGAGCAGGCGGCAACCAGCGTGGTCAGGATGACGATTGCGGCTAGTTTTGATAGAGGTCGATGAATCATGATTGGCAACGGATCGCTCAAAAATTCAAGTTTACCCGATTCGCCAGTCCGACGTGGATGCCCGCTGGCAGACGCTTCGTGTGTTCTAATTTATTTGACCTGCTGTTTTTCGAGCTTGCGTGCCAGCGTGCGGCGATGCATGCCGAGCCGTCGAGCCGTCTCCGATATGTTGAAATTCGTCTCGCGCAGCACTTCATGAATGCGTTCCCATTCCAGGGTCTTGATCGACGATGTCCGATTGGTCAGATCGATGTCGGCATTACCGACGGTACGTCCGAAGGCGGCTTCGATCTCGTCGGTGTTAGCCGGCTTGGCAAGATACTGGCAGGCACCTAATTTAATTGCTTCGACAGCAGTGGCGATGCTGGCGAATCCGGTCAGAACCACGATCAGCATCGTGGCATCGTGTCGGTGCAGAAGTTCAACGCAGGCCAGACCGCTCGCTGCGCCGTTAATTTTCAGGTCCACCACGGCGTAGCCGAATCGGTGCTGCGGCAGCAGTATTGCTGCCTGTTCGAGGCTCACGGCGGCGCGGACCAGATAACCGCGCCGCTCGAACGAGCGTGTCAGTGTACGAGCGAACGCCGCGTCATCTTCGATAATCAGCAGGTGGCGTTCAGTTGGGTTCATCGGCTACGCGCTCCAGGCTAAACGAATCCAGTGGCAATGCCAGTTCGACGACTGCGCCGCCGGCGCTGCGGTTATACGCGGTCAAACTACCACCGAGTTTGCGCGCCACATTGATCGAAAAAAATAGTCCCAGTCCGCCACCCGGACGTCCCTTGGTGGACTGATACGGCCGTCCAAAGTTGGCCAGAATTGCCGGTGCAAATCCGGGCCCGTCGTCGATCACTCGAACCATCAGCGCCACCGCGTCAAGCCCGACCTCCATCCGCAGCCAGTGTGGTGATGCATCGAATGCATTGTCGAGCAGGTTGCCGAGCATCTGGCGTAGCGCTGAATCGAATACCATCGGTACATCCTGCGCGATTTGATTCACGTATTCAAAATGTACGACGGGCCTGCTGGCCCGCCAGTTTTCAGTTAGCCCATCCAGAAACGTACAAAGGGTGGTTTTGCTCAACGATTCGTCGCGCGCCTGACCGGCTGACAGCAGCACGCCGCTGACGATGCTTTTGCAGCGCTGCAGCTGGGTTTCCATTTCGGTCAGCTCTTCGATCAGATGTGGGGTGTTACGCAGTACCGTTTCGCGACGCCAGTCGCCGAGTATCACCGACATGGTGGACAGCGGCGTACCCAGTTCGTGCGCGGCGCCCGAGGCCAGCAAACCCATACGCACGATGTGATCTTCTTCTGCGGCGTGCTGGCGCAGGCGCGCGAGCTGGGCGTCGCCAGCGCGCAGATTGCGGTTGATCCGGGTGATGAAAAAAACCAGCAATCCGGCGTTCAGCAAAAAGCACAGCAGCAAACCATCGACGTACAGGTTTGCCAGTCCGTTCGGACGTTCGACCGGGAGACTGAGGGGTGTCGAAAACACGGACAGAACGACGATACAAAGTGCGATCGTGCCGACGATGGCCCAGGTCGACCAGACCTCGAGCAACAGCGCACCCAGAATTACCTGCAGCAAAAACAGAAACACGAATGGATTGGTGATGCCACCGCTAAAATATAGCTGACCGGTCAGGGTGGCGACGTCGACCAGCAAAGCAAAAAAAAGGGCCGCATTGGTGACCCTTCGCCCTTGGCGCCAGCGCAAGGCGCTAGCGCTATTGAACGCGATCAGGCAAACCAGTATCTGCAGCATTTGCGGTAGTGGCAGGCGGATCCCAAAACCAGCCATGACGATGACAATCGTGCTGATTTGCCCGACTACCGCGATCCAGCGCAGCTGTATCAGTTGCAGCATGTTTTGATGGCGCGTAGCTTGCCCGGCGTGGTCGTGCGCAGTCGCCTCAGGCGCCCGCGGGTGATATTCAGCCGGGGTAATGCTGCGATCCATTTCGCACTGTCCAGTCAGGGTGAGTCATGCCGCACATCCGTTTGGCGCCGTTCGCGTCCGCCCCAGAACAACCCGGCGACGACGATCAATGCCAATGCATACCAGGTCACAGCATAAACCAGATGATTGTTTTGAAACGCTACGACAGTCAAGCCACCAATCGGGCAGTCATCTGACGGCTGGCGCGCTCGCGCATCGGCATCGGCGTCGATAAAGTACGATGCGACCTCCGTCAGTTTCTGGTGCGATGCAATGGCCTGCACATCGCGCGAATACCAGTGTCCTGTCAACGGCGCATTGTGACGCAAAAAAGCGCCTTTCGGTTCGCTGATACGCAGCAGACCGGTTACCGTTGACTGCGACGGTGCATTAGCGTCAGCTGGGCATCGTGATTCGTGCGGGGGCGCTGCGGTGGTTTGCCGGTCGGGACCCGCCAGTACAAATCCGCGATTGACCAGCACGACTGTCTGATTGGCCAGACGCAGCGGTGTCACCAGCCAAAATCCAGCGCCGAAGTCAGTCACCGCCTGCACCCTTACGCTCAGATCGTGCAGTAGTGTGCCCGATACGACAACATGGCGATATTCATCGGATTGGACGGTCACATGGCCCCAGAGCTGGCGCGGCGGCGGTGGCACGGGTGCTGCATGAATGCGCTGTTCGGCGCGTGCGATCAGGCTTTGCTTCCAGCTGAGCCGCTGCAACTGCCAGGTGCCCAGTGCGATGAAGCCAGCGCAGGCAACCATTGCAAAGCAGATCATTGCGACTCTGGCTGCGCGCCCGCGATCAGGGCGTGGCAAAGTCATGGCATGTGATGCGGTGGCATCGCACCCGGTGGATCGGCCGGCATCACGCCAGGGGGGCCTGCGGGCATCAGGCCAGGCGGACCGGCCGGCATCATGCGCGACATATCGTGGCTGGTCTCGACGCGCACTCCCTCGGTGGTCCCCGGCATCATTCCCGGCATCATGTTGTGATCGAGGTGATACATCACCCAGATCGAACCACTCAGCATAATCACGACCAGAACCACAGTAAAAATCAGCGCCAGCATCGACCAGCCGCCTTCGGCACGACTGTTCATGTGCAAGAAATACACCATGTGTACGACGATCTGCACCGCGGCAAAACCAAGTACCACCAACGCGGTGGTGCTGGATTTTTCAAAGACGTGGGCCATCACGATCCAGAATGGAATCGCGGTCAGAACGACGGCCAGCACGAAGCCGGTCAGGTAACTTTTGAAGGTGCCATGTGCCGCCTCGGTATGGCCAGCGGAATGACTCTGGTGCGCGCTCATGGCAGAACTCCCATCAAATACACAAAGGTGAAAACGCCAATCCACACCACGTCCAGAAAGTGCCAGAACATTGACAGGCACATCAGGCGGCGCTGGTTTTCTGGCGTCAGTCCGTGTTTGCCGGCCTGCGCCATCAGCGTGATCAGCCAAACGATTCCGAACGTCACATGCAGCCCGTGCGTGCCAACCAGCGTAAAAAACGCCGTCAGAAAGCCACTGCGCTGCGGTCCAGCACCTTCGTGCACCAGATGGATGAATTCATACAATTCGAAGCCGATAAACCCAGCACCCAGCAGACCCGTTAGCGCCAGCCATAACAGCGTATTACGCAATTGCTTTTGCTGCATTTGCAACATCGCAAAGCCATACGTGATCGAAGACAGTAGGAGCAGCGATGTATTCACGGCGACCAGCGGCAGTTCGAACAATTGCCCCCCGGTCGGACCTCCGGCGTAATTGCGACCGAGTACCGCATAGGTTGCAAACAAACAGGCGAACACCAGACAGTCGCTCATCAGGTACAGCCAGAAACCTAGCGCGGTACCGTTTTCAGGGTGATGTTCGAACACATGGAAACGTGGTGTCGCGGCATCGGTATAAGTGGAAGTCATTTCAGACATGGCTGCTCAAGAGTTCGGTGCGAGCATTTTCAACGCGCAGCACGTCGCTGGCCGGGATGAAAAAGTCGCGGTTGTAATTAAAGGTATGCGCAATAACTGCCGTCAGCATGGCCCCGAATGCGAAGCCGGCTACCAGCCACATGTGCCAGATCAGCGCAAACCCGCAGGCACCGCTTAGCGCTGCAATGAAAAAGCCGGCGGCAGTATTTTTCGGCATGTGGATCGGTTGGAAGCCGTCCACCGGACGCACGTAGCCATGCTGTTTCATGTCATCCCATGCATCACGTTCATGCACCCGTGGTGTGAAGGCAAAGTTGTAGTCTGGCGGGGGCGACGAGGTCGACCATTCCAGCGTGCGTCCGTTCCATGGATCGCCAGTGACGTCGCGTAGTGTTTCGCGGTTGCGATAGCTGACCCATAACTGGATTACGAATGCAGCGATTCCAATCGCGATCAGCACCGCACCGAAAGCGGCGACCTGGAACCAGATTTGCAGCGACGGGTCCTCGAAGTGACTCAGGCGGCGTGTCACACCCATCAGCCCGAGGACGTAAAGCGGCATGAACGCCGCATAGAATCCGACCGTCCAGAACCAGAAAGACACTTTGCCCCAGAACGCATCGAGCTGATAGCCGAAGGCTTTTGGAAACCAGTAATTGATACCGGCAAACATGCCGAACAGCACGCCGCCAATGATCACGTTGTGGAAATGTGCAATCAGAAACAGACTGTTATGCAGCACGAAGTCAGCCGACGGAACTGCCAGCAATACACCCGTCATGCCACCAATCACAAACGTAATCATGAAGCCGATCGCCCACAGCATCGGCACCTCAAACCGGATTCGGCCGCGATACATGGTAAATAGCCAGTTGAAGATCTTGGCCCCGGTCGGAATCGAAATGATCATGGTAGTGATGCCAAAAAACGAATTCACGCTGGCGCCCGAACCCATCGTAAAAAAGTGATGCAGCCAGACGAGATAAGAAAGAATCGTGATCACCAGCGTGGCATACACCATCGAGGTGTAGCCGAACAAGCGTTTGCCCGAGAAGGTGGAAACGATTTCCGAAAAAATTCCGAACGCCGGCAAAATCAAAATATAAACCTCGGGGTGACCCCATATCCAGATCAGGTTCACATACATCATCGAATTGCCACCAAGGTCGTTGGTGAAAAAGTTTGTTCCGACCATCCGGTCCAGTCCGAGCATCCCGAGCACTGCGGTCAGCACTGGAAACGCCGCGACGATCAGGATGTTGGTGCACAATGCCGTCCAGGTAAAGATCGGCATTTTCATCAGGTGCATGCCGGGTGCGCGCATCTTCACGATGGTGGCGATCAGATTGATCCCCGACAGCAGAGTGCCTACCCCGGCGATCTGTAGCGACCAGATGTAGTAATCCACCCCCACGTCGGGACTGGCCATGATGCCCGACAGCGGCGGATATGCTAGCCATCCCGTACGGGCAAATTCGCCGACGAAGAGTGACGCCATGGTCAGTCCGCCGCCAAACGCGGTCATCCAGAAACTGAAATTATTCAGAAACGGAAATGCCACATCGCGCGCGCCGATCTGCAACGGTACGACATAGTTCATCATCCCGGTGACCAGCGGCATGGCGACAAAAAATATCATGATGACGCCATGCGCGGTAAAAATCTGGTCGTAGTGATGCGGCGGCAGAAATCCGGCGTTGTCGCCAAATGCAAATGCCTGCTGTGCCCGCATCATCAAGGCATCCGCAAACCCGCGTACCAGCATCACCAGGCCGAACACGATATACATGATGCCGATGCGTTTGTGGTCGATACTGGTAACCCAGTCGCGCCACAGGCTGCCCCACAGCTTGTAGTAAGTCATCAGGGCCAGCACTGTAAATCCGCCCAGGCCAGCCATTGCAAACGTCACCAGCAAGATCGGCTCATGGATCGGAATTGCCTCCCAAGTCAGTCGGCCAAAAATCAATCTGGTCAGGTCAGGATTGTCGAACATCATTCATCTCCAAAATTAATCGCACCCAAACAGCGCGCACTATTACTTGTTGTGGCCGGCTAACATACTGACCGCCGCCGGCTGCGCATCCTGGTGGTGCATCGCCGCGTGTGCGCCGGCGGTCATGCTTGCATCCATACAAACTGACTGGGGTGCAATGCAGCGATTCACGATCGCATGAAAAAGTGCGTCGTCCACGTTGCCGTACAGACGTACCGGATCGCGTTGGGTGGGGTGTTCCAGCTGTACATAGTCGGCGCGTTGCAGGACTGCGCCACTGGTCTTGCTCCGCTGCACCCAGCGGGCAAAATTTTCCGGTGTCATGCCATGAAATTTAAAGCGCATGTCAGAAAATCCGGCGCCACTATAATTAGCCGAGAAGCCGTCGTAGTCACCGACTTGATTGATCACTGCATGCATCGAGGTTTCCATTCCCGGCATCGCGTAGATCTGACCAGCTAGTGCAGGAATGAAAAATGAATTCATCACTGTCGATGCCGTAATCTGAAATCGGATTGGCACATCAATCGGGGCTGCAAGTTCATTGACGCTGGCGATACCAAGCTCTGGGTAAATGAATAACCATTTCCAGTCCAGCGCCACCACCTGCACCGTCAACGTTCTGGTGCCGGCTGGAATCGACCGCTTTGCATCCAGACGTGCCAGCGGACGGTAGGGATCCAGCGTGTGCGTACTGATCCAGGTAATCAGTCCGAGCGCAATGATGATTAGCAGCGGACCGCCCCAGATAATCAGCTCGAGCATGGTCGAATGGTCCCATTCGGGCGTGTAGGTGGCGCTCGCATTGCTTTTCCGATAGCGCCAAGCGAACAGGATTGTCAGCAAAATTACCGGAATGATGATGATCAGCATGAGCCCGGTCGATACCATCAGCAAGTGACCCTGTTGATTGGCGATATCGCCAGAAGGGTGCAGCAGGACAGGCTTGCAGCCGGCGAGTAAAATAATAATCGCTGAAAGACAGAGATGGAAAATGCGGCGGGCGGGCAGGAAAACCATTCTTTGAGATCCGGTTCGAACTGGTATGAGCAGCTAATGTAAGGCAGGCTTTCCACTGCTGCAATAGGACGTTTTGTCCTATCCCGTATTTGTTCCGGGCATGGCATCATGCACGCTGTCATCGGCCCCGCCTCAGTCAGGAATTGCCTTATGTCCAGCACGCAGCATCCATCCGTAAAACGATCCGTCCCATCGTTGTTGACCGCGCAGCATGGCGCCAGAGAGACGCTTGTCGATGAGCGTCACGGTGCCATCCAACCAGGCGAAATTGCCATCGGTGTGGTGATCGGCCGGGCCTCCGAATACTTTGACTTCTTTGTGTATGCCATTGCCTCGGTGCTGGTGTTTCCGGCGATATTCTTTCCGTTCGAACCACGGCTCGAGGGCACCCTGTATTCGTTCGTGATTTTTTCGTTTGCTTTTTTGGCGCGCCCGTTCGGTACCATCGCATTCATGGCGATTCAGCAGCGTTTCGGGCGCGAGGTGAAACTGACGCTGGCGCTATTCGTGCTCGGTATTTCGACCGCGGGCATCGCATTTCTGCCGACATTCCAGCATCTGGGATTTGCGGCGATCGTGTTGCTGTCGTTGCTCCGGGTCGGCCAGGGGATCGCATTAGGCGGTTCATGGGATGGCTTGCCGTCGCTGCTGGCGCTCAACGCGCCGGAAAAAAAGCGCGGCTGGTACGCCATGCTCGGGCAGCTTGGTGCGCCCGTCGGGTTCATGATTGCCGGCAGTTTGTTCGCGTATTTGATCGCTAACCTCAGCACCGAAGATTTTCTCGATTGGGGCTGGCGTTATCCGTTCTACGTAGCTTTCGCGATCAACGTAGTGGCACTGTTTGCGCGCTTGCGACTGGTTTCCACGAACGAATACGCACGTCTGCTGGACGAACGTGAACTCGAACCGACTAATGCCATCGAGATGATTCGCTCGCAGGGCGCTAATCTGGTCATCGGTGCGCTGGCCGCACTCGCCAGTTACGCACTGTTTCATCTGGTGTCGGTGTTTCCCCTGTCGTGGATCAGCCTGTATTCACAGCGCTCGATCAGCGATTTTCTGGTGATTCAGGTCATCGGGGCGGCACTGATGGCGGTGTGCGTAGTGCTTTCAGGACTGATCGCCGACCGCTTCGGACGGCGCAATACTCTGGGGGTTTCGGCGGTCTTGGTTGCTGTGTTGAGCGGTTTCGTACCAACGCTGATGGGCGGCGGTATGAGCGGCCAGAATATCTTTATCCTGCTTGGGTTCGCCTTGCTGGGTTTGTCTTATGGTCAGGCTGCAGGCGCAGTCACGGCAAACTTTTCATCAAGATATCGCTATACCGGCGCCGCATTGACTTCCGATCTGGCGTGGTTGGTTGGTGCCGGATTTGCCCCGCTGGTGGCACTCGGGCTGTCAGCGCATTTCGGTCTGGCCTATGTCAGCCTCTACTTGATTTCAGGCGCGGCCTGCACGCTGGGCGCTTTGAGCCTGAATCGGGCGCTTGAAATCCGCGACTGAAGCGGCAATGCTGGCTTTCGTCATCGGCTGAAATCGTTG
>JAYVEF010000363.1:0-2205 GCA_043748965.1 Burkholderiales bacterium
AACCCGGTTGAGCTCACGTTCGCAATGCGCCCCTCCGCAAATGCGTCCAGTTCGGCGCGCGCAATGCGGTAGAAACCGCGATTGCAGGTAATCCAAAAATTACCTGCATGATCTTCGATGATGACCTGTGCGATTCCGTCCCACAGTCCATCTGTGATGCGAATAGCACTGATCTGCCCATTCTTGAGGCGATTCATTCCTTCGCCGTTGGTGCCGATCCACAGCGTACCAGCCGCGTCCTCGTATAACGCCAGGATCCAGTTCGAAACCAGACCATCTTTGCGCGTGAGGGTTGTGAAGATGCCGTCACGGTAGCGAACCAAGCCCTGGCCCGATGTGCCGATCCAGAGCGTGCCGCTGCGGTCCTCAAGAATCGTCATCACGCCTTCCAGCGGCGCGCCGGCCTCGCGCACCGCCGTGAAGCCGTTGCCATTAAAACGCGCCAGCCCGGACTTGGTGCCTGCCCAAATAATGCCTGCCCGATCCTGAATCACCACGCGAACATCGACGTTCGGCAGTCCTTGTGCGATGCCAAACTTATCGAACTTTCCCTGACTCATTCGAGTTACACCTTCGGTGTATGAGCCCATCCAGATTGCACCCTCGCGATCCTCAAATACGCTGGAGGATTCATTGGTCGCCAGCCCATCGGCCTTGGTGAAGGTCTTGATGTTGTTGCCCTCGATCCGGTTAACCCCACCGCCGGATGTCGCTACCCAGGTTGCACCATCGCGGGCGTGCATGACCGACCGGACGTTATCGCTCGACAATCCCTCGGGCTGGCCGAACACGCCAAACGCACGGTTGCTCAGTCGGTTCATGCCGCCATTCCAGGTGCCGATCCAGAGGCTGTCCTCGCGGTCAACCTGAAGCGCCCAGATTTGGTCGCCCGCCAATCCCCCTGCGGTTGAGAGTGTCGAAAAGCGTCCGTCGAGCATCCGCACCACCCCGCCGCCCCAAGTTCCAATCCATAGCGATCCACTCCTATCGCGCGCAAGGTAGGTCAGCTGGTCAGTCGGCAGTCCGTTCACCACGGTGTAGGTTTTGATCTGCCCGCGTTCAACGTGAACCAATCCCGCCCCGGCAGTCGCCGCCCAAATGCCGCCAGCGGGATCGGCCAGAACATGCCTGACCTCGGCATGGGGAAATCCATTCGCAGGATTCATCACCGTAAATTTTTCCGACGCAAACGAGACTAGGCCCCCACCGGTTGTGCCGATCCACAGCGTGCCGTCACGGTCAAAATCGAGCGTACGTAGCCGTAGCGTGGGCAGCCCATCGGCCTCTTTGTACACTCGGGTAACACCCTTACCTTTTTCCCAGCGCAGCAAGCCGTTTTCGCTCGCCGCCCAAATCACCCCGTCTCGCGCCTGCGCGAATGCCCATACCCGCCGTCCTTCGGTCAAGGCGGACGCAAACGCGGGCTCCATTTGCCCATTGCGGTAGCGAGCCGCGCCACGGCTATGCCCAATCCATAGATTGCTGTCGGTATCCTCCATAAAACCAAAAATAGGTCGCGTGCCCAGTTCGGGTACGGCCGAGGACTCAAATGTCGCAAAGCGTATCCCGTCAAATCGCGCCAATCCACTTGCCGTCCCCACCCAGAGATAGCCCGCCCGCGTCTGGTACATCGCTTGAACCGTATTCAAAGGAAGCCCCTGCTCGGTCTGCCAGAGATCGATTTTGTATTGCGTGATGGCGGTTTTTAGCGCCCCGGCGGTGTCCGGGAGAAGCGGGCGCGCTGACGGTGGGTTGACGGATTGCGCATGGGCTGGTGACGCGAGCGATATCAGAAACAGCGCAAAGGCAAAGGCGAATGCAACGGCGAATGCAACGGCGAATGCAACGGCCACAGCCAAGGCCATCGCAGGCGCGTGGAAGCAGCGGGTTGTGATGCAGCGAAGCCGCGAATCTACCGTGTTTCCGGTCGGGTCGCGCACTTGATTCAACATTCGCACTGCGTCGTGCTTCGGCTCAATCGAAGTTCACAAAAGCATGTAATCGCGCATGTTTGCAGCGGAGAACAGAGGTAACAAAGTAGTGCGGGCGTCATTTGTTTGTGAAGTAGCGGGTGTCTGGAAGCAAACTCAAATTTTACCCCACGATTTGTGGGCGACGTCAGGCGAATGGCAGGCAGGGATTTCGGCTGATTTTTGCTCCCTGTTTCTTGCCGATTTATCGCTGGGCAGATATGTCGATAGATAT
>JAYVEF010000364.1:0-2198 GCA_043748965.1 Burkholderiales bacterium
AAGGCGCAATGCTGGCTGGATACGGCAAAGTCGCAGTACCAGGAAAACGACCGTACCGGCTACATTGAGGAAGCGCTTACCGAGGCCGTAAAAATTGCACAGGCGCTCGAAGCGGATAAAAACGCGCGGACGGGTTATGAAACGCCTTTGATAGCCAGGAGCTCGAAGCTCCGGGATGACCTTTGGGCTCAGTTAAGCGACTACAAAAGCCAGCCAGCCTCCATGGCGTGTAACGCGCGCACCGTCGCCTGCGCTGAAATTCGCCTAGTTCGAGGTGGTCATGCTGACCAGCAAACCGGCTGGCGACAGGCGACTCCGTGGATCCAGATGGCAGAAGACGCGCTGCGCACTGCAAAAATTGAGGCCGATCGCTGCCTACAGCCCAAGTCAGGTGTGCTGATTGCAAGAAGCGCTGTTCCCGTAGACGTGCCTGCCGGAACTTCTGCGACAGGCCGCGAATCCTACGTGTTGCTGACAGACACGCTGTTCAAGTTTGGCAAATCAGGCACCGAGGACATGATTCCGGGTGGCAGACAGCGTCTCACTGATGTTGCGCAGCGCCTCAAGGCCTACACGTCCATCCAGACGCTGACGGTGTTCGGATACACCGATCGCCTCGGTTCTGACGACTACAACGAAAAACTGTCGGAAGCGCGCGCCAAAACTGTGCGGGCCTACCTGGAATCTCTTGGTGTGAAGTCTGCTGTCGCCACAGCTCAAGGCAAAGGAAAACGCGATCCAGTCAGCAAGTACTGCGACGCCGGTATCGGGCGCGACCAATTGATACAGTGTCTCCAGCCTGATCGCCGCGTGACTATTGAGGTAACTGGTACGGCAAAGTAGAGAAATTGCCGATCAATAAAAAGGTGGATCAAGTTACCTCCTGATTTGCCGCGACTGACTGAAAGCAGGAGGCGTTCTGTCTTAGTCTGGCAGCACTGCGGTCACCTCAATCTCGATCCGCGCACGATCCTCGACCAGACCGGCAACTTCGATACAAGTCATGGCGGGGAAATTTTTCCCCATGATTTCGCGATACACGGTGCCCAGTTCTTTAAGACGCGCCACATATTCGACCCGATCCACGACATACCAGGTCATGCGGACCATATGCTCGGGGCCTGCACCGGCAGCCTTCAGCACCGCCGCAATATTTACGAGTGCCTGCCGGGTTTGCGCAATAAAGTCATCGCTTTCAAAATGCTGCGCGCTGTTCCAGCCGATTTGACCGCCTACAAATATCAGCGAACCACGGGCCATAACGCCATTCGCATAGCCTTTCGGCTGCGCCCAGTCTGGGGGTTGGAGCTTATGCATCATGCTTCTTGTGGATTCTTCTGAAGATAGGGTTGTAGGGCGAGCCGTAAGTCGTCCGGAATACGTATCGGCTTTCCGTCGGGCACTTTTGAATGCACCACGACGGCTATGGCGCGCAACTGGAGTTTTGAGCCACTGTGAATTTCGTAGTCCATACCAATGCTGCTGTTGCCGATTTTTGAAAGACCCAGACTTATCTTTATTTGGTCGCCATGCCGGCACATGCCCAGAAATTCAGTTTTTAAATCGACAATCGGCACGCCTGTTCCGGCTTGAATCAAGACATGCTCGGGAAACCCGATGTGCGCCAAAAAATCTTCCTGAATTTCATGTAGAAGGTAAAAAAACTGCGGATAAAAAACAATGCCGGCAGGATCGCAATGATGAAAGCGTATAAGTTTTGATTTGCTGAATTTCATGTTGTACGCAGCTTGTAGCGCTGCAGCTTTCCTGTTTCGGTGCGTGGTAATTTGTCGACGAATGCTATTTGTCTGGGGTATTTGAAGGGCGCCAGTATTGCCTTGACGTGGTCTTGCAAGGCTTTTACGGTGTGCGCATCTGCCGGATGCCCGGTCCTGAGGACCACGAATGCCTTGACCACCATGCCACGCTCGTCGTCCGGCATGCCGACGACGCCGCATTCAGCCACCGCCGGGTGCTTCAGCAATGCGTCTTCTACCTCTGGTGCGCCGACGTTATAGCCTGCGGTGATGATCATGTCGTCATCGCGGGCCTGGTAAAAAAAGTAGCCCTCTGCGTCCTGCATGAAGGCGTCGCCAGGGTGGTTCCAGCCGCGTTTGACGTAAGCAGCTTGTCTTTCATCCGCAAGATACCGGCAGCCTGTCGGGCCTATCAAAGCCAGTTTGCCGACAGTTCCGCGT